>NZ_JBIBFR010000041.1:0-31397 GCF_042956125.1 Streptomyces sp. NPDC008313
TGAACGGGTCGTCGGTGATCTTCGAGGCGTCCAGTTCGGCGGCGCTCGCGACGCCCGCGGCGGGCAGGTTCGTGGTGAACGCCAGCGCCGCCGCCGCCCCGGTGACGGTGAGGAAACGGCGGCGCCCCAGCCGGCGGGCGGCGCTGCGCAGTTCGGGGGCGTGCTGCGACGGGGCGTGCGGTGGCTGATGGGCTGCGGGTGTCATCTGGCCCTCCCCTGACGGTGGTGGTACGAGGCATTGGAGTCGTCAGGGTCGACGAGCATCTGTCGCGTACACAACAGTCAGATGTCGGCCGGGTGAGTTCCGGACACCGGACCACGCCACCGTCCCTGGACGGCCGCCCGTACCGCGACGCCCGCGGCCGGACCGGCATCGGCACCGCGGCGGCCGACATGAGGGAACTCCCCCTGGAGGCCGAGGAGACGGCCCACCCGGACCCGAGCCGCACCCCTCACACCCGCCCCAGCCGGTCCACAACTCAACCCACACAACCGGAAAATCATCTTCCGCACTGTTCCCGCCGGTGACAGACCTATGTTCTACTGGCCTCCACGCAAGCTTCACACTTGAAGCACAGGGCCTCCGCCAGCCGGAAACGCTCCATGCTTCGCCGAGGGGGGAGGCAGTCGTTCCGCGGCCCGGGTGGGGGCGGACCTCGCGCGGGACCGCGAGGTGAGCTCCGGACCGCGGAACGACTGCCGACATCCCACCGCTTCAGGGGACGTCATGACTGCCGGCATCCCAGGACCCCAGGGGATGTCAGCAGCTCCTACTGCTCCGCCTGCCGCCCCCGCCACCGGTTGCGCCACACCGCCGCGCCGCCCGCGACGAGCGCCACCGCTCCCCCGGCACCGCCCAGCAGCCCCCAGGACGACCCGTCCTTCGAGGCCGAACCCGGCGCACCGGCCGCAGCCTTGACCGACTTCCGCGTCGGCGAGGAAGTCGCGCCGCCCTCGCTGAGCGGATCGACGAGCGCGCCCACCGCACGCGCCCGCCCCGCCGACCTGAACCCCCAGTCGAGCAGCTCGGCCGTCTCCTCGTACACGGTGTTGCCGCCGCTTCTGGGGTGCATCACGGTGACGATGAGGGTGCGTCCGCCGCGGGTCGCCGCACCGGTGAAGGTGTTCCCGGCGTGGCTGGTGTAACCGTTCTTGACGCCGATCAGGCCCTTGTACGTCTCCATCCCCCACGCGCCCGTCAGCAGACGGTCGGTGTTCTGGATCTGGAAGGTCTTCTTGCCGGCCGGATAATCGGCGGTCCGCGTCGCGCAGTACTCCCTGAAGTCGGCGTTCTTCAGCCCGTGCCGGGCGAAGAGCGTGAGGTCGTACGCGGACGACGTCTGCCCCTTGTGGTCGAAGCCGTCGGGGCTGCGCACCTGGGTGTCCAGGGCCTGCAGGTCCTCCGCCTCGGCCTGCATCTGCGCGACCGTCTCGGCGACACCGCCGTTCATGTGGCTCAGGACGTGCACCGCGTCGTTGCCCGAGCGCAAAAAGACACCGAGCCACAACTGCTCCACGGTGTACGTGATGCCGGACTTGATGCCGACGAGGCTGGATCCCGCGGGCACGTCGGCCAGTTCGGCGTCGGTCACCTTGTGCGTGTCGGTCCGCTCGAACTTGTCCAGCACCGTGCCGGCGAACAGCATCTTCAGCGTGGACGCGGGGGCGAGACGCCGGTGCGCGTGGTACGAGGCGAGCACCTCGCCGCTGTCCCGGTCGGCCACCAGCCAGGCCCGGGCGGTGAGTTTCGGCGGCCGGGCGACCCCGCGCACCTGGACATCCGGGCGGCCCAGGCGCTCACCGCCGACGACGGCCGCCGCCGAGGCGGGGCCGGCCGCGGCGACGCCCGCCAGCGGCACGGCCACGGCGAGTCCGAGAGCGGCACGCCGGGAGAGCCGGTGGTGCGGGGAGGGCTGAGAGTCCGAACGCGGAGGCTCGGTGACGGAACGCCGGGATTCCGGTGAAGAGGCACGCATTCCGGGACCGTACAAAGCGGGAGCGGGGCGGTGCACGGCGGGGTCACAAAGGAATGGCAAAGGCGCGGGCCCGCCCGGTACGCGCCCCCACCGTCCCACCGGAGGGTGCCACCGGGACGGGCCCGCTCTTCTTCACCGCCACCCCATCCCACTGTCCGTTCCTGGCAGTTGCCCCTCAGCGGCCTGGGAATGGACTGTCTCACCGGAATCTGAGCGCGGGGCCCGCATTCTCAGCCCCTGCACACCTTGTACTCAGGGTGCCGAAAGAGTTCCTCCCTAGCTTGTGGTGCCGCGCCCACAGCGGGCGCCGAGAACCTTCGAGGAACGGGATGTTTGGCATCTATCTCAAGCGCGAGCTGAGCCGGCGCAAGAGGGCGGCTCTGGTCATCGCCATGGGTCTGGCGCTCGGTATCGCACTGGTCATCACCGTCAACTCGGTGTCGGCCGGTATGCAGCAGGCACAGGACAAGGTCCTCAAGTCGTTGTACGGGCTCGGTACGGACATGACGGTCACCAAGGCCATGGCGGCCCCCTCGGGGGACGCGTCGGGCCGGCCCAGGTTCGACTTCGACGCCAAGTCGGACGACGACACGACGCAGAGCTCCGACCGGGTGATGACCCAGGGCGGGCAGTCGCTGAAGTCCTCGCTCGTCACCGACGTCGCCGCGCAGAAGGGCGTCGCCGACGCGGTGGGCGCGCTCAGCCTGAACGTGACGAAGGTCGACGGCAGCTTCACCCAGGGCAAGGCGCAGTCATCGACGCAGCAGCAGGGCGGCGGCCAGGGCGGCCCCGGCGGCGGGCAGAGCACCGGCAGGCCGCGCGTCGAGGGCGGGGGCGCCTCCTTCGACGTCAACTCGTACTCGGTCGCCGGTGTGGACGTGAGCAACCAGGACCTGGGACCGCTCGCCACGTCGAAGGTCACCAAGGGGTCGACGTTCACGACGGCGCAGAGCGACGCGAAGGTCGCGGTGCTCAGCACCTCGTACGCCAAGAAGAACAAGAAGACGGTCGGGGGAGCCGTCACGATCTCCGGCACGAAGTACAAGGTCATCGGCATCGCCACGCCGGACAGCGGTGACTCGGCCACGGACGTCTATCTGCCGCTGAAGCAGGCGCAGACGCTGGGCGACGCGAAGAACAAGGTCACCACGATCTACGTCAAGGCGACCGACTCCCAGCAGATCGACGCTGTGAAGTCGGCCATCCAGAAGAACATCTCGGGGACGACGGTCACCACCTCCGCCGACCTCGCCGACACGGTCTCCGGTTCACTGTCGACGGCCGCGAACCTCGCGACCAGCGTGGGCAAGTGGCTCTCCGTCGCGGTGCTCGTCGCCGCGTTCCTGGTGGCCGCCCTGCTCACCTCCTCGGCGGTCAGCCGCCGTGTACGGGAGTTCGGCACGCTGAAGGCGCTCGGCTGGCCGTCGGGCAAGGTCACCCGGCAGGTCGTCGGCGAGTCCATGGTCAACGGCCTGCTGGGCGGCGCGCTCGGCATCGCCCTCGGCCTCGGCGCCGCGTACGCGGTGACGGCGATCAGCCCGAAGCTGACCGCCCAGCTCGGCTCGGGCGGTGGTACGGGCGGAGGTATGGGCGGCGGCCCCGGAGGTGGTGGCCCCGGCCGCCGGACGGCGTCCAGCACGATGGAGATCGCCCTGTCCGCACCGGTCTCGGCGACCACCATCGCGCTCGCGGCCGGCCTCGCCATCGCGGGCGGTCTGATCGCCGGCGCGATGGGCGGCTGGCGCGCCTCACGGATGCGGCCCGCGGACGCGCTGCGCAGCGTCTCGTAGACACCGGCCCGTGAACCGGCGCCCGCACCGGCGCCCGAGCCGGGGCGTCACGTCCGCACCCGCGAAACGTGACGCCCCGCCCCGCCCCACCTGATGTGACCTGACCTGAACCCCCCTGCTCTCACCTACGGAGAACGCAACCCATGTACAGACTGACCGGCGTCACCAAGCGCTACTCGCGGGGCAAGGAGACGGTGGACGCGCTGCGCGGTGTCGACCTCGTCATCGAGGACGGCGACCAGCTCGTCATCCAGGGCCCCACCGGCGGCGGCAAGTCCACGCTGCTCCAGATGATCGGCGGCCTCGACCGGCCCACCTCGGGCAGCGTCGAGCTGGACGGTGTCGACCTCGCCTCCATCAGCGAGGCCAGGCTGACCCGGCTGCGCGCCGAGAAGATCGGCATCATCTTCCAGGCGTTCAACCTCATCCCCACCCTGACCGCGCAGGAGAACGTCGAGACGGCGCTCGTCCCGCTCGGGGTGAAGCCCGCGGAGCGGCGCGAGCGGGCGGCGGAGGCGCTGCGGTCGGTCGGCCTCGGCGAGCGGCTCGGCCATGTGCCGACCGAGCTGTCCGGCGGCCAGCAGCAGCGGGTCGCCATCGCCCGCGCCCTGGTCAAGCGGCCCAAGGTGCTCCTCGCCGACGAGCCGACCGGCAACCTCGACGAGGGCACCCGCGACGACATCATGGCCCTGCTCGAAGGGCTGTGGCACGAGTACGGGCTGACGTTCGTCCTGGTCACCCACGACTCGTCGATCGCCCGCCGGGCACCGCGCCTGGCCACGATCAGAAAGGGCCGGATCACGCTGACCGAGCAGCACGCCGGGCAGCGGTCCGGGCAGCAGCCGGTGTCCTGAGATGCCGCCGGGCGGGCTCAGGCCTGGCCGGTCTCGAAGCGGGTGATCCTGCTGCCGTCGACCGTGAAGTGCCACCGGGTACGCATCTCGCCCCAGGCGTCGTTGCGGTAGCGGGCGACGAGGGCGAGGCCGCCGCGCGACTGGTTGTCGACGTCGATGTGGCCGTTCGAGGAGAAGATCTCCCGCTCGGTCCACTCGTCGAGGTCCCGGTCCAGGCCGTCGTCGGACATCGTCGCGTCGGGGGCGAGTACGGCCAGGAAGGCGTCGCGGTCGTGCGCGTTGAGGGCGGTGACGAAGGCCCGCACGGCCGGGTCGCTGAGTCTGGCTACCTGAATCGTCATGACAGCCAGGCTCACACCGGCTTCCACGGCCCGCCACTCACCCGCCACCCGAACGGCGGTCCGGACAGGTGGCGGGCGGGTACCCGGTGCGAACGTGGACGCATCGGCTGCCTGAGGAGAGACGCGAGATGACCTGTTTCGACCGAAGCGACGTGGGACTGCTGCTGCTCCGTCTGGGGACGGGCGGGGTGCTGGCCGCACACGGTGCGCAGAAGCTGTTCGGCTGGTTCGGCGGGGGCGGGGTCGCGGGGACCGGGCAGTTCATGGAGTCCGTCGGGTACGCGCCGGGCAAGGCGAGCGCGACGGCGGCGGGGCTGGCCGAGGCCGGCGGCGGCGCACTGCTCGCGCTCGGCCTCGCGACGCCTGCGGCCGGTGCGGCAGCGGCGGGTGCGATGGCGGGCGCGTCCGCGGTGCACGTACCCAACGGGTTCTTCGCCCAGAGCGGCGGCTACGAGCACGCGGCGTCGCTCGGGCTGACCGCGGCGGGCATCGCCGTGGCGGGCCCCGGCCGGCTCTCCCTCGACCACCTGCTGGGCCACACGGCGAACCGGGACTGGATGGTCCCCGTGGCTCTCGCCGTGACGGCGGCGGCCACGCTGGTGGTGGTGGGCGCGCGGACCAGGAGGGTGCGCCGGGCGGCCGAGGGCGAACAGGACCCGCTGTTCGAGGAGTAGGGCCTGAGGGGCGGCCGCCCGGATGGCAGGCTGCCGCCATGAGCGAAGAGAGCACGGGGCAGCCCGAGAACACCGGCGTCACGGATGACACGGGTGGCACGGACGTCACGGACGTCTGGGAGTCGATCGGGCGTCTGCACGCCTGGCTGGACGAGAACAGGGCGCACGGCGGGCAGGAGGGCCTGCTGCTGCGCATCCTGAAGCTGTCGGAGGAGGTCGGGGAAGTCGCCGAGGCGGTGATCGGCGCGACGGGCCAGAACCCGCGCAAGGGGACGTCCCACAGCTGTTATCTCTAGTAAGTCCTGAAGTTCAGTTACCTAAGTGACGTTTGCGCGTTCTCTACGTGACAGACAACTATCTTGGGGGACTTCAGTGACGTCAGCCAGACCCTCTTCCAAGCCCCGCGCCTACCGGGCTGAGAAGGCCATCAGGCCCTCCGATGAGGCAACGACGTGGATCGTCATCAGCAAGGACTACGAGATCCACCCTGAGGCGACTTCGTACCTGACCGCGCTGGCCTCCCAGGAGGACGCATCCGTCAATACCCTGCGCAGCTACGCGGGCCGGGTGGCGCTGTACCTGTCCTACTGTGCGGAGTTCGGTATCTGTTGGGCGGAACCCACCGTCGTTCAGCTTGCTCAGTTCCTGCACTGGCTGGTTGACAAACCCCTGCCGGCCAGGAGTCAGAGGGTGCTCGCCGAGCCCCGGCACCGCAGCAAGAAGACCGCGAACGCGATCATGACCACCACATGCCAGTTCCTCAGGCACTGCTCCCTGCACGGGTGGGTCGCCGCAGACTTGATCGCTCTGCTGACCGAGCCGAGGCTCCTCCACCACATGCCGACCGGTTACAACACCGGTGAGGACGATCAGTACCGCACTGTGCGTGCACGGAAGCTGAAGTTCAAAGTCGCCATCTCCGGCTACGAGTACCTGACCGACGAGCAGATCCTCCGCATCATCGACCTCACATGCCACTCTCGCGACCGGTTCCTGGTGACGCTCCTGGCAGAAACAGGTGTGCGCATCGGGGAAGCCCTGGGTCTGCGACGGGAGGACATGCATCTGCTGTCGAACTCGGCGACGCTCGGGTGCCGCACGGTCGGTCCTCACATCCATGTGCGCCGTCGCCAGAACTCCAATGGAGCCCTGGCCAAGTCGCGGCAGCCTCGGTCGGTCCCGGTCAGCGACGGCCTGGTCGGTCTCTACGCCGACTACCAGTGGGAACGGGAGGCCGTGCCCGAGGCCGCGTCCTGCGACATGACGTTCGTCAACCTGTTCCGTGGGCCTTTGGGTTCGCCGATGAAGTACCAAGCCACGTACGACCTGTTCGCGCGGCTTGCCAAACGGGCGGGCTTCGCCACACGACCGCACATGTTCCGGCACTCGGCCGCGACGCGGTGGATTCGCCAGGGCAAGCAGCGTCATGTGGTGCAGGACCTGCTCGGGCATGTCAGCGAGCAGTCGATGGAGATCTACCTGCACGCCAGCGACCAGGAAAAACGGGACGCTGTGACGGCGGTCTCGGAGATGCGAAGGGCCGCACAGCGGTGAATGACGGGGCCAATTTGGCGAGGAACGTAGGCATCGCGGCTCTGCCGACTGATGATCACCTGCTCCGGTCCTGGAACACCTGGCTTCAGGACGCCATCGACAAGTGCTGGAGGCCCGGTGAATGGAATCCTCACGATCTGCTGTTCGTCGGAGACCCGGACAACCCGCTCACTGGATCTCGACGCTGCCGTCATCCTCTCTGCGACTCCCCGACCGAGGGGCCGACGTACTGCGGAAGCTGCAACATCGATTACCGCGCGTCCAAACTGACGGAAACAGAGTTCGACCAGACCTTTGTCCCGCGACGCAACCGGAGGTTCCACGCCAGGCCTGAGCGATGCGTTGTCCCCGCTTGCGGACGTGACAGGATCAAAGGGCAGCTCTGCCACAGCCACTACTCGGTCTGGCGCAGCCATGTACGCAGGACTTACGGCCACGATGCCAGGATCAGCCGTTACGCGGCTGAGCGTGAGGCATGGGCAACTGCACAAGAGCCGTTCCCCGGGCTGCCTCTCTGCGCGGTCCGAGGGTGCCGAAGCGAGGAGAGCCTTCCGACGCACCTCTGCTATGCGCACCGCAACTTGTGGGCGGCGTGCGCCCGCGAGAGCGGCCGGGACAGCAGCGAGGACCTGGCCAGGTGGACCGAGACCCGGGTGCCGTTCCTCCTCCAGAACGAGTTCAGCCTCGTTCCTCTTGAGGAGACGACGCGCCTGGAACTGCTTTACGCCCTCCAGAAGAGGGACGCGCGGGGCCAGGTTCTCCGTCCGACTCAGGTCAGGAAGATCGTCAAGCTGCTCGCCGGCATCCCCTCGGTGGCTCTCGCGATTGGCGCCACGCCTGGCCCCTCCGACACCACATGCACGGCGACTCAGTCTCTGATCAAGGAAGTCAAGCGGGACATCACCAGAGGCCTCGACGCACACCGCGGTATCGACGAGACCGCCAAACCGGTGTGGGACCTGCGGGCGCTCGATACCCCTCTACCGGCGCGCACGCGGTCCGGGTTCCGCGTGCGTGAGGGCGAAATCGACTTCACCCCCATCCTCCAGCCATGGCTAAGGGAAGTAGCGATGCACTGGGCTCGCACGACGAGTCCGGGGTCCTCGGCTCTTCGTGACCGGCTCCTGGCCTGCACGATCGCCTCTCGTGCCCTCGCTACCCGGCGTGCTGGTTCCGACCCAGCCGGACTGGGTTTCGCGGACATGACGGCGGTCGTCAACGAGTTCAGGGTGTCCGTTCGCAGAGACGGGAAGCCCCGCAGCAACGACTCCCGGGCCCGGCTACTGAAGCTCTTCACGGAGCTCCTGGAATTCGGCCGAATCGAAGGAGTCCTTGATGATCTCTCTCCTCGGTTCGTTCTCCATACGAACGAGCACCGCATCAAGCGGGACAAAGTTGATGAGGACAACATCGGCAAGGCCCTTCCCGAGTCGGTCGTTGCTCAGCTCGACAAGCACGTCGACCTCATCGGTGTGGGGATGACCTACGGCAGTATGCCGACGGACTGCATCCGGGCCATGTTCCGCACGGTCTACGTGCTGCTGAGAGACACCGGACGCCGTCCCAACGAGATTGGCGCTCTTGGCCTGGGCTGCCTGGAGTACGACGGCGGTGAGTACCAGCTGATCTGGGACAACACCAAGGCACGTAGGCTCCGGCGACGCCTTCCCCTGGACAGGGACACGGTCAGCGCGGTGAAAGAGTGGACATCGGTCCGGGAGCGACTCGACCTGCCTTCTCGGACCCTCCCCTTCCTGTTCCCTGCGATCACCGACAATGCCGCCACCGGCCACCTGACTACCGGTAACATCGGTGCTGCCATCCGGACATGGGTCGATTCGATCCCGGAGATCCACTCCGAAGAACTCGGCCCGGACGGCGCACCATTGCCTTTCGAACGGTCGCTGATTTACCCGTACGCCTTCCGCCACACCTTCTGCCAGCGATACGCCGACGCCGGTATGCCGCAGCACGTCCTCCAGGACCTGATGGATCACAAGTCCGCCGACACCACTGCGGCTTACTACAAGGTGAGCATCAAGATGAAGCGGGAGGCCATCAACACCATCAAGAGTCTGACCACCGACCGCTTCGGCACTCCTGCTCCGATGAGATCGAGCACAGCGTACGAGATGCGGTCAGTAGCGGTGGCATTCGGAAACTGCATCGAACCCACCAACGTGAAGGCCGGCGGGAAGGCGTGCCCCATCCGGTCCCAATGCGCTGGCTGCGGCTCGTACCGACCCGATCCCTCCTACCTGCCTGCCGTTGAGGAGCACATCCGTGCGTTGAAGGCGGACCGTGAGGTCGCTGCCGCGGCCGGCGCCGCCGAGTTCGTCATCCGGAACCTGGACGACCAGATCGCTGCGTTCCAAGCCGTCCGTGAGAACCAGAAGGAGAAACTGGCTTCGATGCCCGATGAGATGCGACACGAGGTCGAGGAGGCCAGCAAGGTTCTGCGAAAGCTCCGTGCTGGGGCCTCGAAGGGCGCTGTGAGCCTGGGCATGCCCGCATTCGGTCCTCCGGAGGTAGTCGCATGACGGCGGAGCCGCGTACACGAGCTCAAGTGCTGCTTGAATCCCGGCAGAAGGCCAGTCGGGAGAAGCGCGCAAGGGTGCTCGCTGTAGTGGATCAGATGAAGGCCGACGGCGACCCGATCACGTTCCTCGCAGTCGCCAAGCGGGCTGGCGTCTCAAACTGGCTCGTCTACGCCGAAGGGGTTCGCGAGCACATCGAATCCGCTCGCGCGGGCCAGGCGGTCGGCGTAACTCGGCAGCGCAAGGAAGGAGCCGTGGCCAGCGCCGTGAGCCTGGCGACCGACCTTGAGTTTGCGCGTGCCCAGGTCCGGACGCTCACCGAAGAACGTGCCCGGCTCAGGGCCGCAGTGCAGCGCAGCCTCGGCGAGCAGGTCGACGCCGTCTCGGCCAAGGACTTGCTCGCCCGTGTTCAGGAGCTGTCCATCGCCAACCAACGGCTCGCCTCAGAGTTGGCCCGAGCCGAAGCAGACCGCGACAGCCTGCAGGATGATTTGGCCGAGGCACAGGACGACCTGGCCGCCGCCCGGACGGCCCTGCGGAACATGATGCGCGACCAGAACCGCGACTCAACGTAATCGCCCCTCAGATTGCTCGCAGGCGACCCTGGCCGTAGCAGCAGCCATGCGAAGCTGGGGCGTCCTTGTCGATGCTGATCACGCACATGCAACGATGTCACTCTTCCCCGCACGAAAGACACGCCAATGAGCCGTCTCGCGATACCCGACCTGGCCTGGTGGCGCGGGGACCCCGAGCGATGGGAACTTCTGGAGTTCGACGGGCAGCACACTGAGGATGGGCTGCCCATGGACGCCCGCTGGGAGGACAGGCAGCAGGTCCTCGAAGCCCTGGTCCGGGACCCTTGCCAGGAAGACGGGAGCTTCGCCCGGTTCCTGCTCCTTCAGGAGACACGCTGGCATGGGCATTCCTGGGGATTCAGCCACAGCATCGAACTCGCCGCCCTGCGGGTCGCCGAAGAGCGCCGTGCCGAGGACGTCTGGCTCCTGTGGGAAGCCGTCTGCCGGAGCTTCGACACCTGGTGCGGCCTTCCCCACCACCTGCTGCTCACTGCCGGAGTGTCCATCACCACGGAGTACGTCAAAGACTCTGGCCATCCCCAGCGGGACAACCTCTTGGAGCACCTCGGGAAAATCTCCCAGGTCACAGACAAGGAGGTCGCCCAGACACTGAGCCAGCGGCGCCGCTACTACGGCGAGATCCTCGACGAGTTGAGCGGGGAGTGAGACGGCGTGGAGATCACTGTGCAGTGGGTACGGACCTCGTGGACCAAGGAGTCGCGGGGAGGTGAGAGTGCCGCGCGCAGGAATGCCGCCCCGATCGGGTTCCCTCTTCCACATGCGTCGAGTTCGCTGGCGCACGTGGTGCGCATGCGTGAGGAGAACGACTTTCAGCCTCATGACACTCTTGAGGACCTCGGCGAGGTCAATGTCCAACTCCGTGAAGTCGAAGGACGCCTGCGGGTCTTCCCGCGAGTGCAGCCTTTGTTTGCCCTGCCGCCGCGGCGACGACGCCTGCCGGCCGTGCGACTTGTTCCCGGGCAGTGGGTCCGTTGGCAGCTGAACTACCGCTTCAGCAGCGCACTGGGGATCCGGGACTGGTCCTACTGGTTGGACACCTTCAACATCGCCTACGGACCGGTGACCACTGACCTGTTCTGTGGAACGCCTGACTTCTTCATCGACGAGCAGGGCCCCGTCCGCTAGCGCTGGCTGACTTGACCAGCGAGAGGTTGCGGCTCCCTGCCATCATGTGCCCGTGGTCACCATGGATTCCTCAAACGCCCCCGACCAACTACTCCGCGCCCAGCTGATGCAGGTGCTCAGCGGCATCGAGCCCTGGGACGACCAGGAGCAGAAACACCTCGCCACAGCAGCAGAGTGGATCACTGGCGGAGCGCCTCTCTATAGAACGCTGAAGCCCGCCACCCCCGCGACGCACCTGGTCAGCTACTTCGTCGTGCTCGATGAGACGCGCGAGGAACTCCTACTCGTTGCCCACCGCAAGGCCGGCTTGTGGCTTCCCAGCGGCGGCCACGTCGAGCCGACAGAGGATCCCTGGCACACAGTCCTTCGTGAATGCCGCGAAGAGCTGCGCATCGAAGCCGTCCCCGCCTCGGCCACCGGGGACCGCCCGATCTTCCTCACCGTCACACGTACTCGCGGCCAGGGACAGCACACTGATGTGTCCTTGTGGTACGTCCTGCGGGGGGAGGCAGGCCAGGTCACTTCCTTCGACGAAGCCGAGTTCGACGCGATCAAGTGGCTCTCCTTGGACCAGGTCCTCGCCACACCAGCGGACACCCTCGACCCCCACATGCACCGGTTCACTCGCAAGCTAATGAGCTTGCTGGCCCTGCGTAGGAACACGCGGTGATGACCTCCGATCACCCGAAGAAGACGTGCCTCACGTAACTGACATCCGTAGAGCGCTCTGACCAGCATGTATTTGAGTACAACCCCAGATAACAGCTGGGACGACGTACGGTCCGAACTCTGCGACGTGGCTTTGACGGCCCTGGTCGCCCTGCGTTCCCTGACGCCGGACGCACGGGAGTTCTTCGAGGCGCACCTGGCCGGCGTCACCGGCCGCTCCCTGGGCGCGCCGGAATCCCGGTCTTCGTGACGGGGGTTTAGCGCCCGCTCTCGCGCACCTCCGCACGGGCCATCAGCTCGTCCCGGGTGAGGAAGCCGGTCCCGGTCGCCGGGACCGTGCAGGCGTGGGCCCCGGCGATCGCCCCGTAGCGGGCGGCCTCCGCCGGGGTGGTGCCGGTGAGTCTCCCGAAGAGGTAGCCGGCCGCGAAGGAGTCGCCCGCGCCGTTGGAGTCGACGATGGCGGCGGGCGGCGTCACGCTGGGCACGTGGGTCAACTCCCCGTCGAACAGCAGGTAGGCGCCCTCGGCCCCGGCGGTGGCCACGACCTCGGTGGCCCGCCCGCGCTCGGCGATCCGCCGCATGGTCTTCTCCGGGTCGGCCAGGGCCGCGGTCGACAGGAGCACGATGTCTGCCTCACGGGCGAACGCCTCGTGATACGCGTCGACGCCGTCCCAGTCGTGCAGGTCGGTGGAGATCGTCACGCCCGCGGAACGCAGGACCGGCAGGGCGTCGGCGCAGGGCTGGGTGATGGACACGTGCGCGTGCCGGCTCACCCGGGCGAGGGCGGCGACGGTGTCCGGGGGCAGCCGGTCCCCGTCCCGCGACCGGCCGGTGTCGTACAGCGACAGCCGCCGGCCGTCGGGGCCGACCAGGTTCACCGCCCGCTTGGTCCCGGCGGGCTGCGGGACGGCGGTGAGGGCGATGCCGCGGTCCCGGTGCAGGGCCCGGACCAGATCGCCCTCGTGATCGTCGCCGACCATGTCGATGTGATGCGTCCGCAGCCCCAGCGCGTGCGTCCCCAGGGCCACGAAGTCCCCGGTCTGTCCGGCCCGCGCCTCGATCGCCGGCACCATATGGCTGTCGGCGTACGGAAGCGGCAGCTCCGGCACGTGCACGATGGTGTCGACTCCCGCCCCGCCCAGGACGAGAACATCGATCTCCGTACTCAACTGAACTCCCTGCGACGGTGAACGGCCCGCGCGGCCCTCCGCGACAGCCTGACAGGCCGGCCCTCCCCACGGAACCGGACAAACACATCACTACCAGCCGATCCGCCGTGTCGTCTCGGCCAAGGAGAACGGCGGTCCACGTACCGACGCCGGCGCCGGGCGCGAGAGGCTCAGGCGAGCCGCCGCCCCCTCTTCGCCGACTGCCGGTTGTGACCCTTCGTGTCCCACCACTCCTCCAGGTGGGCATGGACGAGGCGCACGAGCTGCCGCAGCCGGTCGGGGGCGGGCGCGGGCGAGGTGAGCACATCCGTCCAGGACGTGTCGTTCCAGGGCAGAGCGACCACCCAGCTCTCGTCCGGGTGGCCGGGGCGGCGCACGGTGAGCCAGTACGTCAACGTCACGCCGCGGTCCGGACGGTGCTCGACCGACATCTCGACGACGTCGAACCGGAGTCCGTAAGCGGGAACGTACGAGCGACTCAGCACCCGCTCGGCCGGTGTCTGTTCCTCCACGGGGACCCATCATCCTCCCCCCTCGGCCCACGCCTCAGCACGGCATCCACCAGGCAGCAGAGCCGGCGACGGCCGGCTGATCGACCTTGCAGGCCGTCAGGAAATCAGTGGTCCCGGCCGCGTACCGATGACGGTGCGGAACGTCTCCACTCGCGTGCACTGCCTCCTCCAAGGCAAAGCCGCTGGTGGCGGCAGACGAGTCGGGCTGTACGCCGGGTTCTGTTCCGGGGGGTCCTCGCGGGCCCTCCGGCGACGGCCATCCATCTAGGGCCGGCGTTGCCGCCGGCCTCGTGCGGTCTACCCGCGGACTCGGGTGGGCAGCCCTCGAACGTCCGCGCAGAGCGCCTTTCACAGCGCTCCTCTTGACCTTGCTCCAGGTGGGGTTTACCTAGCCGCCTGAGTCACCTCAGGCGCTGGTGGTCTCTTACACCACCGTTTCACCCTTACCGAGGACGCGAGGTCCCCGGCGGTCTGTTTTCTGTGGCACTGTCCCGCGGGTCACCCCGGGTGGCTGTTGGCCACCACCTTGCCCTGTGGAGCCCGGACGTTCCTCGGGAAGGTCCACAAGAACCTCCACGCGGCCGCCCGCCCGGCTCGTCTGCCGTACGGACCATGCTACCGGTCACCGGGGCCCGTCCCGCCGCGAGGCACCTCGGCCGGCGCTCAGAGGAAGTCGGTGGTCTCCAGGTCGAAGGAGAAGGGGGCGGGAAGAGGGACCGGCTTGCCGAAGGGGCGCGTGCAGAGCTGGCGGTAGTCGTCGCCCTCCGGATCACTGAACACAGTGACGGAGGACGCCTCGCGGTCGACCAGCAGGTAGAGAGGGATGCCACCACGGGCGTAGCAGCGGCGCTTGGTCTCGCGGTCGGCCTGCGGCTTGGTGGACGTGACCTCGACGACCATGGCGACGCCGTCGCAGGGCATCCAGGAGTCGGCGCCCCGGAGGAGCCGCAGGTCTGCGGGGGCGAACGTGCCGTCGGGAATCAGATGGCTCTTGGGACAGCTGCCCCCGCTCGGCAGCTTCAGGCCCTTGTTCGCGGAGTAGTCCATGTCGGTCCGCGAGCGCCTGATCACCTGTTTCAGTACGCGGTTGATGTAGTCCTCGTGGTCCCCGTCCGGCGGCGGCGTCACGACGATCTCCCCCTCGATCAGCTCCGCCCGGAAACCCTCTGGGGTGTCCAGGGCGAGAAAGCCCTCCAGCAGGACGTCCGCCTGCGTGAGCGGCTCGTGTGCCATGGCAGTCATGTCACGCCCCTCCTTCGGTCGCTCTCCAGAGTGGGACATCGGTGGATCACCCGTCCGTGAGATGGGGAACTGATCCCTCGATCGTGGCACAGGTCCCCTGTCCTCGACCGGGTTCACGCCGGGGCGAACGTCACCTTCGCCGTGGCCGGGTCCGCCCGGATGAGACGGACCCGGAGGGGTTCGCCGAGGGGGAGGGGGCCGTCGGGGCCGACGACGCGGGCCACCACCGCCGGGGACTCCAACTGGACCGTGCCGGACGAGGGTTCGCGGTCCTGGACGTCCACCACCCAGGCGTCGAAGACGTCGCCGACGCGGTCCTTGAGCAGGGCCGCCTCGACGAGGTCGACGCATCCCCGCTCGACGGAGCCCGCGCGCCGGGTGCCCTCCGCCATCTCCCCCGGGAGGCCGTCGAGCGCCGCGCCGACCCACTCGGGGGGCGGGGCGTCCGCCGACGCGGCCAGGCACAGCTCGGAGGCGTACCGGTCCACGAGGCGGCGCAGCGGTGCGGTGCAGTGGGCGTAGGGCGCGGCGACCGCGGCGTGCGAGGTGACCTCCGGGATCCGGCCGTCCCGGAAGACGGTGTACCCGGCGCCGCGCAGCAGCGTCGTGCACTCCAGGAGGAAGGCCGCGTGCCGCGCGCTGTGCGGGTCGAGGGAGCGGATGAGCGCCGCGTACGAGACGTGGTGCGGCCAGTCGATGCGCAGCGCCTTCGCCGTGCGGCGCAGTCTGCCGACCGCGCCGTCGGGGGCGGCGGGCAGCGTGCGCAGCACACCGGTGCCGTGCGCGAGCATCAGGTCGGCCGCGGCCATACCGGTGAGCAGGGAGATCTGCGCGTTCCAGCCCTCGGCGGGCAGGGGTGCCCGGTAGGCGAGCCGGTACGTGCCGTCCTGCTCGACGATCTCCTGCTCGGGCACGTTGAGCGAGATGCCTCCGCGCTCCGCCTCCAGGCCCTCCCTGAGCAGCCCGATCTCCTTGAGCAGCGCAAACGGTTCCTCGGCTGTGCCGTCGTCGATCCGCCGCTGGACGTGTGCGTAGTCGAGCTTCGCGCGGCTGCGGACGAGTGCCCGGCGTACGTCCGTGGCGACCGTGCGGCCGTCCGCGTCGAGGTCGATCGTCCACAGGACCGCCGGGCAGGTCTGGCCGGGCAGCAGGCTCGCCGCGCCCTCGCTCAGGGGGGCCGGGTGCAGGGGGACCCTCTCGTCCGGGAAGTAGAGGGTGGTGACGCGGCGGTGGGCCTCGGCGTCGAGCGCGCCGAGGGGGGCCACGAAGGCGGCGACGTCGGCGATCGCGTAGCGGACGCGGAAGCCGGGGCCTGACGCCGGGCCGTTCGCGCCGTCCGGGTGCGGGGCCCGGGCCGGGCGGCGGGACAGGTGCATCGCCTGGTCGAGGTCGGTGGAGGCGGGCGGGTCGATGGTGAAGAGGGGGATGTCCGTCGCGTCGTACGCGGGCAGCGCCGGGGCGCGCGCCGCCCGTACGGCCTCGGACAGCACCTCGTCCGGGAAGGCCTCGGGCACATCCAGTTGGGCGCGCAGCGCATGGAGGGCGGCCCGCAGCGGGACCTCGGCTGCGCCGGTGACACGTATCGGGCGGCGGGGCATACGGCGAGCGTAGGCCGGGAGGGACGACGCGGCACGCCGGGCGAGGGGCGGGCTGAGCCCGCGGCCCGGCGGCGGGGCCGCGGCCGGGCGAGCAGGCGGCGGGGCCCGGACGGTTGGACTGGCAGCGGGGCGGCAGGACGAGGCCGGATGGCCTGCCGGGCGGGGCGGTGGGAATCGGGGCGGGTGGCGGGTGGCCAGGGCGGCGGGAATCGGGGGTCAGTGGTCAGGGCCCGTGGCCAGGGTGCCGTGGGGAGGCACCGGCTCCGGATCGGGGGCCGCGGCGGGCGCCGTACGCTGAGGCGGGGCCGCATCCCCGCTTTCCGTGCCGTGAGGAGATACCACCGTGCTCGTGCTGTTGCCGCCGTCCGAAGGCAAGGCCCCCTCCGGCCGCGGCGCCCCCCTGAAGCCGGAGTCGCTGTCCCTGCCGGGGCTGGCCGAGGCACGCCGGGCCGTCCTCGACGAGCTGGTCGAGCTGTGCGCGGGCGACGAGGACAAGGCCCGCGAGGTGCTCGGTCTGAGCGAGGGCCTGCGCGGCGAGATCGCGAAGAACGCCGCACTGCGCACCGCCGGTACGCGTCCGGCCGGTGAGGTCTACACCGGTGTCCTGTACGACGCCCTGGACCTGGCCTCGCTCGACCCGGCCGCCAAACGCCGCGCCGGCCGCTCGCTGCTGGTCTTCTCCGGGCTGTGGGGCGCCGTCCGGATCGGCGACCGCATCCCCTCGTACCGCTGCTCGATGGGTGTGAAGCTGCCCGGTACCGGGGCGCTGGCGGCGCACTGGCGTGCTCCGATGGCGGCCGTGCTGCCCGAGGCCGCGGACGGCGGGCTCGTGCTCGATCTGCGCTCCTCGGCGTACGCGTCCGCGTGGAAGCCGCAGGGCGAGGTCGCGGAGCGCACGGCGACCGTGCGGGTGCTGCACGCGCGGACGGTGGACGGGGTCGAGAAGCGGTCCGTCGTCAGCCACTTCAACAAGGCGACCAAGGGCCGGATCGTCCGCAGCCTCCTCAGCGCGGGCGCCGCTCCGAAGGACCCGGCCCGGCTGACGGAGGCCCTGCGCGACCTCGGCCACGTGGTGGAGGCGCGGGCCCCGAAGCGGGCGGGAACCCCGTGGACGCTGGACGTGGTGGTGCGGGAGATCCACTGACCGCCGTCACGGCGCCGTCGGGCGCCGTCGGGCGCCGTCGCGACAGAGCCCCCCGTTGCATCATGCGCAACGACCTTTGCGCATGATGCACCCGCCGGGCAGGATGAGGGCATGACCTCGTCGCTGCCCCCGTCGCCGTCCCCCTCGGTGCTGGATCTCGCCCCCGTCGTCCCCGTCGTCGTCGTGACGGACGCCGCCGACGCCGTCCCGCTCGCCCGGGCGCTGGTCGCGGGCGGGCTGCCCGCGATCGAGGTGACCCTGCGGACGCCCGCCGCCCTGGACGCGATCCGGGCGATCGCGGACGGGGTCCCGGAGGCGGTCGTCGGCGCCGGCACGGTGCTCTCGCCGGTCCAGGTGACGGCGTCGGTGGACGCCGGAGCGCGTTTCCTGGTGAGTCCCGGCTGGACGGACGCGCTGCTGGACGCGATGCGGGCGTCCGGGGTGCCGTTCCTGCCGGGGGTGTCCACCACGTCGGAGGTGGTGGCGCTGCTGGAGCGCGGGGTGCGCGAGATGAAGTTCTTCCCGGCCCGCGCGGCGGGCGGCACCGCCTACCTCAAGTCGCTGGCCGGCCCGCTCCCGCACGCCCGGTTCTGCCCGACCGGCGGCATCGACGCCGCCTCCGCCCCCGACTACCTCGCCCTGCCCAACGTGGGCTGTGTGGGCGGCAGCTGGATGCTCCCCGGCGACGTCGTCGCGGCCCGGGACTGGGCGCGCGTGGAGACGCTGGCCCGGGAGGCGGCGGCGCTTCGGGACGGCCGTTAGGCAGCCCGCCGGGGGGCACGGTACGACCCCCGGGCGGCCCGCCGTCGGGCTCAGCGCAGGTGCGACGTGTCGTTGAGCCCTCGCACGGTCGCGTTCCCGTCCGCGTAGTAGGCCACCTCCGACAGCGACGCCGCCGACAGTTCCATCCGGAACAGTGCCTCGGGCGGTGCCCCCAGGGCGAGCCGCACCAGGGTCTTGACCGGCGTGACGTGGCTGACGAGCAGGACCGTGCGGCCCGCGTACGCGGCGGTGAGCGCGTCCCGCGTGGCGGCGACCCGCTCGGTGACCGCGGCGAAGCTCTCGCCCCCGCCGGTGGGTTCCGCGTCCGCCGAGGCCAGCCAGGCGTCCAGGTCCCGGGGGTGGCGCTCACGGACCTCGGCGAAGGTGAGGCCCTCCCAGTGTCCGAAGCCGGTCTCCCTGAGGCCGTCCTCGACGGCGACGTCGAGCCCGAGCCGCTCCGCGACGATCCCCGCGGTCTGCAGGCACCGCGCGAGCGGGGAGGAGACGACGGCCGTGAGGTCGCCCCGGGCGGCCAGCGCGCGGGCGGCGCGCTCCGCCTGGTCGCGGCCCGTGGCCGAGAGCGCCGGATCGCTCCCGCCGCTCCCGGAGAACCGCTTCCGCGGCGTCAGCGGGGTCTCGCCGTGGCGCAGCAGTACGAAGGCCGCGGGCGCCCCGAGATCGGGCGGCGGCGAGCCGGACACGGCGACGTTCCGCGCGGCCCGCACGTCGGCACCCGCCTTCGCGGCCCGCGCCCCGGCTCCCGCGTCGGCCTCGCCCGCCCCCGTCCCGGACTCCCCCACGCGGACGCCCGCCCTACAGACCCGACTCGGAGGTCCGGACCAGGATGCGGCGGCAGTTCTCGCAGCGCAGCACCGTGTCCGGGGCCGCCGCCTTCACCTCGTTGACCTCGGTGATGTTGAGCTCCAGGCGGCAGCCCTCGCAGCGGCGCTGGTAGAGGCGGGCCGCGCCGACGCCGCCCTGCTGCTCGCGCAGCTTGTCGTAGAGCTTCAGCAGGTCCGCGGGGACGGAGGCGGCGATGACCTCGCGCTCCTTCGTCACCGAGGCGGCCTCGCCGTCCAGCTCCTCGAACGCGCTGTCGCGGCGGCTGATCGCGTCGTCGGTCTTCGCCTGCACGGAGGAGACCCGTCCGGTCAGCTCACCGACCCGCTCCTGCGCGGACTCGCGGCGCTCCATGACCTCGAGGACGACGTCCTCCAGGTCGCCCTGGCGCTTGGCGAGGGAGGTGATCTCCCGCTGGAGGTTCTCCAGGTCCTTCGGGGAGGTGACGGCGCCCGAGTCGAGGCGCTGCTGGTCGCGGGCGGCCCGCGTACGGACCTGGTCGACGTCCTGCTCCGCCTTGGTCTGCTCGCGGGCGCAGTCGCTCTCCTCGGTCTGCGCGGCGACGAGCAGGTCGCGCAGCTGGATGAGGTCCTTGTTCAGCGACTCGATCTCGGCGTGCTCGGGGAGCGACCTGCGCTTGTGGGCGAGCTGCTGCAGGCGGGTGTCGAGGGCCTGGACGTCGAGAAGTCGGATCTGGTCGGCGGGCGCGGCGTTCAGTTGGGGGCTCCAGATGTGTCCGTAGGGGAGGACGCCGCGTGGGCGGTCCAGGGGTCGGTGACCGTCTTGGAGACGTGCACGCGCAGGTCCCATCCGTGACGGTCGGAGATCTCGTCGAGCTGGGCGGCCGCCAGCTCGCACCAGGGCCACTCGGTGGCCCAGTGCGCCGCGTCGAGCAGCGCGAGAGGACTGGGGGCGCCGTCCGCCAGGAACTCGGACGCCGGGTGGTGGCGCAGGTCCGCGGTGAGGAAGGCGTCGACGCCGGCGGCGCGTACGGCGCCGAAGAGGCTGTCGCCGGATCCGCCGCTCACCGCGACGGTCCGTACGACCGCGTCGGGGTCGCCCGCGACGCGGATGCCCTGCGCGGTGGCCGGCAGCCGCTCGGCGGCCCGCGCGGCGAACTCGCTCAGCGTCATCGGGTGGTCCGGTTCGCACACGCGGCCGAGGCCGCGGCGGCCGTCGGCGTCCGCCGGATCCGGTACGAGGGGGCGCAGGACCCGCAGGTCCAGCGCTCCGGCGAGGGCGTCCGAGACGCCGGGGTCGGCGCGGTCGGCGTTGGTGTGCGCCACGTGCAGCGCGATGTCGTTCTTGATCAGCGTGTGGACGACGCGGCCCTTGGCGGTGCCGGCGGAGACGGTGGTCGTCCCGCGCAGATAGAGCGGGTGGTGGGTGACCAGCAGGTCGGCGTGGAGAGCGCGCGCCTCCTCGACGGTCTCCCGGACCGGGTCGACGGCGAACAGGACCCGGGTGACCTCCTGGCCGGGGTCTCCGCAGACCGTGCCGACCGCGTCCCACCCCTCGGCCCGCTCGGGCGGCCAGAGGGCGTCGAGCGCGGCGATGACTTCAGACAGACGGGGCACGGTCAAAGGCTACCTGGCCCGCACCCCTCCCCCGCCGGCCCCGGCCGACTCGGCGGGAGAGCGGCTCCCCGGCCGCTCACGCACGCCGGCCGGCGCAGCACACACACTCCGGTTCCTCAGGGGAATCGTTCCGGCGCCACCCGTATAGGTGAAGGGGTTCCGGGGGGTCCCGTGACTGAGCGGACGCTGACTACTTTCGTCGCTGGAGGTGACCGAACAATGACGCTCTGTGTCCCGGAGTCCTCGGTTCCCGCGGTGCGTACCGCCGCGCGGCCCGATGTCGAGCGGGCCGCCCGGCCCGAGTGCGTGATCACCGCCGACGGAACCTACGCGGCACGCCTCGCCCTCGACGGCGCGTCCTGGTTCCCGGAGCGCTGGACGCTGGACGGCCCCGAGCCGTATGCCGTGCCGCTGCCGGGCAACCAGCCCGAGGAGCCCGGCACCGAGGTGCTGCCGATGAGCGACGGGCGGGTGCTGATCCACCGGGAGGCGGGCGGACGGCACCTGTTCTCCCTGCTGTACCCGACGGGCCCCGGCACCGGTGAGGTGCCGCTCGGCTCGGTGGAGTGCCGTTACGAGGGCGCCCGGCTGCGGCTGCTGCCACCCGCCCCGGGCGGCGAGCGGGCGTACGCGCTGGCGGTCGGCCCCCGCACGACGGCCGTGTGGCTGGTGGCGGGCGGCGGCTTCGGGCCCGAGCACCTCGCCGACGTGCCGGGCCGCTGCTCGGGCGGGGTCTGGCTGGACGGCACGGGCCGGATACTGGCGCTGGACAGGGAGGCGGACGGGCGGACCAAGACGGTCGTGGTCGACCTGGAGCGCGGCGGCGAGGTGTCGCCGCTGCTGCAGATCGCCGAGGACAGCGACGACCGGCTGCTGCTGGCGGACCCCGACAGCGGTCTGCTGATCATCCGCTCGGACGCCCCGTCGCCGGGCCACCACCGGCTCGGCTGGGGCGTACTGGGGAGCACGCTGCCGGTCCGCTTCCCGGAGTGCCTGCGGCTGCCCGACCGCTCGCTGCGGCCGTTCGCGATCCAGCCGGGCCAGGTGCTGACACCGGAGAGCTGTGCGGTGGCCCTCCGGGTCGACGGGCCGGCCGGCAGCTGGGTCGGCCTGTGGCGGCCCGCCGAGCGGCGGCTCCACCACCTCCCGGCGCCCGAGGGCTGGCTGGCGGGCACCGGGCTGTGGACGAGGGAGGGCGTGCTCCGGCTGCCGTACGCGACGGACGCGGTGGCGTGCGGGGTGGCGTGGCTGACGGCGCCCGCGAGGGCGGCCCACCCGGACGGCCGGGACGGCACGGGGACGGGTGGCCGGGACGGCGCAGGGACGGGCGGCAGGGACGGCGGCGGTACGGGCGGGACGGGTGCGCGCCCGGACGACGCACCGGGCGGTCCGGGCACCGACGGCACCGGCGGCACCCGCGGCGATGCGGGCGGCGGCGGTACCGGCGAGGCCTTCGCGGGGATGGAGGGGGCGGCTCCGGAAGGGGCGGAATTCAGCCCTCCGGAGCCTGCCGCGGTACGGCCCGTCCCCCTTCAACAAGCCCCGCTCACCGGGCGCGTGGCCGCCGGTGGGATGCCCGTGGCCGCCGGTTAGACTCTCCCGGCTGAAAAGAAGGATCTTGTTGACGGGGTGAACCTTTCCGATGAGCGACACACGCATGAAGGAACCGCCGGCCGCCGACGCCGAGGAGGCCGCGGCGCTCGCCGCGGGCCTCGGCAGGCACCGGGGTCCGGTCTCCGCCCAGGACGACGAGGCGACCCCTCGCGGGCGTCACCGCAGGCCGTCCGGGCAGACCGGCGGCGCCCTCCGGGGTGACGCGGCCTGACCCGGACCGCACGGCACACGGCCCCGCTCGCCGACCTCGGCGAGCGGGGCCTTTCGCGTTCCGGAACGGCGGGTGACCTGCGGTGACCGACGGTAATGAAGGCCGCGGCCGACCGCTTCGCGGACCGCGCGGGGCGGCGCGGCCGACGGGCGCCGCGCCGTGGCGCGAATCACCCGGGCCGCCGGTCACAGCGGAGCTACCTGCCGGTAGATTCAGTGGTCCTTGAACGATCAAGTCCGCGACTCGTTCCAGGGTCTTCCGTCCGGACCGGTCCGGACCGGACTGCGCGCCGGGCCCGCGAGCCCGGCATGATCCGCAGGGAGGGCACTGGCGTAATCTTGCGGGACAGTGCAGCCAGAAGGGGGCCGGGAGTGACCGCTGAGGCCATCGAGACGGGTCCCCAGGAGGATCCGGCCGCCGACGGGGACACCTCCCACCAGCGAGAACGCGTGCCGGAGCGGAGCGGCGAGCGCCCGCTGCGCATCGCGCTCCTCACCTACAAGGGCAACCCCTTCTGCGGCGGCCAGGGCGTCTACGTACGCCACCTCTCCCGTGAGCTGGCCCGCCTCGGCCACCACGTCGAGGTCATCGGCTCCCAGCCCTACCCCGTGCTCGACGAGGGCCTGCTGGGACTGAGCCTCACCGAGCTGCCCAGCCTCGACCTGTACCGCCAGCCGGACCCCTTCCGCACCCCCGGCCGCGACGAGTACCGGGACTGGATCGACGCCCTGGAGGTCGGCACGATGTGGACCGGTGGCTTCCCGGAGCCGCTGACCTTCTCGCTGCGCGCCCGGCGCCTGCTGCGGTCCCGGCGCGGCGACTTCGACGTCGTGCACGACAACCAGACGCTCGGATACGGGCTGTTGGGCGACATCGGGGCACCCCTGGTCACCACGATCCACCACCCGATCACCGTGGACCGCCAGTTGGAGCTCGACGCCGCCGGGAGCGCCAAGCGCCGTGCGTCGGTGCGCCGCTGGTACGCGTTCACGCGCATGCAGAAGCGCGTCTCGCGCCGGCTGCCGTCCGTGCTCACCGTCTCCGGCACCTCGCGCCAGGAGATCGTCGACCACCTGGGCGTGCGCGACGAACGCGTCCACGTCGTGCACATCGGCGCGGACACCGACCTCTTCTCACCCGATCCCTCGGTGCCCCGGGTGCCGGGCCGGATCGTGACGACGTCCAGTGCGGACGTACCGCTGAAGGGGCTCGTCTTCCTCGTCGAGGCGCTCGCGAAGGTACGGGCCGAGCATCCCGGCGCGCATCTCGTCGTCGTCGGCAAGCGGGCCGAGGACGGGCCGGTCGCACAGGCCATCGAGCGGTACGGGCTCGAGGGCGCCGTCGAGTTCGTCAAGGGCATCTCGGACGCCGAACTCGTCGACCTGGTCAGGTCGGCCGAGGCCGCCTGCGTGCCGTCCCTGTACGAGGGGTTCTCGCTGCCCGCCGCCGAGGCGATGGCCACGGGCACCGCGCTGGTCGCCACGACCGGCGGGGCGATCCCGGAGGTCGCGGGCCCCGACGGCGAGACGTGCCTCGCCGTGCCGCCCGGCGACGCGGGCGCCCTCGCCACCGCGCTGAACCGGCTTCTCGGCGACCCGGAACTGCGGGCGCGGCTCGGCCGGGCCGGCCGGGACCGGGTCCTCGCGCGCTTCACCTGGGCCCGCGCGGCCGAGGGCACGGTGGCCCGCTACCGCGAAGCCATCGCCCGGACGGCACCGTCCCGCCGCACGCCGGCCGGCCCCGCCCCCCGCCCGGCCGCGCCGGTCCCCGGCCGCACCGCTCCCCCCGTCACCAGCCGCTCCGCGGCCCCCGCGGACCTCGCCCCCGCTGCGGGCGCCTCCCCCACCTCCGACCGCGAAAGCAGGGCCACGTGCTGACCGTCGACTTCTCCCGGTTCCCGCTCGCCCCGGGCGACCGTGTCCTGGACCTCGGCTGCGGCGCCGGGCGGCACGCGTTCGAGTGCTACCGGCGGGGCGCGCAGGTCGTGGCCCTGGACCAGAACGGCGAGGAGATCCGCGAGGTCGCCAAGTGGTTCGCCGCGATGAAGGAGGCCGGCGAGGCACCCGCCGGGGCGACCGCGACGGCCATGGAGGGTGACGCGCTGGCGCTCCCCTTCCCCGACGCGTCCTTCGACGTCGTGATCATCTCCGAGGTCATGGAGCACATCCCGGACGACAAGGGCGTCCTCGCGGAGATGGTCCGGGTGCTGAGGCCAGGCGGCCGCATCGCCGTCACCGTCCCGCGCTACGGGCCCGAGAAGGTCTGCTGGGCGCTGTCCGACGCCTACCACGAGGTCGAGGGCGGCCACATCCGCATCTACCGGGCCCACGAGCTGCTCGGCAAGATGCGCGAGGCGGGCCTGAGGCCGTACGGAAGCCACCACGCCCACGCGCTGCACTCCCCGTACTGGTGGCTGAAGTGCGCGTTCGGCGTCGACAACGACAAGGCGCTGCCGGTGCGCGCGTACCACAAGCTGCTGGTCTGGGACATCATGAAGAAGCCGCTGGCCACCCGGCTCGCCGAGAACGCGCTCAACCCGCTGATGGGCAAGAGCTTCGTGGCGTACGCGACCAAGCCCCACCTGCCCGGCGCCCTGGTGGCGGGCACGGCGGCCGCGGCCGGCTCGGCGGACGCTTCGTGACCACGCCCCGGACAGAACACCTCGTCCTGCCCGGGGTCCTCACCGCCGAGGAGGCGGCCGCCACGGTGCGGGGCATCCTCGCGGTGCAGCGTCCAGACGGCGCCATTCCGTGGTTCCGCGGGCACCACCTCGACCCGTGGGACCACACCGAGGCGGCCATGGCCCTGGACGCGGCCGGGGAGCACGCGGCGGCGGAGCGCGCCTACGAGTGGCTGGCCCGCCACCAGAACGCCGACGGTTCCTGGTACGCGGCGTACGCCGACGGGGACCACGAGGCCGTCACCGACCGGGGCCGGGAGTCCAACTTCTGCGCGTACATCGCCGTGGGCGTCTGGCACCACTACCTGGCGACCGGCGACGACACGTTCCTCGACCGGATGTGGCCCGCCGTCTACGCGGCGACCGAGTTCGTGCTGGCGCTGCAGCAGCCCGGCGGGCAGATCGGCTGGAAGCGCGAGGACGACGGCACGGCCGTCACCGACGCGCTGCTGACCGGCAGTTCGTCGGTCCACCACGCGCTGCGCTGCGCGCTCGCCGCCGCCGAACAGCGCGAGGAGCCGCAGCCCGACTGGGAGTTGGCGCTCGGAGCGCTGCGGCACGCGATCCGCCGGCACCCGGAGCGGTTCCTCGACAAGGACCGCTACTCGATGGACTGGTACTACCCGGTCCTGGGCGGCGCGCTGACGGGCGCGGAGGCGAAGGCCCGTATCGCCGGGGGCTGGGACCGCTTCGTCGTCCCGGGGCTCGGGGTGCGCTGCGTGGTGCCCAATCCGTGGGTGACGGGCGGGGAGTCCGCCGAACTCGCCCTCGCCCTGTGGGCGGTGGGCGAGTCCGACCGGGCCCTGGAGATCCTCCAGTCCATCCAGCATCTGCGCGATCCGGAGACCGGCCTGTACTGGACGGGGTACGTCTTCGAGGACCGGGCCGTCTGGCCCGAGGAGCTCACCAGCTGGACGGCCGGCTCGCTCCTGCTCGCCGTCGCCGCGCTGGGCGGCGACGAGCCGACCTGCGCGGTCTTCGGCGGCGAGCGCCTGCCGACGGGACTGGACCCCGACTGCTGTTCCTGACCGGGACGGGGCGCCCCGGTCAGTGGCGGTGCATGCGGTTGGCGATGGCGTGCCCGACGAACAGGTAGACCACGGCCGCCAGCCCGTAGCCCGCCACGACGCGCGCCCATGCCTCGTCGAAGGTGAACAGGTCACGTGACCAGCCGGCGAGCCAGGAGGCCACGTCGTGGACGAACTGCACCAGGTCGTTGGCGCGGTTCGCGTCCAGGAGATACATCAGGATCCACAGACCCAGGATGACGGCCATGACGTCCGCGACGACCGCGATGACCGTCCCCGCCTGATTGGAACCGTTGCGATATCGAGGGGACATGCCCTACGGATGGCCCCGAAACCCTGTTTGAAACCAGTACGGATTTCGGGCGGCGGAGCGGGAGTTGGGGTCGCGGGGCCCTGAGGGGGATCGCGGGTTGTCCTCCGGGGACCGCGGGGCGGCGGGTCGTGCCGGCCGGGGCACCTCGTACGGCACCCGAATGGGGCCGTCCGGATCGCGTCGCCGCCGGGCCGGGGTGAGGCTGCAGGAGAACCGCCCCACTTCCCAGGAGGAACCGTGCCCGCATCGATGTCGCCGTTTCCCGCCGGCCGTCTGGTCGCCGCGGTGGCGCTCAGCTGCTCGCTCCTCGCGGGCACCACGGCGTGCGGCAACGACAAGGACACCTCGTCGAGCGCCACCCCGACCAGCTCCGCCGAGAAGCAGAAGTTCGCCAAGACCCGTTTCGTGGCGAACGCGGGCCTGGCGGCCGGGGCCACCTACCAGTGGATCGTGAAGCCCTGGAAGGCCGGCAAGTTCAAGAAGGGCGCGGACGGGCGGACGGGCTCCCTCATCAAGGCGGGCCTGGCGGGCGCGTTCACGTACAACCGCCTCAACGCGGCGCTGAAGAACGCCAAGAGCGACCCGACGCTCGCCAAGGCCGTCGCCCCGCTCACGGCGAGCGTCGACAAGCTCAAGGACCTGCCGTCCAAGCTGCGCAAGGGCGACTCGGACTCGGCGGCCAAGAGCTTCGACGACGTCGTCAACGACGTGAAGGAGGCCGGGAAGAGCGCGGGCGCCGACGTCAAGGAGGAGGTGCCGTCCCTCTCGGACCTGAAGTCGGGGAGTTAGGGCCTCTCGTCCGGACAGGCCCGGACACGGCGACGGCCCCCCGCCCGGGAGGGCGAGGGGCCGGTGGTGCCGGGTGGATCAGCCGCGCTGGATGCCGGTGGTGTCCTGCAGGACACCACGACGGCCGTCCTGCGTCTGCGCGACCAGGCTCGGGCCGCGCTGCTCGACGGCCAGGTACCAGGTGCCGGGCGCCAGTTCGGCGATCGGCGTCGGCGAACCGTCCTCCGCGTACAGCGGACGCGGCACCGGTACGGCGAACCAGAACGGGGAGAAGTCCCCGCCGGCCTGCGGGGCCTGCCCCTGCGGTGCGGGCTGCCCGCCGTACGGAGCCTGCGCCTGCTGCGGCTGGGCGCCGTAGGGCTGGCCCGGCTGCTGGGCGCCCGGGTAGCCGTAACCACCGGGCGGCTGCGCGCCGTAGGGCTGCGGTGCGACGGGGCGCGGGGCGCCGACCATGGCGGCACCGAGCGCCGGAACGAGCGGCGTGGCGATCGCGGCCGCGGCCAGGATCAGGGCGGCGATCAGGCCGAGGATCAGGCCGCCGCCGACGTCCGGGTCACCGCCCAGGCCCTTGAGCAGATCGTCGAACGGGCCCATCGGGTCGATGATCGTCCAGAACGACGTCCAGGCGGCGAAGACCGTCAGGGCGACGCCGAGCTGGCCGAGGTCCAGGCCCGCGACCTTGCGGGGCTGTGGAAGCGCGCGGGCGACAACGATGAGAGCCGCGCCGATGATGCCCCCGAGGTACATGGTCATCACAAGGCCCAGGTTGTCCCACGCGTTGGGTACGTCGCCGCCGGAGCCGTCGAACGTGTCGAGGAACGACGCGATGAACAGCAATACCGCTGCTCCGATCACCACGCCGTCGCCTCGAGTGAGGGAGCGGATATTCACTTCAGGTCCTTCGTCAGTCGTCGTCTCATCACCGGTGGAGGCATCGCTGTCACCGTGTCGCCGTCAAGCCGCGGAGTGAAGCGCGGGGGTGGCCCCTCATCGTAGGGATGAGACTATCGTCAGACCGACACGGATGTCCGCAGGGATGCACTCCCCGATCACTACCCGTGCAGGAAACTCACGATTCCCTCAGAGATCCCCCGCGCCGCCTTCTGCCGCCAGGCGCCGCTGGTCAGCAGTGCCGCGTCCTTCGTATCGCGCATGTTGCCGCACTCGATGAACACCTTGGGAACCGTTGACAGATTGAGACCGCCGAGGTCCGTGCGGACGTCCAGTCCGGTACCGCCGCCGATGTAGTTGGAGGGCGCGCTGCCCGTCTCGCGGACGAACTTCCCCGCGATGCGCGTGCCGAGGTCGCGGGAAGGGCCGACGATCGCGCGGGTGTCGGCGGCGCCCGCGTGCACGGAGCCGGGAAGAATGACGTGGAAGCCGCGGTTGCCGGCCGCCGAGCCGTCGGCGTGGACGGAGACGACGGCGTCGGCGTGGGCCTTGTTGCCGATACGGGCCCGCTCGTCGACGCACGGTCCCCAGGACCGGTCGCCGTCCTGGGTGAACTTCACCGTGGCGCCCTGCTCCTGGAGGAGCGTGCGCAGCCGGCGCGCGACGTCGAGGGTGAACGTGGCCTCCGCGTAACCGCCGTTGGTCGACGTGCCGGTGGTGTCGCACGCCTTGGAGTTCGTCCCGATGTTCACCTGGCGGTTGATCTCGGACGGGTGGCGGAAGTTGGCGGGGTTGTGCCCGGGGTCGATGACGACGACCTTGCCCTTGAGAGGGCCCGAACCGGCGGGCGCGGACGACGACTTGTCCGGGCCGGGGCTCGCCTTGCCCTTCCCCTTGCCGTCCTTGTCCTTGTCCTTGTCCCTCTCCTTGCCCGAAGGGCTCGGCGACGGGGAGGGGGAGGGCTTCTCGGGGGACGCCGACGTCCGGCTCGCCCCGGCGCTCACCCCGTCCGAGCCGCCTCCCGGATCGCCCACGGCCCGCCACACCAGCCACCCGGCGAGCGCGCCCACCACCAGCGCGGCCAGCGCGACGACCAGAGGGCGCCGCCAGGGGCGGTGCGGCTCGGAGGGTTCGAAGTCAGGACCTACGTACGACACGACAGCGACTCTAGTGGGGCGCTCAGATCCCCGCTCCCGTTCGCCGCAGCACGCGCAGCGAGCCCGTCACCGAGACCTCGGTGAACGCGCCGGACTCCAGGGCCCGGAGGTACACGCGGTACGGGGCCTGGCCGGTGAACTCGTCGACGGGGTCGGGGAACACGTCGTGGATGAGGAGCAGGCCGCCCTCGGCCACGTGCGGCGCCCAGCCCTCGTAGTCAGCGGAGGCGTGCTCGTCGGTGTGGCCGCCGTCGACGAAGACGAGGCCCAGCGGCGTCCGCCAGAACGCGGCGATCTGCGGGGAACGGCCGACGAGAGCGACCACGTGCTCCTCCAGACCCGCCGCGTGCAGCGTGCGCCGGAACGTCGGCAGGGTGTCCATCCGGCCGGCCTCCGGGTCGACCAGCGACTCGTCGTGGTAGTCCCAGCCGGGCTGCTGCTCCTCGCTGCCCCGGTGGTGGTCGACGGTCACCGCGGTGACCCCGGCCCGGCGTGCCGCGTCGGCGAGCAGGATCGTGGAGCGGCCGCAGTAGGTGCCGACCTCCAGCAGCGGCAGGCCGAGCCGGCCGGCCTCGGCGGCGGCCGCGTACAGCGCCAGCCCCTCGTCCGCGGGCATGAACCCCCTGGCCGCCTCGAAGGCGGCGAGGATCTCCGGCTCGGGTGCCGCGGACATGGGGTTCCTCCTGGTGACGTGCCTGTGGGCGCCCCATGCTGCCCCACTCCCCCGCCGCGTGCGCGACGGGGGTGCGGGTCGCCGGGCGGGGTCAGGCCGGGACGTTGTCCGCGGAGGCCGGCAGGGCGAGGTCCACGTCGACCGGACGGTCGTCGCCGGTGTGCGTCGCGGAGGAGGCGCGCGGGCCGTGGCCGGGGGCCTTCGCGGCGAGGACGTACGGACCGCCCGCGGGCACGGACAGCGCGTAGCCGCCGTCCTCGGCGGTCAGCGTCGCCCCCGCCTGCCGTCCGCGCCGGTCGATCAGCGTGACCTTGGCGCGCGCCACCGGGGCGCCGTCGGCGCCGAGGACCCGGCCGCGGAAGCCGCCGAGCACCTCGTGGGCCTTCGCGAGCGCCGCGTCCTCCTCGCTGCTGGCGCGCAGCGTGGGCGCCGACGCCTGGCGCTGCCCGGGCAGGAAGACGGCGAAGAGCAGGCCGACGGCCACGGCGCCGGTCGCGATGAGGAAGGACACCCGGAAGCCGTGCATCGTGGGGAGCGCGACGCCGCCGAAGTCCTTCGACGAGTCGGCGAGGACCATGCCGATGACGGCGCTGGACACGGAGGTGCCGATGGAGCGCATGAGGGTGTTGAGGCCGTTCGCGGCGCCCGTCTCGGAGGCCGGGACGGCGCCCACGATCAGTGCGGGCAGCGAGGAGTAGGCGAGGCCGATGCCCGCGCCGAGGATCACCGCGATGAGGACGGTCTGCCAGGCGGCGCTCATCAGGCCGAGGCCGGCTCCGTAGCCGATCGCGATGACCAGCATGCCGATCATGAGCGTGACCTTGGGGCCGTACTTGGCGGAGACGCGGGCGTACACCGGCGCGGTGAGCATCATCGTCAGGCCGAGCGGGGCCACGCACAGGCCGGCGACGACCATCGACTGGCCGAGGCCGTAGCCGGTGGCCTTCGGCAGCTGGAGGAGCTGCGGCAGGACGAGGGAGACGGCGTATTGATCAGAAACTCATTGGGTTCTCGTCCAGGACGTAGCGGACGTGCGGGCCGCCGAAGTAGCCGCGGACGATGTGCGGCTGGCGTTGGCGTC
>NZ_JBIBFR010000042.1:0-31031 GCF_042956125.1 Streptomyces sp. NPDC008313
GGCAGATCTTCCGCAGATCCCGCATCAGCCCCAACCGCATGACCGTCATCGCCAAAGCCGTCCTCACCCTGGAGAGGCAACGCTGAAAGACCTCAGTGCGCCCGTAATCACACGGGAATCCTACGGCCCCCAGGACCCGTCTCAGATCGGCTCGTGGTTTTCGGGACAACTCCACCGGACCCTCAGACGTCGACCTCCGCACGCACTGTCTTGCCCGGACCTCCGTCCGTACGCGGCTCAACCGCCCAGCGGCTCGCCAGTGCCGCGACCAGGCACAGACCACGGCCCGACTCCGCCTCTGGCTCGGTCGGCAGCGAGGGCGATTCCGGCGGCATTCGGTCGTCGCGGGTGTCCGTCACTTCCACCCGCACAAGCCTCGCGGCCGGGTCCAGCCACATGCACAGTCTGAAGTCACGGCCGGGTACCCGTCCGTGTGTCACCGCGTTCGCGACCAGCTCGCTCAGGGCTCACCGTGGTGTTCAGGTCGGAGTCGTACGGGTGGCCCCAGGCACGAGGCGGTGGGAGGCGAGTCTGCGGGCCAGTCGGGCGCCACGCGGTGTCGACGTGAACGACATGCAGAAGTCCCGCGTCGGCTGCGCAAGGCCATAGGTGTCCCCGGAAGAGTGCGTTTCTGTCGTCATGCGCGCAAGCCTGGTCCGGTGTGCGTACCGTCACCAGTGACGACTCCCCTACACAGCGCATCTATGCGGTTGCTGTGGGTGCGCTGTCGGGGTCGGGGGTGAGCCAGGTGCGGAGGGAAGAGCGATGACACAGATTCCGGAGCAGGCCGTTGCGCAGCCGAGTCAGGACCCGGCCGACGAGCTGCTGAGGTCGTTCGGCCGACAGATCAAGATTCTTCGGCAGCGCGCCGGACACACTCAGGCCGACCTGGGGCAGCTCCTCGGGTACAGCGAGGCACTGGTCGCGGCCATCGAGCAGGGGCGTCGCATTCCGCGTCCCGACACCATCGAGAAGCTCGATCAGCTACTGGAGGCCGACGGCATGCTCCTCGTCATGAAGCGGCCCGTGGCCCTGGCCCGGTACCCGGCGTTCTTCCGGGACGCGGCCCGGATCGAGGAGACGGCGGCCGAGTTCCACCAGTACGCCCCGCTGATCATGCCCGGCATGCTCCAGACCGAGGAGTACGCCAGAACCATGTTCACCGTCTGGCGACCAAGGCGGAGTGAAGCAGAGATTGAGCAAATGGTCTCGGCGCGACTTGCCCGGCACAAGCTCTTCGAACGCGCACCGGCGCCCGTGCTCAGCTTCGTACTGGAGGAAGCAGTCCTCCAACGCCCCATCGGCGGCGCGGAGGTCCTCCGGGGGCAGCTGGAACATCTACTCCTGGTTGGGTTGAACCCCAACGTGGAGATCCAGGTGATGCCGACCCGGGCGATCGACCACGCGTGCGTGGATGGTCCCTTCACCCTGATGGTGCCGGAGGGAGGGGAACAAGTGGCCTACCTGGAGAGCCAGGGAAGCGGTCGCGTCATCAGCTGTCGGGAAACCGTCCGGGGAATCGCCGCTCGGTATGGAATCATCCGGGCACAAGCGCTGCCCCCTCGGGAGTCTCAGCGCCTTATCGAAAAGTCGCTGCAAGGAGACCTATGAACACCATGCAGTCCAAGGCCAAGCCTCTACAGCTCCACTGGGTCAAGAGCAGCTACAGCGGAGGCTCGGGCGGTGATTGCGTAGAGGTCGCCCCCACCCCCGCCACCATCCACATCCGCGACTCCAAGACCCCCGCTCACGGCATGCTCACCGTGCACCCCACCACCTGGTCCGACTTCCTCGACCTCGCCCGCCGAGGCTGACCGGAACCCGACCCGCCGGTCGACCGTGTGACGCTCGGCTCGGCCGACCGTAGCCGTCTTGGCAGGATCGGGCTCAGCAAGCAAAACATCGCGCATATGGCTGCGCAGACCCTGTGGCCGTCCCTTCGGGGGCGGCCACAGACGCGTTCTCGTGGGTATTCGGCTCACAAGCCGCCGAACGGGGTGCCCACAGCGCCCCGGGGTCGGGTCGGCGTCACGCGGCATGCGGCGTGAAGGTGACGTGGGAGTCGCCCTCGCCGATGGCGATGTTCAAGGAGCCGTCCAGGGCCTTCGCCAAGCGCCGAAGCAAGGGAAACGTGGGCACGGTGTCGCCACCCTCCATCCGGGAGACCTGGGGCTGCGTCATCCCTGCTCGCTCAGCCAGTTCGGCCTGGGAGAGGCCGAGCTCGATCCGCCGGTCGTAGACCGCCTGTCCGAGATCGCCGGCCAGCCGTGCGTCGACGTACTCCTGGTCGTACTCGACCGCCTCACCGGCAAGCTGCCGGGTCCGGCGCGTTCTCCATGTGCTGTGATTCATCAGCTCTCCTTGCGCCGGTCGTAGAGGTGCTGAGCACGGCCGTGCTCGGTCTCGCAGACCTTCTGCACCTGCTGGGCACGCTCGACTTCCGCCGCCTCACGCATCCGCGTCTTGCGGAACACCGTGAGCAAGACGATCCGCCGCCCGGGGGCTAGCCAGTACGGGATGCGCACGGCTTCGCCGTCCAGTTCGAAGCGCAGCTCGCGCAGCTTGCCGCCCAGGTGACGCGAGTACGGCTCACCGAGCGTCGTCGGTTCGCCGAGTAGGCGGTCGGCCTTGTCCTCCACTCGTCGGTACAACCGGAACGGCAGCAGCTCCAGCCAATCCCGCACCTCGGGTTCCAGCTCGATCTGCCACGACTCCGTCATGCAAACAACGGTATATGCCTTCAAGTGCACAGGGCAAAGCCTTCGGCGCCCCTCCGCAGCCTCGATGAGTACGACGCTGCCCAACGCACGACAAAGGGGCGGCATCCGGTGCGGATGCCGCCCCCTGACGTTCGTGGCGTTATGCCGCCAGCCGGGCCAGCGCCGCGTCCACGCGGGCCAGTGCCTTCTCCTTGCCCAGGATCTCCAGGGACTCGAACAGGGGCAGGCCGATCGTGCGGCCGGTGACGGCCACGCGGACCGGGGCCTGGGCCTTGCCGAGCTTGAGGCCGTGCGCCTCGCCGGCGGCCAGGACGGCCTCCTTGAGGGACTCCGGGGAGGTCCAGTCGGCCGCGTCGAGCTTCTCGCGGGCGGTGCGCAGCAGGGCGTCGGAGCCCTCCTTCATCGCCTTGGTCCAGCTCGCCTCGTCGAAGGCCGGCTCCGCGAGGAAGAGGAAGTCGACGTTGTCGGTGATCTCGGAGAGGACCTTCAGGCGGGTCTGGGCGTGCGGGGCGATCGCCTGCCACTTCGCCTCGTCGAAGTCCTCGGGCGCCCAGGGGGCGAACGGGGCCTTCAGCCAGGGGGCGCAGCGCTCGGTGAAGTCCTTCACGTCGAGCAGCCGGATGTGGTCGGCGTTGATCGCCTCGCACTTCTTCAGGTCGAAGCGGGCCGGGTTCGGGTTGACGTCGGAGATCTCGAAGGCCGCGATCATCTCCTCGATCGAGAAGATGTCCTGGTCGGCCGAGAGCGACCAGCCGAGCAGGGAGAGGTAGTTGAGGAGGCCCTCGGGGAGGAAGCCGCGCTCGCGGTAGAGGTTCAGGCTCGACTGCGGGTCGCGCTTGGACAGCTTCTTGTTGCCCTCGCCCATCACGTAGGGGAGGTGGCCGAAGGCCGGGGTCTGCTTGGCGATGCCCAGGTCGGTGAGCGCCTTGTAGAGGGCGACCTGCCGCGGGGTGGAGGAGAGCAGGTCCTCGCCGCGCAGGACGTGGGTGATCTCCATCAGGGCGTCGTCGACGGGGTTGACGAGCGTGTAGAGGGGGGCGCCGTTCGCGCGGACGATGCCGTAGTCCGGGACGTTCTCGGGGAGATAGGTGATCTCGCCGCGGACCAGGTCCGTGAACGTGATCGCCTCGTCGGGCATCCGGAAGCGCACGATCGGGGCGCGGCCCTCGGCCCGGTAGGCGTCGGCCTGCTCGGCGCTCAGGGCGCGGCAGTGGCCGTCGTAGCCGGACGGCTTGCCGGCGGCGCGGGCGGCGTCGCGGCGGGTGTCCAGCTCCTCGGTGGAGCAGTAGCAGTGGTACGCGTGGCCGGCGTCCAGGAGCTTCTGGGCGACGTCCTGGTACACGTCCATGCGCTGCGACTGGCGGTACGGCGCGTGGGGGCCGCCGACCTCGGGGCCCTCGTCCCAGTCGAAGCCGAGCCAGCGCATCGAGTCGAGGAGCTGCTCGTAGGACTCCTCGGAGTCGCGGGCCGCGTCGGTGTCCTCGATGCGGAAGACCAGCGTGCCCTGGTGGTGCCGGGCGAACGCCCAGTTGAACAGGGCGGTGCGGACCAGGCCCACGTGCGGGTTGCCGGTCGGGGAGGGACAGAAACGGACGCGTACGGGTGCGCTAGCCACGCTTGACAACCTTGTTGGTGAGAGTGCCGATGCCTTCGATGGTGACGGCGACCTCGTCGCCGACGTTGAGGGGTCCGACGCCCGCCGGCGTGCCCGTGAGGATCACGTCTCCGGGGAGGAGCGTCATGGCCTCGGAGATGTTGACGATCAGGTCCTCGATGGAGTGGATCATCTCGCTGGTGCGGCCGAGCTGGCGCTGCTGTCCGTTGACCGTGCACTGGACGGTCAGGTCGGCCGCGGCGGTGAGGTCGATGTCCGTCTCCACCCAGGGGCCGAGCGGGCAGGAGGTGTCGAAGCCCTTGGCCCGCGCCCACTGCTTCTCGCGCCGCTGGACGTCGCGGGCGGTGACGTCGTTCGCGCAGGTGTAGCCGAGGATGACGTCCTTGACGCGCTCGCGGGGGACCTGGCGGCACATGCGGCCGATGACCACGGCCAGCTCGGCCTCGTGGTGCAGTTCCTGCGAGAAGGACGGGTACTGGATCTCGTCGCCGGGGCCGATCACCGAGGTGGACGGCTTGAAGAAGGCGAACGGGGCGTCGGGCACCTCGTTGCCCAGCTCCCTGGCGTGCTCGGCGTAGTTGCGGCCGAAGGCCACGACCTTGTTCGGGAGCACCGGCGGCAGCAGCCGGACCCGCGCCGATCCGGAAGGGGCCAGCGGCACCTTCGTACCGGAGAGCTCGAAGTCCGCGAACGGGATGCCCTTGATGATGTCGAGGACGAGCTCGTCCGGCTTGTCACCCTCGACCGCGCCGAAGGCGACGTTCCCGTCGATGGAGAATCTGGCGATGCGCACGGGATGCCTGTGCCCCTCACTGAGCTGGCTGGAGTCTGACGCTCCAGGCTAACGCGGCAGAGGCGAGGCGCCCCACGCATTCCGCGCGGGGCGCCTCGGACGGGCGGTGCCCGGTTCGCTCGCGGGCCGCTGTGAGTGGACGGCGCCCGGGACGCCTACTACTCGGCGGCGGAGGTCGCGACGGGGACCTCCATGAGGACGGTCCGCCGGGGGTTGGCGGTCTGGGCGGGGAGGCCGACGGAGTGCTCCGGCTGGTCCGGCGTGCGCAGTTCCTCGGCGTCGGTGAGGTGCGCCAGGGTGGTGCGTCGCGGGTTGGCTATGTTGCGGAACATCATCGTCGTCTTCACCGGTGTTCTCGACCTTGTCGATAGGGCGCCGGCCGGGGTCGAAGGGCCTCGTGCGAGCGCGGATTGTCGGATTCGCCATCCCTGTAAAGCGTCAGGCTAAACATCGAATTCCCGGTGGATGACGAGAAGACGTCATGATCGAGGTGTGAGTTTGCTCACTGGCCTACCGGCAATTCCGTCAATTCGGGCGGGCAACTCGGGGTCCAGAAACGGACATTGCTTCATCGAAGCGCCCATTCCGCTCCTGATCATCGCGACTGGGACACGGGACGCACCACCCGGTATCCTGCGCTTATGCCCGTTATGCACGGGATCGCTTTCTACGTCTCGTGACGTGCCCCTCACAAGGTGTCACAGAGGTCACAGCCTGGCTCACGGCCCTTGTTGGAGATCCCGCACTGTGCTGGAATCTCACGGACCGCCGCAGGATGGAACCGGCGCGCAGGGGCGCAAAAGCGCCGAGTGGCGGCGGGAAGGGGGAGCCAGCGCCGGTCACTCACGACCACCAAGGGGCGCATCGCGCCCCTGAACGACGCCGACACCGCCTCGCCGCTTCCACGGAGAGGCGCCTGGTCCAGAGGTTGCGACGCTAGTGCAGGGACGTTTCAAGAGGGATGGCAGCGCTTCGGCCGAGCCGGAGCCGCATGGCGGGACCGGCCCCAAGGCCGTCAGCTCCTCGCCCCAGCACGCCCAGAGCCAGGGCAAGTCCGACGGCGGCGGCGAGCAGTCCGGTGCCGCGAAGCCGGCTGCCGAGACCCCGGCCGCGAAGCCGAAGGGCCTCAGCACCGGCTCCCGAATAGCTCTGCGCAACTGGCGTATCTCCACGCGTCTGGTGTCGCTGCTCGCGCTCCCCGTGGTCGCCGCGACCTCGCTCGGCGCGCTGCGCATCAACGAGTCCATGGACAGCATCCAGCAGCTCGACAACATGAAGCTGCTGACGGACATGACCAAGCAGGCGACCGAGCTCGCCGCCGCGCTCCAGGACGAGCGCGACAAGTCGGCCGGACCCCTCGCGCACGGCGCGACGGCGACCGACTTCACGGTCAAGGGCGCCCGCGAGAAGACCGACCGGGCCCGCGCCAACTTCCTCCAGGACGTGCAGGAGGTCGGCGACAGCAGCACGGTCCGCGACCTCACCGGCGTCTACGACGGCCTCGTGGGTCTGACCAGCGAGCTCGGCAAGCTCAGCGACATCCGCAGCAACGCGTACAAGGACGCCGACAACTCGGCGCAGACGGTCGAGGGCTACCACCGCCTGATCACCCAGCTGCTCGACCTCTCCCAGGACATGGCCGAGGCGACCAGCAACCCGGACATGATCCAGCGCACCCGCGTCCTGGCGGCGTTCTCCTCCGCCAAGGAGTACGCGTCCGTGCAGCGCGCGGTCATCGCGGCCGCGCTGCCCGCCAACGACTCCACCTTCGGCAAGCTCTCCGAGAACGACCGGCTGTACGCGGCCGCCGCCCTCGACAGCGAGCAGTCGGAGCTCGACAGCTTCTCCAGCATCTACGGGGACGACGCGGCGGCGGAGCTCACCAAGCCCGTCAACCAGAACAACCCGACGATCCAGGAAGCCGACAAGTACGCCGAGCGCGTCGTCGCCGAGGGCGGTATCCGCTCGCAGAACAAGCAGTCGTACAGGGACTGGATCGACAAGGACACGAACAAGTTCGACCAGATGGGCAAGATCGAGCTCACTCTGCTCAGCCAGATGGAGCAGAAGGCCCGTGAGCTGCGCAACGAGTCGCAGCAGGAAGCGATCATCTCCGGTGCGCTGATCCTCATCGTGCTCGGTGTCTCGCTCGTCGGCGCCTTCGTGGTGGCCCGGTCCATGATCCGCTCGCTGCGCCGGCTGCAGGACACCGCGACGAAGGTCGCCCAGGACCGTCTGCCCGAGCTGGTCAAGCAGCTCTCCGAGTCCGACCCGCAGGACGTCGACACCTCCGTCGAGTCGGTCGGTGTGCACTCCCGGGACGAGATCGGAAAGGTGGCCGCGGCCTTCGACGAGGTGCACCGCGAGGCGGTCCGGCTCGCCGCCGAGCAGGCCCTGCTGCGGGGCAACGTCAACGCGATGTTCACCAACCTCTCGCGCCGCTCCCAGGGCCTCATCCAGCGTCAGCTGTCGCTCATCTCCGAACTGGAGTCCCGCGAGGCCGACCCGGACCAGCTGTCCTCGCTCTTCAAGCTCGACCACCTCGCCACCCGTATGCGCCGTAACGGTGAGAACCTCCTCGTCCTCGCCGGTGAGGAGCCCGGCCGCCGCTGGACGCGCCCCGTCCCCCTCGTCGACGTGCTGCGTGCCGCCGCCTCCGAGGTGGAGCAGTACGAGCGCATCGAGCTGGCCTCGGTGCCGGCGACCGAGGTCGCCGGCCGGGTCGTCAACGACCTCGTGCACCTGCTCGCCGAGCTGCTCGAGAACGCGACCTCCTTCTCTTCACCGCAGACCAAGGTCAAGGTCACCGGTCACGCGCTGCCCGACGGCCGTGTGCTGATCGAGATCCACGACACCGGTATCGGCCTCTCCCCCGAGGACCTCGCGGCGATCAACGAGCGGCTCGCCTCGCCGCCCACCGTGGACGTCTCCGTCTCCCGCCGCATGGGTCTGTTCGTGGTCGGCCGCCTCTCGCAGCGCCACGGCATCCGGATCCAGCTGCGCCCCTCCGACTCCGGTGGCACGACCGCGCTGGTCATGCTCCCCGTCGACGTCGCGCAGGGCGGCAAGAAGGCTCCGGGCAAGCCGGGGCAGGGTCTTCCCCCCTCCGGCGGTCCGGCCGCCGCTCAGGCGGCGGCCGGTGTCGCCGCCGCCCGCCGCGGTACCGGGCAGGGCGGTCCCGCCCTCGGCGCCGGTGCGGGCACCGGTGGAGCCGGACGTCTCGGCTCCACCCCGCAGCGCGGGCAGGTCGGCCAGGGCCAGGGTCCGCGGGCCGCGCTGCCCGGCAGCAACCCGGGCGGCCGTCCGGGCGCGCCGGCCGGTGCGCGCGGGCCGCAGGGACAGGGCAATCCGCAGCAGGGCAGGCCGGCTCCGGCCGGGGCCGGCAGTGCCTTCGGGCAGGCGCCGGGCGCCCCGCAGGGCCTGCAGGCGGCCGGGAACGGCACGCCCCAGGGCTTCGACGGCAACCAGGGCGGACGGCGGAACGCCTTCGGCGACGGCGGCAGGAACGCCTTCGGCGACAGCGGCGCCGACGCGGGCCGGGGCGGTTTCGGCGACGGCGGCCAGGCCGGCCGTCAGAGCGGCTTCGGCGACAGCGCCCCCGCCACACCGCCCGCGCAGCCGCGTGGCAAGGAGAAGGGCGGCCGCCGCAGGCCGCAGCTGCCGGGGCGCGGTGGTCCGCGCGCCGAGCTGCCCGGCGGCACCTCCCCGTCGCGGCCGAGCTGGAGCGACGACAACGCGCAGCCTCCCGTGCCGCGCGCCTCGATGGACACCCCGCGCGGTCATGAGGAGCCGGACTCCACGTCGCGGCTGCCGCGGATCGACGACCGTCAGGGGCCGGGCTCGACGTCCGAGTTCGCGCGTCCCGACTTCGACGCCCCGCGCCCCGGCCCGGCCGCTCCGCACACCATGGGCGACGCCGGCAGCACCGGCTCGTTCGTCCGCCCGGACGTGTACGGCTCCGGCAGCCAGAACCCGTCCTCCACCGGCCAGTTCGCCACCCCGGGCTACGGCGGGTCCCAGGACCCCTCGTCCACCGGCCAGTTCGCGGCCCCGGGCTACGGCAACCCGCAGGACCCCTCGTCCACCGGTCAGTTCGCGGCCCCGGGCTACGGCGGGTCCCAGGACCCCTCGTCCACCGGCCAGTTCGCGGCCCCGGGCTACGGCAACCCGCAGGACCCCTCGTCCACCGGCCAGTTCGCCACTCCCGGATACGGCAACCCGCAGGACCCGTCGTCGACCGGTCAGTACGAGCGGCCGCAGGCGGCCGGCAACAGGGACGGCGGAGACTTCCGCGCGCCCCGTCCGCAGGCCCCACAGCGGCCCGCGCGTCCGCAGGAGCCCGAGGCGCTGCCGCCGGCGACGGGCCCCGGTGACGGGCGCACGCCGCTGTTCGACACGCTGGAGACCAACTGGTTCCACGGTCAGGGCCAGGAGCGCGACAACGGCCAGGTCCAGGGGAACGGCCGGCCGCAGAACGCCGGCCAGGTCCCGGACCGGGGCGGCGACCGGCCCGGTGCGCAGCACGGCTCCGAGCAGGGCTTCCCGCAGCAGCCGCAGACCCCTGCGGCCCCTCAGCGTCCGGCCGCCGCACCGGCGACCGGTTCATGGCGCAGCTCGCCGAACGACGACCTCGTCCGGCAGGCAGAACGCGTCCGTCAGCCGTCGGCGGGCGGGGTCACCACCTCGGGCCTGCCGCGCCGCGTCCCGCGGGCGAACCTCGTCGCGGGCACGGCACAGCAGCAACAGCACCAAAGCGGTCCGCAGGTCTCGCGTGCGCCCGATGACGTACGCGGCCGGCTGACCAATCTCCGTCGGGGCATCCAGCAGGGTCGCCAGGCCGGTACCGGCCAGACCGGCAGCTTCCCCAGCCCCACTCACCAGCAGGAGCACTAGTTGAGCCCGATGAGCCAGGCGGCACAGAATCTGAACTGGTTGATCACCAACTTCGTGGACAACACCCCCGGGGTGTCCCACACCGTCGTCGTGTCCGCCGACGGACTCCTTCTGGCGATGTCCGAAGGCTTCCCGCGCGACCGCGCCGATCAGCTCGCGGCCGTCGCCTCAGGACTGACCTCGCTGACCGCCGGGGCGTCCCGGATCTTCGAGGGAGGAACGGTCGCCCAGACCGTCGTGGAGATGGAGCGCGGATTCCTCTTCCTGATGTCCGTCTCCGACGGTTCGTCGCTGGCGGTCCTCTCCCACCCGGAATGCGACATCGGCCTCGTGGGGTACGAGATGGCGCTGCTGGTCGACCGTGCGGGCGCTGTCCTCACGCCGGACCTCCGCGCCGAACTGCAAGGAAGTCTGCTGCACTGAGGGCTCTTGGCACCACCGATTGCACGAAATCACCGTCCGGCCGCCACAATCCCCCCACCGGCCCCAACAGACGGCTCGACTGACCGACTTGCTGTCCCGCCCGGAGGATTCATGACCCCGCCCACCGCCTCTCATGATCCGTACGCGCAGCCGTACGGGGACGAGGGCGACCAGCCGCTGGTACGTCCCTACGCGATGACCGGCGGCCGGACCCGGCCGCGTTACCAACTCGCCATCGAGGCGCTGATCAGTACGACGGCCGACCCGGCGCAGCTGATAGGGCTGCTCCCCGAGCACCAGCGGATCTGCCATCTTTGCCGTGAGGTGAAGTCGGTGGCCGAGGTGTCGGCTCTGCTGTCCATGCCCCTGGGCGTGGCCAGGATCCTTGTCGCGGACCTCGCCGAGGCCGGACTCGTCGCCATCCACCAGCCGGGCGGCGACGAGAACAACGGCGGTGCGCCGGACGTGACTTTGCTCGAAAGGGTGCTCAGTGGACTTCGCAAGCTCTGACGGAGGCCGGGCGACCACCTCCGCGAAGATCGTGGTGGCGGGTGGCTTCGGCGTGGGCAAGACCACGTTCGTCGGCGCCGTCTCGGAGATCAACCCGCTGCGCACGGAGGCCGTCATGACGTCCGCTTCCGCGGGCATCGACGATCTCACCCACACCGGGGACAAGACGACGACGACCGTCGCCATGGACTTCGGCCGTATCACGCTCGACCAGGACCTGATCCTGTACCTGTTCGGTACGCCGGGCCAGGACCGCTTCTGGTTCATGTGGGACGACCTGGTGCGCGGCGCGATCGGCGCCGTGGTCCTGGTGGACACCCGCAGGCTCGCCGACTGCTTCCCGGCCGTCGACTACTTCGAGAACAGCGGGCTGCCCTTCGTCATCGCCCTCAATGGCTTCGACGGGCACCAGCCGTACACCCCCGAAGAGGTCCGCGAGGCCCTGCAGATCGGACCGGACGCGCCGATCATCACGACGGACGCCCGCCACCGCTCGGACGCCAAGAGTGCCCTGATCACACTGGTCGAGCACGCCCTCATGGCGCGGCTGCGGTAGCGCGGTCCACAGGCCCGCCCGGGCCTGTGGGCAAGTGAGTGATCGCGTACGGCAGTTGTCGTAGACGCACTGGAGCCGGCTGTGTCGTTTGACACGGTCGGCCACAGTGTTCATAACATTTCGACAGAGAATTCGGCCGTTTCGGCCACGCATCGCGGTCACCCGGTGCCGCTGTGCTCACGAAAGCCCCGTCTTTTGGCGGGGCTCGCTCTTTATGACCGTTTTATGTGGGGCGTACCTCACTCGGAATCTTGTATTCCGAGTGTTTGGAAGGGCGCCGCCTGGCGTGCTGGAATGCGCTGAACTGCCCAGTAGTCAAGGGCGCTGGACATACCGCGGCACAACGTAGGTGCCGACGCCGAGAGGTTGTTGGTCGAGTGAGGCGAAGCAAGAACGGTCCCGAGCCGTCGGCACGGGGCAACTTCACCCCGCCGCCGCGCGGAGCGGCGCCCGCACAGGTGTCCGTCCCGGAGCCCACGCCGGCGCCCGCGCCGAGCGGCGGTCGCCTCTCCCCCCGCAACTGGCGCGTGCCCACCCGGCTGAACGCGATCCTGCTCATACCCGTGCTGGTCGGCCTGGTCATGGGCGGCTTCCAGGTGAAGAGCTCGGTCGACACCTGGCAGGAGGCACAGGACGCCGAGAAGACCGCGCGTCTCGTGCAGGCCTCGCTGGCCTACGCCAACCAGCTCGTCGTGGAACGCGACGTCACCGCGACTCCGCTGCTGCAGGGCAAGGGCCAGAACGACCCGACCGTGGTCAAGGTCCGCGCGGCCACCGACAAGGCCGCCGACGCCTTCGACGAGGCCGCTCAGAACGCGCCGTCGAAGCCGGGCATCGAGCGCCGCCTCGGACTCTTCCGCAAGGTGGAGCCGCAGCTCGACACCCTCCGCAAGACCGCCTACACCTCCAAGCTCTCCGGCGTGAAGACCGAAGAGGCGTACGTCCAGATCCAGCACCCGCTGATGGAGTTCGCCAACGAGCTGGGCCTCGGCACCGGAAACATCACCAGCTACGGCCGGACCGTCTACGCGATCTCGCTGACGAAGGCCGCCCTGTCGCTGGAGCGGTCCATCGGCATGCACCTGCTGGTCAAGCCCGGTCCGGGCGCCGGCAGCCTGGCCAGCCAGCGCGTCGCCCTCTCCTCGTACGCCTACCTCGAGGGCATCGCCGTCGAGGAGTACCTCGGTGGCGGCACCGAGGAGGACGCCGAGAAGCTCGACGAGGCGAAGAAGAAGCTCCAGGTCGACGGCAAGGAGAAGGCCCGGGCCGCGGCCGCCGCCGCCGAGGCCAAGGGCGAGACCTACGTTCCGCCGCCGTCCGACCCCACCGACATGGTGACCGGCCTCGCGGGCCTCCAGTCCACGCAGCCCAGCGCCCGTGTCGCCCTCGCCCGCGAGGGCATCACCCCGCAGAACTGGTGGGCGGTCAACACCGCCAAGTTCGACGCGTACCGCACGATCGAGTCCGACCTCGCCGACAAGGCCGTGACCGAGGCCGTCGGCATCGCCGACGACGCCAAGCAGTCCACGTTCATCACCGGTGCCATCGTCGTCATCGCACTGCTCGCCGCGTTCATCCTGGCCGGCATGGTGGCCCGCCAGATGAGCCGCGCGATGCGCCAGCTGCGCAACGCCGCCTTCGGTGTCGCCGAGCAGCGCCTGCCGATGCTGGTCGACCAGCTGTCGCGCACCGATCCCGGCCGCGTCGACACCAAGGTCACGCCCATCCCGATCACCACCACGGACGAGATCGGCGAAGTCGCCCGCGCCTTCGACCAGGTCCACCGTGAGGCGGTCCGGCTCGCGGCCGAGCAGGCCCTGCTGCGGGGCAACATCAACGCGATCTTCACCAACCTGTCGCGCCGCAACCAGTCGCTGATCGAGGGCCAGCTGACCCTGATCACCGACCTGGAGAACAACGAGGCCGACCCGGACCAGCTGGAGAACCTCTTCCGGCTGGACCACCTCGCGACCCGTATGCGCCGCAACGGCGAGAACCTCCTGGTCCTCGCCGGCGAGGAGCCGGGCCGCCGCTGGGACCAGCCGGTCCCGCTGGTCGACGTCCTGCGCGCCGCCTCCTCCGAGGTGGAGCAGTACGAGCGCATCGAGCTCTCCGGCGTCCCGGAGGCCGACATCCACGGCCGTGCCGTGACCGACCTCGTGCACCTGCTCGCCGAGCTCCTGGAGAACGCCACCACCTTCTCCTCGCCGCAGACCAAGGTCCGCGTCACCGCGACCCGGCTGCCCGACGGCCGCATCATGGTCGAGATCCACGACAAGGGCATCGGCCTCACCGCCGAGGACTTCGCGGACATCAACCACAAGCTGGCCAACCCGCCCACGGTGGACGTCGCGATCTCGCAGCGCATGGGCCTGTTCGTGGTCGGCCGGCTGTCCGACCGGCACGGCATCCGGGTCCAGCTGCGTCCCTCGGGCGAGCAGGCCGGCACCACGTCGCTCGTCATGCTCCCCGACGCGATCACCCACGGTGGCGGTGGCGAGCAGCAGCAGCGCGACGAGTTCACCGTCTCCCAGATCATCCCGGAGCAGCAGTCGTTCCAGGCGGAGCAGCGGTCGTTCCAGGCGGAGCCGCTGCGCACCGCGGCCGAGCTCGGCTTCGACGACAGCCGCTACTCGGAGGTCCCCGACGACATCCGGGAGCTCGACCCCGTGGGCCGCTCCCTGATGCGTGAGGAGCGGCGGCTGGCCCTGGAGTCCCAGGCGCAGACCCCGGAGGGCGCCGAGGTCCAGCAGCCCTACGGCGACGGTTTCGACGCGCGGCCCGGCTACGACACCGCGGGCCCGTCCTACGAGGGCGACCAGGGCGCGCACGACACCGGGCAGACGGCCTACCAGGACCAGCAGACGGCGTACGGCGACCAGCAGCAGGCGTCGTACGACGCGACGTACTTCCCGGCGAACGGCGGCTACCAGGAATCCGCGTATGCGGAACCGGTCCAGGAGGGCCGTCCGGCGGATCAGGGTGCGGTGCCGGAGTCCTTCCAGGGCTACGACGAGCAGTCCTACCAGGACGACTGGCCGCAGCAGGACGCGTACGGTGGCGGTTACGGATCCGACTACGCTCCCCAAGCGGAATCCACTCGGGCCGCTGACGCGGGCGAGCAGGAGCGCGTAGGCTTCGAACGGCCGGGACCGGTTCCCTCCGCCGCGCACGAGCTGACGGACGCCGGCCTCCCCCGCCGCGGCGGCGCCGCGAGCGGCACCGGCCGCCCGCAGGCGCAGCAGGCGTCGCCCGCGTCCTCCCAGGAGAACGACAGCGACTGGCGCTCGTCCAACGACGACCGGTGGCAGCGCGCCGAGCAGCTCCGCAAGCCCAAGGCGGGCGGAGTCACCTCGTCCGGCCTGCCCCGGCGGGTGCCCAAGGCCAACCTGGTCGAGGGAACCGCGGAACAGACCCCACAGGGCGGCCCCCAGGTCTCCCGCGCACCCGAGGACATCCGGGGCAGGCTGAGCAAGCTACGCCGCGGCGTCGAGCGGGGACGCATCGCAAGTGACACGAACGGCCAGGCCACTGGGAATCACCACAGTGGGCCTGACAGCACCTACAACCAGGAGCGTTAGTGTGAGCCCGATGAGCCAGGCGGCACAGAACCTGAACTGGTTGATCACCAATTTCGTGGACAACACCCCCGGGGTGTCGCACACGGTGGTGGTCTCCGCCGACGGACTCCTTCTGGCCATGTCCGAAGGCTTTCCCCGCGACCGCGCCGACCAGCTCGCCGCCGTCGCGTCCGGTCTGACCTCGCTGACCGCGGGCGCCTCCCGCATCTTCGAGGGCGGCAGCGTGAACCAGACGGTTGTGGAGATGGAGCGAGGATTCCTCTTCATCATGTCCATTTCCGATGGTTCGTCACTCGCGGTACTCGCACACCCTGAGGCGGACATTGGCCTCGTTGGGTACGAGATGGCGCTTCTGGTCGACCGTGCCGGTACGGTTCTGACTCCGGATCTCCGTGCGGAGCTCCAGGGCAGCCTTCTCAACTAACAGACAGACCGTGCGTCTTGGCGTCCCGTAGCCGTAAGGTTTCGGGACGCGGCGCCACCATGAGGGCGCCCGGCACAGTCGGAGGAGGAGAAAGTGGCAACACCCCCAGGAAGTTCGTCCGCGGGCTGGTCCTACGGCCCCGGCCAGGGCCAGGGCGACGGTTCGCAGCACCGGTACGACTTCCCCTCCACCCCGAACCACCGGCAGCCGTACGCGCCGCAGGGCCCCGGTCCGTCGCCGTACGACCAGCCGCCGGCGCCGCGCATCCAGCCGGTGCAGCCGCAGCGGCGTACCCCTGAGCCGGCGCCCGCCGGGTCGTCCGGTAATCCCCTGGTGCGCCCGTACGCCATGACGGGCGGACGCACCAGGCCGCGGTACCAGCTCGCCATCGAGGCGCTGGTGCACACCACCGCACAGCCGCACCAGATGCAGGGCCAGCTGCCCGAGCATCAGCGGATCTGCAACCTCTGCCGAGAGATCAAGTCGGTGGCCGAGGTCTCGGCCCTGCTGACGATCCCCCTCGGTGTGGCCAGGATTCTCGTCGCCGACTTGGCGGAGGCGGGCCTGGTCGCCATCCATCAGCCCGGCGGTGACGAGAACGCCGGCGGTCAGCCAGACGTGACTTTGCTCGAAAGGGTGCTCAGTGGACTTCGCAAGCTCTAGCGGAGGGCCTTCCCGCTCCACCACGTCCGCGAAGATCGTGGTGGCGGGCGGCTTCGGCGTGGGCAAGACCACGTTCGTCGGAGCCGTATCGGAGATCAACCCGCTGCGTACCGAGGCCGTCATGACGTCCGCGTCCGCGGGCATCGACGACCTCACCCACACCGGGGACAAGACGACGACGACCGTCGCCATGGACTTCGGCCGCATCACCCTCGACCAGGACCTGATCCTCTACCTGTTCGGTACGCCGGGCCAGGACCGCTTCTGGTTCATGTGGGACGACCTGGTGCGCGGCGCGATCGGCGCGATCGTCCTGGTCGACACCCGCAGGCTCGCCGACTGCTTCCCGGCCGTCGACTACTTCGAGAACAGCGGGCTGCCCTTCGTCATCGCCCTCAACGGCTTCGACGGCAACCAGCCCTACAACCCGGACGAGGTCCGCGAGGCCCTGCAGATCGGACCCGACACGCCGATCATCACCACGGACGCCCGCCACCGCGCGGACGCGAAGTCGGCGCTGATCACGCTCGTCGAGCACGCGCTGATGGCGCGCCTGCGGTAGCCGCTCTCCCCGTGCGTACGAGGGGCCCCGCTCTCCCACCGGAGAGCGGGGCCCCTCGTGGTGTGTGCCGTCGGCGTGTGCGCCGTCCCGTGTCAGCCGTCGCGACAGGACGTGTGCAGTTCGCCTTCCCGGCGGCTGAACGGCGTGTGGCCCCTCTCCCGGCGGGAGAGGGGCCACACGCCGTTCAGCGCGGTCAGCGCCAGCTGTGCGGGGCGCGGAAGCCGGGCTCGCGCTCCAGGCGGCGCCAGCCGGCTCTCGCGCGGCCCCCGTGCGTCACGGAAGCGGTGGGGGCGGCCGCGGCGCACGCCAGCAGGAGCGCCGTGATGGCGGCGACCTCCTCGGGCTCGGCGTGGCCCTTCTCGACGCGGATGTCAGGCATGTCCATGGTTGGTCTCCGTGGATGGAGGGGTCCGCCGGGAGACGGCGGAGGGTCCGCGGGGCTGCCGCGGCGGGTCGGCCGGGGCTACTGCGGCGGGTTGCCGTGCTTGCGGGAGGGCAGGTCCGCGTGCTTGGTGTGCAGCATCGCCAGCGACCTGATGAGGACCTCGCGGGTCTCGGCCGGGTCGATGACGTCGTCGACCAGGCCCCGCTCGGCCGCGTAGTACGGGTGCATCAGCTCGGACTTGTACTCCTTGACCATGCGCATCCGCATGGCCTCGGGGTCCTCGGCGTCGGCGATCTGCCGGCGGAAGATCACGTTGGCGGCACCCTCGGCGCCCATCACGGCGATCTCGTTGGTCGGCCAGGCGTAGGTGAGGTCCGCCCCGATGGACTGGGAGTCCATGACGATGTAGGCACCTCCGTACGCCTTCCGCAGGATCAGGGAGATCCTGGGCACCGTCGCGTTGCAGTAGGCGTACAGCAGCTTCGCGCCGTGCCGGATGATTCCGCCGTGCTCCTGGTCGACGCCCGGGAGGAATCCAGGGACATCCAGCAGGGTGATGATCGGAATATTGAAAGCGTCGCACATCTGGACAAAGCGCGCAGCTTTCTCGGAGGCCTCGATGTCGAGGACACCCGCCAGGGACTGCGGCTGGTTGGCGACGATGCCGACGACCCGGCCGTCCATGCGGGCCAGGGCGCAGATGATGTTGCGCGCCCAGCGCTCGTGGACCTCCAGGTAGTCGCCGTCGTCGACGAGCTCCTCGATGACCTTCGCCATGTCGTACGGACGGTTGCCGTCCGCCGGGACCAGGTCGAGCAGTACCTCGGAGCGCCGGTCGGCCGGGTCCTCGGACTCCGCGTGCGGCGGGTTCTCGCGGTTGTTCTGCGGGAGCATCGACAGGAGGTAGCGGACCTCCGCGATGCAGGACTCCTCGTCGTCGTAGGCGAAGTGGCACACACCGGAGGTCTCCGCGTGCACGTCCGCGCCGCCGAGGCCGTTCTGGGTGATCTCCTCGCCGGTGACCGCCTTGACGACGTCCGGACCGGTGATGAACATCTGCGAGGTCTCGCGCACCATGAACACGAAGTCCGTGAGGGCGGGGCTGTAGGCCGCGCCGCCCGCGCACGGGCCGAGCATCACGCTGATCTGCGGGATGACACCGGAGGCCCTGGTGTTGCGCTGGAAGATGCCGCCGTACCCGGCGAGCGCGGAGACGCCCTCCTGGATGCGGGCGCCGGCGCCGTCGTTGAGCGACACCAGGGGCGCACCGGCCGCGATGGCCATGTCCATGATCTTGTGGATCTTCGTGGCGTGGGCCTCGCCCAGCGCGCCGCCGAAGATCCGGAAGTCGTGCGCGTAGACGAAGACCGTGCGGCCCTCCACCGTGCCCCAGCCGGTGATCACACCGTCGGTGTACGGCTTCTTGGCCTCCAGGCCGAACCCGGTCGCCCGGTGCCGGCGCAGCTGCTCGACCTCCTGGAACGATCCCGCGTCCAGCAGCAGCTCGATGCGCTCCCTGGCGGTCAGCTTGCCCTTGGCGTGCTGCGCCTCGGTCGCCTTCTCGCTGGGGCCGCGCAGCGCCTCAGCACGGATCGCGTGCAGCTCGGCCACACGCCCGCGCGCGTCGGTGGGTTCGCCAGAGGTTCCAGCCTCGTCCAAAACGGTCATGTAGCGACCTTACGAAGACCACGGAGGAAAGCGAGCCGTCCACTCCGTACAGTGTCCGGACCGTTTTACTGGCGCCACTGAACAGAACCCTCACCCCATGCAGGCGATCCGACTGCTCACAGGCCCTGCTGCTTGTAGGGGTCGCACAAAGCGACTACCTGAGAGACACCTCACATACGTGGGTGGCACATGCCATCCCCGGAGTGACGCAGAGCCGCAGCCGGCCTCCCGTGAGGTCGGCGCGGACGGTGGGACCGGCCCGCAGGACCCGGCGCACCGGGTGGTCCCAGACGACCTCCAGCGGCCGGCCCGTGCGCGGCGGCTCGCTCACGCAGAGCGTAGCGGTGCTCCCCCGCCGCCGTACCACCACGCTCGCCCCCGCGGACGCGCTCAGCGGGCCCACGGTACCGGCCTCCCAGAAGTTGGCGGCCAGCAGCCCGGCACGGGGCACGCGCACCGCCTGGCAGCGGGCGTCGTTGGCGAGCACGGACAGCCAGTGGCGGTCGGCGGCGCGGGCGGCGACCGCCCGCCGGGAGGCGCCGGGCATGAGCAGGTAGACGTACGTGGCGTCGGTGGGGTCGGTGCCGTGGTCGAGCCAGAGCGTCTGCCAGCGCCGGGTGCGCCGCTCGATGGTGCTGGTGGTGTTGATGTCGGACCAGGCACCGGTGCGGTCCTCCCGCAGGGTGCGCAGTTCCGTCGTGCCGTGGGGAAGGACCCAGCCGCCGTGGCCTTCGAGGTGGAGCCAGCGGTGCCCGCGCCGCAGGGCCGGTGCGCCCCTCTCGCCGAGGTTGCGGTTGTCCACGACCGTCTCGACCGGCACTCCGTCCGTGGCGGTGATGCCCGCGCCCAGGCAGACCACGGCGTCGTCCACGCAGAACCACGACTTGCGGGCCCGCAGGGTGGAGCCGAGGCCCCTGAGGTCCTGCCCGACGGCCGCGTACGTGCCGTCCGTGGTGCCGCCGACCCAGCGCACGTCCGGTTTCGGCTCGCCCCACTCGCCTCCCTCGTTGTCGGCGAGCGGCCGGGTGGAGACGGTGGTTCCGGGGAGCCGGTGGAAGTCGACCGTCGGCCAGTACCAGTCCGTGTACTGGTCCGACCGGCCCGCCCACCAGAGCGTCATGCCGGCGCCGGTGTGCCAGCCCCGCGGGTTCTCACCGTTGCCGCACTCGTAGTGCGCGATGCGCTCGGAGGCCATCGAGATGTTCGCGGTGAACCCGGCGCCCCGGTGGACCGCGCGGTCCATGGAGGGGAACAGGCGGTGCCCGGCCGGTTCCGGCAGGGCCCGCACCGGCGAGTCGGCGACGGCGTTGAGCCGGGCCAGGTCCGCGACGCCGAACTGGGCGGCCGTGCGGATCGGGGTCACGGTGTCCCGTTCGATCCAGCCCTTGATGCGCCCGTGCCAGCGCTTCCGTTCGGCCTCGTCGGTGCCCTCGGCGAGCAGGGCGATCGCCGCGATCAGCCCCTGCCCGTGGAAGTGGTCGCTCCGCATGACGTGCCGGTCGTCGCTCCTCAGGTAGCCGCGGCTGATGGCGCGCCCGTTGACGCTGTCCATCACGAGTCCGTCGTGGATCAGGGGCGCGTAGGCGTGTTCGACGCTGTCGAGGATGATCCGCCGGCGGGGGTCGGTCACCTCCCAGCCGGACCCGGCGAGCAGGGCGAAGAGCCGGCCGAGCCCGTCGAGCAGGACCTGTCCGTACGTGCCCGAGTAGGCGACCCAGGTGTGCTGCACGAACGAGCCGTCCGCGTAGAGCCCGTCGCCCGACGTGACGTACGGGAAGACCGGGGAGAGGGCGTCGCGGGCCAGCGCGATCTTGCCGGTGTCGCGGCCGAGGACGCCCCGGAGCGCGACGGAGCGGCAGAGGTCGACGCGGTTGGCGCCGGTGGAGGTGCCCGAGTAGTCGCGGAGCATGGCGTCCGGGACGAAGTGGTCGACGGCGGCGCAGGCCGCGGCGCGCCGGGACTCGGTGAGCTCGTCGTACAGGGCGGCCACGATGTCCATGAGGAGGCGGGGGCTGCCGATCTGCCACTCCCACCAGTTGCCGTAGCGGGTGGTGGCCGGGTTGTAGACCGTCGCCGTGAGGTGGTCGAGGCCGGTGAGGATTCCGGCGAGCAGGGCGGCGTCACCGGTCGAACCGGTGCCCTGCTGCACGTAGGCCTGGGCCATGGTCCAGAGCCGGCCGTAGCTGAAGGTGATGCCCGCGGGCGGGTCGAAGGGGTGGTCGGGCCACAGCGAGGCGGCGGCCGGGGCCATGCTCGCGAGGAAGCCGCGGGCGAGTGCGCCGGTCTCGCGCAGGCGGGAGGCGTAGGGCTCGGCGGCGGGGTCGTAACCGGTGCCTAGGGCGATGGCCAGCCAGCGCAGCCGGAGGGCGTCGTAGGTGTCGGCGGGGGCGGGCTCGTCGGCGGAGGCGGGGGGTGCGGGGGGCTCGTCGGCGTGTGCGAGGGGTGCGGTGGCCGCGGTCGCCGTCAGGGCGGCCGCGAGCAGGAACATGCGGCGGGTCGGGGGCACGGGGACCACGGGGGCGTCGGTCCCGTGGGCGCCGGGCTCATCGGAAGCCTGGTAAGTCATGCTCATGCCATCTACCACCACACCCCGCGCAGGGGAACCGGACCGTCAGCAGCCGCCGCAGTTGTAGTAGAGGACGTCCCAGTGGTTGCCCTCGTCGGCGTAGACGTTGCCCGAGCCGGACCTGTACTGCGGAGCACCGTCGCCGCGCAGGCCGATGTAGGTGAAGCTGTTCTTGATGTAGCTCGTGACGCAGGTGTTCTTGCCGTAGTCGAGCTTGTAGCCGTTCCAGTGCGAGTAGGTGCCGCTCGCGTGGCCCGTCTCCGTGCCGCCGGTGATGTTGAGGGCGCAGCGGCTGGCGCTCTTCAGGGTCTGCGCGCCCTGTGCGGTGGCCAGGTTGAGCTGGTCGAACGACGTGCACGTGGAGTTGTAGCGGTCGGAGCAGCCGCCGGACGACGACCAGGTGATGCCGGACGCGCGGAACATCGAGGTGGCCGTGGCGTGGCTGATCTTGGTGACGGCGGTGGCCGCGGAGGCGTCCGCGGCGCCGCCGACGGCGACGGCCGAGGGGGCGACGACGAGCGCGAGTGCGGTCAGGACCGAGCGGAGCTTCATGGGGGGACCTTCCTGCTGAGTGACTGAGCGGTCGGTCGTGCGCTGTGGGGCAGCGGTGCGGGTCGAGCAGAGCGATGGTGCCCGAGGTCTACGCGTGTCCACCAGAGGGCGTGCGTTGTTTACCAGGCGTAGACCACTGGCATCCATAGGCAACCGGGACAACCCGCCGCCGAAACTGTTGAAACTTGAACGGAATAGCCCTACGGTGGGTTTCGTTGAAACTTAAAGCAGCCCGGCATGGGGCCGGGCCCGTCCCCAAGGAGCAGTCATGGGTCTCTTCGGCCGCAAGGACAACGACACCGCCACCACCCCCGCCGCCCCCGTCGCGGTCAGCCCCGGCCTGGCCGCCCTCACCGGCGACTACACCATCGACCCGGCGCACACCACGATCGGCTTCGTCGCCCGGCACGCGATGGTGACCAACGTCAAGGGCGCCTTCAAGGAGTTCGAGGGCACGCTGCACCTGGACGGCGGCGACCCGGCCGCGTCGAGCGCCACGATCGACGCGAGGATGGACAGCATCGACACGGGCAACGCCGACCGTGACACCCACCTGAAGAGCTCGGACTTCTTCAAGACGGACGAGTTCCCGGCCATGACCTTCCGGTCCACCTCGGTGGAGGCCCTGGGCGGCGACGACTACCGCGTCACCGGTGACCTGTCGATCCTCGGGACCACCAAGCCGCTCACCATCGACCTGGAGTTCAACGGCGCCGCGAAGGACCCGTTCGGCAACGAGCGCGTGGGCTTCGAGGGCAAGGCGGAGATCCTTCGCTCCGAGTGGGGCCTGACCTGGAACGCGGCCCTGGAGACCGGCGGTGTGCTCGTCTCCGACAAGATCAAGCTGAACTTCGACATCTCGGCCATCAAGAACACCGCCTGAGCCACCGGCCCGGCCACGCCGGCACCCGGTCCGCCCGGCCCCGCCGGCCCCCTGAGCGCGCCCGTCCTCCGGCTCCCCCGTCGGGAGGGCGGGCGCTCGGCCCTGCCGCCGCCGCGCTCCGGAAGCCCTCCGCACGAGAAGCCCTCAGCACAGGAAGCTTGCTGCGGAGCCGCTCCCTCCCACAAGCTCAGAAGCCGCCCCCGAAGTCCCCTCCCCCGCCGCCTCCGCCGAAGTCGCCCCCGCCGCCGAAGCCGCCGCCGAAGTCGCCCGGGTCGAAGTCGGCCCCCGAGACGTCACCGCCGTCGTAGCCCGCGCCGAAGTCGCCGTACCCGTAGCCGTACCCGGCGCCGTAGGCCGGTCCGGCCATCATGCCGCCGAGCATCGTGCCGACGAGCAGTCCGGGCAGCATGCCGCCGCCGAAGTAACCGCCCGCCCAGGGCCCGTACGCCGGGCCCGCGTCCCAGTAGGGGCGGCGGCCGTACGCGGTGTCGACCTCGCGCACCGCCGGGTCCGCCCCGTCGGCCAGCCGGGCCCGGTCGGCCGCGCAGACCGGGACCTCGCGGGTCGCGCCGCCCTGCGGCGTCCACGCCGCGTCGGCGACCGAGGGACCGTGCCGCGGGTCGAAGAAGCAGGGGGCGCGGCGCTCGGGAAGCGGCCGGTGCTCCCGGCGCGCGGCGAGCAGCGCCAGCGAGAAGCGGCCGTTCTCGAGCGACTCGGTGACGGGGCGTACGTCCTCGGGCCGCCGGGCCGCCGCCATCCGCGTCTTCGCCTGCTCGTAGGCGTCGAGCGCGCGTTCGTAGTCGGCCCGCATCGCGTCGTCGGCGCCGGCCTCGGCCGGGTGGAAGTCGAGCCGGTCGAGTTCCTCGCCGAACGCGGTGATGTCCTCGTCGACGACGACCCGCAACTGCTCCAAAGCGGCCTTCTGCTCCTCGCTCTCCCTGCGCCGCCTGCGGCGGGAGACGGTGTACAGGCCGGCGCCGCCGAGCACGACCACGGCGCCGACCAGGATCAGCGCGCCCGCGGAGACGCCTGTGCCGCCGCTGCCGCCCCAGCCGCTCGGCGCGGAGCCGCCGATGTTGGCCAGCGCGCGGTCCGTGAAGTCGTTCAGCTGGGTCTTGGCGTCGCTCTCCCCCTGAACGCTGGTGACCAGATTCTGGACCGCGCCGCGGGACATCACGGAGGAGTCGGCGCGGGCGTCGAAGCGGTCGCCCAGCCGGATCGCGTAGAGACCGGTGATGCCGGTGGAGGTGCGCAGGTTCTGGAAGAGGTCGGTCGTCGGGAAGTTCGCGGGGAGCACCGCGACGAAGACGGGCTTGTCCGCGTCCTTGATCTTCGTCGCCAGGGAGTGGGCGTCGGCCGCCGACAGCTGGGTCGAGGCCGCCGGGTCGACGTACACGGGGCTCTCGCGGAGCGCTTCGGCGACGGCCGAGACATCGGAGGCGGTGACGTCGGAGGCGGCCACGCCCGTGTGCGGCCCGGCGGCCTCGACGGCCGCGGAGGCGGTGGACGCACCGGCCGGCATCACCATCAGTGCGACCAGGGCCAGTGCGGCGAGCACCGGTGCGAGAAGGAACCGGCGCGGTCCCCGGTGCGGCTCCGGGCGGGGAGTTCGAGTCGTCGGTGCAGCGGCCTTCATACTTTCGAAGCTACCCGAACGCACACAAAGTAGGGCACTTGAAAGGGCCGGGCCCGGTGGACGGTGCACGCCGCGCGAGTGCACCGCCCGCCGGGAGTCAAACCCGCGGCCGGGCCGGAGCCGATCGGCGGCCCGGCCCGGTCCGCCGCTCAGGCCGCCCGGTAGGCCTCCGTCAGCTTCGCGACCGCGGCCCCGTACTTCCCGGTCAGCAGCAGGTGGTCGGCGTCGGCGAACGGCTTCGCGGCCGCCTCCGTGATGTTCGAGCCGATCTTCTGCTGGACCAGCAGCCGCGCCTTGGTCACCGCGGCCTCACCGATCCGCTCGGAGCCGGTCCGGTCGGCCACGGCGGCCAGGGTCGCCAGGGCCCGCAGTCCGGTCAGCCCGCCGTGCGGCGCCCGGCCGAGCGTCGTCAGCCCCCAGCCGTAGGGGAACTGCGGGTCGTACGCGCTGTCGCCGACGTTGATCGGGAGCTGCGCCGTGGACTTCGGCCAGGTGACGGGGAGCTGTCCGGTGAAGGCCCGCTTGCCGTAGAGCACGTCCGCGACGCCGTCGCCCTCCGTGCCCGGCAGCCAGGACGCCACCAGCGCGTCGATGTCGCCGAGCCGGTCGCCGATCAGCTGGGGTCGGCCGGAGACGACGAGCACCGCGCACTTCATGGCCCCGCACACCTTGTCGACGGCGGCCCGGTCGGCGGCGGTCAGCTCCAGGTCGTTGCCGTTGCCGACGTCTCCGACGCCCTCGGCGTACGGGGTCTCGCCGACGACGACCACGCCGACGTCATAGCCGGCGGTGGACGCCGAGGCGTCCTTGGAGTAGGTGACGTCTCCCCCGGCCTTCTTCATGCCGTCCAGGATCGTGGTGCCCTCGGTGATGTCTCCGGAGGAGCCCTGCCAGGTGACCGTCCAGCCGCCGGACTGGTTGCCGATGTCGTCGGCGTTCGAACCGGCGACGTACACCTTCTGGGACTTCTTCAGCGGCAGCACGCCGCCCGCGTTCTTCAGCAGCACCTGGGACTTCGCGGCCGCCTCGCGGGCGACGGCCCGGTGCTTCTTCGAGCCGATGTCCGCCGCGTTGCCCGTGTTCGCGTACGGCTTCTCGAAGAGCCCGAGCCGGAACTTCTGCGTGAGGATGCGCGCGACCGCGTCGTCGATCCGCTTCCCGCTGATCCTGCCCGCCTTCACCTCGTCCACCAGGGTGGTGCGGAAGTCCTTGTACGCGTACGGGACCATGATCATGTCGAGGCCCGCGTTGACGGAGGTGCGGACGTCGGAGGCGTAGTCGCCGGGGAGCTGGTCGATGGCCGCCCAGTCGCTGATGACGAAGCCGTCGAAGCCCATCCGGTCCTTCAGGACCCCGTTGATCATCTCCGCGTCGGCGTGCATCTTCACCGGCCCCTGGTCGTCGCCGATGATGTCCAGCGACGAGAAGGACGGCATGACGGTGCCGACGCCCCGGTCCACGGCGGTCCGGAACGGAGCGAGGTGCACCGCCTCCAGTTCCTGCCGCGTCACCGTGGTGACCCCCTGGTCGACGGTGTACGTGCCCGTCGTGGACGAGCCGTAGGCGGTGCCGCCGTCGCCGACGTAGTGCTTGGCGGTGGCCAGCACCTTGTCGTCGTCCTTCAGGTCCCTGCCGTCGGCCCGGCCCTGGAGGCCCTGGATGACCGTCTCCATGGACCGGACGAGCGCCGGGTCCTCGCCGAACGACTCGTAGGCGCGGCCCCAGCGCTCGTCACGGCTGACGCACAGACAGGGCGCGAAGTCCCACGGGATGCCCGTCGCACGCACCTCGGAGGCGGTCACCGCACCCGTCCGCTCGGCGAGCGCCGGGTCACGGGTGGCGCCGATGCCGATGTTGTGCGGCATGACCGTGGAGCCGATGAGGTTGTTGTGGCCGTGCACCGCGTCCACGCCGTAGATCAGCGGGATCTGGAAGCGCGTGGCCTGCGCCCTGAGCTGGAAGGCGTCGATCATCCGCGCCCAGGCCTCGGGGACGTTCGGCGTCGGGGTGGAGCCGCCGCCGGAGAGCAGCGAGCCGAGGTCGTACGAGGCGATGTCGCCCTGGGCGGTGAGCGCGCCGCGCTCGGCCTGGGTCATCTGCCCGGCCTTCTCCTCCAGGGACATCCGGGAGAGGAGGTCGGCGACCCGCTTGCGCACGGGGAGCTTCGGGTCGAGGTACGGGAGTCCGTGCGCGTCGACGACGACCTGCGGGTTCTCGGCGGGCGCCCTGGCGCCTGTGACGGTGAGCTTCAGGGGGACGGTCTCGGCCGGTTCGGCGGCCTTGTCCTTGACCGTCCTGACCGTGATGGTGCGCGAGGTGCCGGAGACGGTGCCCGCCGGGAAGGTGAGTTCGCCCTTGACCGGGCGGTAGTCGGCGGCCGAGGCGGTTCCGCCGGCCGTCTCGTAGGAGACGGTCACCGGTTCGTCGATCGGCACGGAGCCGGTGGTGGCGACGGAGATCCTCACGTCCGCCGAGCGGCCCTCCTCGACGGGGTGGACGGCGGAGTCGACGACGACGCTCGCGCGCAGCGACTGGTCGGCCCTGCCGTACAGCTCGACGCCGTCCATGGCGAAGTCGCCCTTGACGCCGGTCGGGAGGGTGAGCGAGTAGCCCCACATGCCGGTGAGTCCGAGGACCTGGTCGATGCCGCCGACCGGCTGGTAGTCCGTACGGTAGGTGAAGTCGGTGAAGGGGATCTCGATCCGCTTCCAGCCACTGAAGTCGTCGGTGAAGGACGTCGTCCACAGCTCGGACGCCTCGCCGTTGGCGCCGCCGTCCTTGATCTCGAAGTTCACCTTCTTGCCGTTGCCCCGGCCGTCCCACCAGAAGCGGATGCCCTTGGACGCCGACCAGTCGTGGGCGGGCTCGTCGAAGGCGAAGTCGTGGCTGAAACCGCCGTAGCCGCTGATGTCGTACGTGCCGGAGAGGACCTTGCCGCCCTCGGGCGCGTCGTCGCGGGCGGCGAGCGACAGCTTCGGCGGGTCGTCGGTGTCGCCGCCCCAGGTGAACAGGCCCCCGGCGGGCGGACCGGCGAAGGGCACCTCTCCCTCGAAGGCGTCGACGGGCACGGGGGCCGGGTCGTCGGCCCCGGCGGCCGTGCCCGCCGCCGTGAACGGCAGCAGGCCGGTGAGCAGGGCGGCGGAGGCGAGCAGGGCCGCTCTTCGCCCTCGCCCCCGCCCGCCGGACGTACGGTCGAGCCTTCGCATACGGTTCCCCTCGCCTCTCGGAGACTCTCGGACTGTCACTCGCGACTCCCGGACTGTCACCGGCCGGACTCCCGGCCCAGGTGGCTCTCGACGCTCGCCGGCTCCCCGCTTCCTCCCACGACTTAGATCACGACGTGAGTTAACTGACGTCCCGTCACGCCGTCAAGACTTCACGTCAGAACCGGTACACCGTCAACGCCCGGCCAGAACAGGGACGTTGTCCGTTCGGCATGTGAACGCCGAACCCCTTGACTCGCCCTCGAAGCCGTCATTTACTCACCGCTCGCACGCCCCATCACCCCCACCCCAGAAGGGCGGCGCACCATGAGAGCGTTGAGACACACCTCCCGGGCGGCCCGGCTGCTCGTCGCCGGACTGCTGACCACGGCCGGGCTCACCGGCCTCACCACCGGCCCCGCGCACGCGGCGGGCGAGCAGGTCTCGGTCTGGCTGACCACGACGGACGACAGCGGCGGCCGCCATGTCGTACGCGGCCTGCAGGCCCAGACTCCGTTCGCGTTCCAGTCCGGCAGCGGTGGCGGCGGTGAGAACATCACGGTCGACGAGAACACCCGCTACCAGACCTTCACCGGCGGCGGCGCCTCGTTCACCGACACCGCGGCCTGGCTGATGAACAGCGGCGGCGCGCTGTCGCAGGCGACACGCGACGCGACCATGCGGAAGCTGTTCTCGCCGACGGACGGGATCGGACTGTCCTTCCTGCGCAATCCGATGGGCGCCTCGGACCTCGCGCGCTACGGCTACACCTACGACGACGTCCCGGCCGGCCAGAGCGACGCCGACCTCTCCGACTTCTCGATCGCGCACGATCTCGCGGACGTCGTGCCCCTCACCCGGCAGGCCCGGCAGCTCAACCCGGACCTCACCGTGATGGCCTCCCCGTGGACCGCGCCCGCCTGGATGAAGGACAGCGGGCAGCTGAACGGCGGCTGGCTGAAGGCCGAGGACTACGGGGCCTACGCCTCGTACTTCGTGAAGTACCTCCAGGCCTACCGCGACCAGGGCATCCCGGTCGCCTACGTCACCGCGCAGAACGAACCGACCTGCTGCTCCGGCTATCCGTCGATGAGCTGGAACGCCTCGGGCCTCGCCTACTTCACCAAGAGCGAGCTGCTGCCCAAGCTCCAGGCGGCGGGGCTGTCCACCAAGGTGCTCGCGCACGACTGGAACTGGGACGTCTACGACTCCTACGCGGCCCAGACCGTCGACGACGCGGCGGTCCGCGACCACCCCAACTTCGGCGGCATCGCCTGGCACGGCTACAGCGACAGCAGCGGCGTCGGCAAGCAGACCTCGGTCCACGACCGGTACCCCGGCCTGGACGCCTTCGGCACCGAGCACTCCGGCGGCACCTGGATCGCCGACCAGCAGCGCGAGGACATGAACAACATCATCGACTACACCCGCAACTGGGCGAAGTCGGTGACCAAGTGGTCGCTGGCCGTCGACCAGAACGGAGGGCCGCACAACGGCGGCTGCGGCACCTGCACCGGGCTGATCACGGTGCACGACGGGGACAGCCGCGACGGGCAGGTCGACTACACCGTCGAGTACTTCACGATGGGGCACCTGACCAAGTTCGTACGGCCCGGGGCGCGGCGCATCGCCTCGACGGCGAGCTCGGCCGTGCCGAACGTGGCATGGCGCAACCCGGACGGCTCGAAGGCGCTGATCGCGTACAACGACGCCTCGTCCGCCAGGACGGTGACCGTGAACTGGGGCGGTCAGCACGCCACTTACTCCCTCCCGGGCCGAACCTCGGCCACCTTCACCTGGTCCGGCACCCAGTCGGGCGGCGGCAGCGGCGGCTCGTTCACGGGACTCGCGGGCAAGTGCCTGGACGTGGCGGGCGGTTCGAGCGCGAACGGTACGGCGGTGCAGCTCTGGGACTGCAACGGCAGCGCCGCGCAGCGCTGGACGGTGAACGCCGACGGATCGGTCCAGGCGCTCGGCAAGTGCCTGGACGTGACGTCCGCCTCGACGGCCGACGGGGCGAAGGTGCAGTTGTACGACTGCAACGGAACCGGTGCGCAACGGTGGTCGTACGACTCGACGACCGGTGATGTCGTGAACACGGCGGCCGGCAAGTGCCTCGACGTCACCGACGACTCGTCGGCGAACGGGGCGCGGGCGCAGATCTGGTCCTGCACCGGCGCCGCCAACCAGAAGTGGCACCTGGGGTAGAGCGGGACGCGTCCCGCGGGTGAGGGGACGGGGATGAGAAGAAGTGTCGTGCTCGGGATGGTGGGGGCCGGGTGCCTGCTGCTCGGCGGGTGCAGTCCGCCCTATCTGCCCCTGGCCGCCGTGTCGCTGGACGCCGACGGCGCTCCCGTGATCATTCTCCGGCCGTGCGGGGACGACGAGGCGCACGACCTGTCGCTGACCGAGAGCGGCTCCCGGAAGGGGACGGACACCTACTGGAGCGCGTCCGGCGCCTGGGCCGGCGATGTCACCTTCCCCCTCTTCTCACCGCCCCCTTCCCGGACGACGCACCGGGAGGGCCCGCAGCGCCTCGTCGCCGGCGCCGAGTACGCGCTCCACGCGCCCGTCGGCGACAAGACACACAACGACTACTTCATCTGGCTGTCCTTCAGCACCGGCGACGTGCGACGGCTGAAGCCCGGCCAGGTGTTCGCCGACGACCGGGCGATGAGCCGGGACGCCTTCGACGACCTGGTGGACGACGCGTGCTGAGGCACCGGACGGCGCGCCGCCGGCGTCCGTCACGGTGCCTTTCGCGCCCCTAGGTCCTCTCGTTCGGATCAGGCCGGGCTCGCGCCCGCGCGGAGGAGGCCGTAGGTGTAGGCGTCCTCCAGGGCCTGCCAGGAGGCGGCGATGACGTTCTCGGCGACACCGACCGTGGACCACTCGCCGGCGCCGTCGGACGTGGAGATCAGCACACGGGTGGTGGAGGACGTGCCGTGCTTGCCCTCCAGGATGCGGACCTTGTAGTCGACCAGCTCCAGCTTGGCGAGCTGGGGGTAGATCTTCTCCAGGGCGACGCGCAGGGACCGGTCGAGGGCGTTGACCGGTCCGTTGCCCTCCGCCGTGGCGACGATCCGCTCGCTCTTGGCCCACAGCTTGACGGTGGCCTCGTTGGCGTGGCTGCCGTCGGGGCGGTCCTCGACGATGGCCCGCCAGGACTCGACCTGGAAGTAGCGCAGCGGCCGGCCCTCGACCTCGGCGCGCAGCAGCAGTTCGAAGGAGGCGTCGGCGGCCTCGTAGGTGTAGCCCTCCAGTTCGCGTTCCTTGACGCGTGCGACCACACGGCCGACCAGTTCGCGGTCGCCGCCGAGGTCGATGCCGAGTTCCTTGCCCTTGAGCTCGATGGAGGCGCGGCCCGCCATGTCGGAGACGAGCATCCGCATGGTGTT
>NZ_JBIBFR010000043.1:0-30545 GCF_042956125.1 Streptomyces sp. NPDC008313
TGAACGGGTCGTCGGTGATCTTCGAGGCGTCCAGTTCGGCGGCGCTCGCGACGCCCGCGGCGGGCAGGTTCGTGGTGAACGCCAGCGCCGCCGCCCCGGTGACGGTGAGGAAACGGCGGCGCCCCAGCCGGCGGGCGGCGCTGCGCAGTTCGAGCGGGTGCGGCGAGGCTGGTCCGAGGCGGCCTGGGGGCATGGGGCGTTTCCCTGACGGTTGACGGTGGTCGCGCGAGGCGGCGGGCGGACGGGGAGGGCTTGGATCCGGCCTCCGTCGGGCGCGTGGTGGTCGGACAGCGGCCGACGGATCGGGCGTCCCTCCCCGGCCGCTGCGGGACGTCTGAATGCTAATCAGATAAAGCTCGCCAATCCGGCAGGACGCGGCCCGGTGATCGTTCGCGCCGTACCTGACAAGCGCCCGTCAAGCCTCGGGCCGGGTCGCTTCGAAGTTGTCCGGGAGTGGGTGCCGGGCGGGGCCGGCAGGTGATTGGCCGGAGAACGCCCTGGCTCCGTCCGGCGGGTGTCCCTACGATGCGGTCACTCCCGGTCTTCACGGCTCCTTCGCGAAAGTGAAGCCGGGGTCCGTGTGCGCGCTTGATTGACGTGTACATGAAATGTTGTCGGATCCTCTCCACGCACCTGGTCCGCGACGGCCGCGCGCCCGTGCGACGGCCGCACCCCCCGAAGAACGGCGGAACGTCCGCGCACCGCCGTGACACCGACGCAACGGATAGGAGAACCATGGCTGGTGGGCTGCTCCTGAGCGGCGCGATCGCCGCTCTGTTCGCCACCGCGCTCCCCGCGCAGAACTCGTCCCCCGTGTTCGACGACCCGCCCCCGGACAAGATCGTCATCAAGGTGGCCACCGTGAACGGCTCCGGCTGCCCACAGGGCACCGCCGCCGTCGCCGTCTCCCCGGACAACACCGCCTTCACCGTGACCTACAGCGACTATCTCGCCCAGGCCGGAGGCGGCTCCGCACCCACCGCGTTCCGCAAGAACTGCCAGCTCAACCTGATCGTCCACGTCCCCCAGGGCTTCACCTACGCCATCGCCAGCGCGGACTACCGGGGCTTCGCCTCGCTCCAGCCGGGGGCCAGCAGCACCGAGAAGGCCTCGTACTACTTCCAGGGCTCGCCGAGCACGGCCGCCCTCACCCATCCCTTCCGCGGCCCCTACGACGACAACTGGCAGGCCACGGACGAGACGGACTGGGCCCAACTGGTCTGGGCGCCCTGCGGTGTCGAACGGAACTTCAACATCAACACGGAACTCCGCGTCAACGCGGGGACGTCCGACCCCGACGCGACCAGCTTCATGACCATGGACTCCACGGACGGTGACATCAGCACCGTCTACCACCTGGCGTGGAAGGAGTGCCCCGGTACCTGACGGCCGCGCGTGACCCCGGCCGGCGCCGCCTCACAGCCCGAGGTAGCAGCGGACGGTGGTGCCGTCGGGATCCGTGTGCAGGCGTACGAGGTCGGTGAGGAGGTTCACCAGGAGGAGCCCCCGCCCTCCGCACTGCGCGCGGGGCGGAGGGCGGCGACCGGCCAGCGGGTCCTTGAGCTGCCCACGGTCGCGCACCTCGACCACCACCCGGCGCTCCTCGGACCAGACCCGCAGCGTGCCCGAACCGCCGCCGTGTACCACGCTGTTGGTGGTCAGCTCGGCCGTGACCAGCGCCAGGTCGTCGAGGGGCCGGCCGGACATCCCGGCCGCCGACGCGTGGGCGACGGCGAAGCGGCGGGCGTCGGGCAGCGAGTCCGCGTCGAACACGTACACCCCGGCGTCCGGCACGACCGGCAGCGGCTCGTTGTACCGGTCGACGACGGCCTCGGGGGAGTAGGCGGCGCTGCGGGACTCCCGGCCCGCGTCGATGACCGTGGGATGGGTGGCGTACGCGTCGTCCAGGACCCGCGCGTCCAGCCCCGTCACGTCGTAGGGGCACAGGATGGTCACCGGCCGGTCCTGGAAGGCGGCGTTGATGAGCGCCTCGTGCTGGACGCAGGCCGGGTACTCGGCCGCGGAACGGCCCGCCCAGATCGGCTCGCCGATGATCCGAACCCGCCCGGCGGGCTGTGCGTCGGCGAAGGCGCGCAGGACGCCCGGGATGATCTGCCCCGGGTTGCGGCCCTCGCGGGTCATGTCCAGAAACCGCACCCCGTCGGCCTCGGGGCCCAACTCCGCCTGGAGCAGCCGGAGATTGTCCGGCGGTACCGCGACCGCCACCGGTTCGCCGGCTGCCAGCCCCTCGCGGACGAAGGACGCCGTGCCCGCGAGATACTCCCGCTCGTCCCGGTAGAACAGGGCGGGGTGGACGAACTGCTCTTCCCTCGCGGTCATGACGCCGACACCTCGATCGTGCTCAGGTCGGGCCAGAACATGTCCAGCACCCGGCTCAGCGTGGCCGGCGGCCGGTGCAGCACGATGCGTTGTCCCTCGCCCAGACGCCGGGCGGCCATCGCGAGCGCGGTGACGCCCGCGACATCCACGAAGGTCACCGCGGACAGCTCCATGTAGTACTCGTCTCCGCCCTCTCGCACCGCGTGCTCCAGCGCGTGCTCCCAGGCCGCCCGCGTCGTGACGTTGATCTCCCCGGCGGCACGCGCGCCGGCGCGGTCCGGGAGCGGGCACACCAGCAGCCCGGCCGGTGCGTCCGGCGGGGAAGCGGCGGCTGCCCCCGGCGGCGTCTGGTCCGCGTTGTCCACACCATCTCCCCGATGCCTTCGGACGTGCCGCCCATTATCCCCCTGCCGGGCGGTGCCGGGGACGGCGCGCCGGGGGAGACACGGATCCGCCCGGCGAGACGAGCCCCGTCTCGTAGGCCAGGACGACCGCCTGGGCCCGGTCACGAAGCGTCAGCTTGGCGAAGATGCGGGTGACATGGGACTTCACCGTGGCCTCGCTGAGGGTCAGCTCGGCCGCCAGCTCGGCGTTGGACGGGCCGCGGCCCAGCAGGGCCAGGACCTCCAGCTCACGGGGTGTGAGAACGGCCAGGTCCCGGTGGAGGGGCGCGGCCTCGGGGGCCGCCCCGGCGGCCTGGCGGGCGAAGCGCTCGACGAGACGCCGTGTGATCGAGGGGGCGAGAAGGGCGTCGCCGGTCGCGACGAGACGGACCGCGGCGGCCAGGTGCTCGGGGGTGACGTCCTTCAGGAGGAAACCACTCGCCCCCAGGGCGAGTGCCGCGTACACATAGCGGTCGAGGTCGAACGTGGTCAGCATGAGCACCCGGCAGCCGGGTTCCCGCTCCAGGATGCGCCGGGCCGCCTCCAGGCCGTCCATGTGCGGCATGCGGATGTCCATCAGGACGACATCGGGCCGCAGCTCGGCGGCCGCCGCCACCGCCTCCGCCCCGTCGGCGGCCTCACCGGCCACCTCGATGCCGCGGGTGGTCAGGATCAGCCGGAAACCGGTACGGATCAGTGTCTGGTCGTCGACGACGAGCACGCGCGGACCACGCTCGGCCGCGGCGGCCGGCACCCCGCCCGGGGACCTTCCGGCCGCGGTCACGGGCGGTCCAGCGGGATGCGCGCCCGGACGCGGTAGCCGCCGCCCAGCCTGCGCCGGGCGTCCAGCTCGCCGCCGTACACCGCGACCCGCTCCCGCAGTCCCAGCAGACCGCGGCCCGTGCCCTCGCCCCGTGCCCGACGGCGGGGGCCGGGCCGGGGAGCGGGCGGGGGCGCGGCTCCGGTCAGGACGCTCGGGCCGGTGTTGAGCACCTCCACTCTGAGAGAGCGGTCCGCGTAGCGCACGGTGACCTCGGCCTGCCCCCCGTCGCCGTGCTTGAGCGCGTTGGTCAGCGCCTCCTGCACGATGCGGTAGGCGGTCACGTCGATCCCGTCCGGCAGCGGGCGCGGCTGTCCGGACACGCGCACCTCGACGGGCAGCCCGGCGAAGGCGATGCGGTCGACCAGCGAACTCAGCGCGCCCAGACCGGGCTGCGGTGCGAGACCCGCATACCAGTCACCGGCACCGTCGGCACCGTCCGCGCGGCCGCCCGCCCGGCCTCCTGCCGCCTCGCCATCCGGGCCTTCCCCGCCCGGCCCGTCCTCCTCGCCGTACGCGGCGTCGTCCCCGCTCTGCGAGGGCGCCAGCAGCCCCAGCAGATGCCGCAGCTCCGTCATCGTGGCCCGGCCCGCGCCCTCGACCGCGCGTATCGCCGCCTCGGCCTCGTCGGGCATCGTGCTCAGCACGTCGCGGGCGGCTCCGGCCTGCACCACCATCAGGCTGACGTTGTGACTGACGATGTCGTGCAACTCCCTCGCGATCCGGTCTCGTTCACCCCGCACGGCCGACCGCGCGGCGCCCTGGCGCTCCCGCTCGAGCAGCCACCCCCGCTCCTCCAGCGCCCTGCGGTGCAGCCGTCGCGCACGCAGCAGCGCCACGCCCAGCCACACGGCGATGCCGCACACCGCGGCCAGCGCGACAGCCATCCACCCCGCCCCCGATCTCCCCACACGCCCACCCTCGCAGAAACCGCAGGCGGCACGCATCAACCCACGGGTTGCCGGTCTTCTCCGCCCCCGGTATGAGACGTGGGTGGAGAGGCCCGCCGTTTGCCACCCGGGGAGGGATGTCACACGTCGGCGCGCGCCCTAACGTCCTCGGCATGAGCGTTGAAGACAGCACGAAGGACGTCGTACGCCTCGTCGACGTACGCAAGGACTACGGCGAGACGGCGGCCCTCGACGGAGTGTCCCTGGGCATCCGGGCCGGTGAGGCCGTCGCCGTGATGGGCCCGTCGGGCTGCGGCAAGTCCACCCTGCTCAACATGATCGCGGGACTGGACCGGCCGACGTCCGGATCGGTCGTCGTGCACGGAGAGGACGTGGGGGGCCTGAGCGAGAAGGGACTGGCCCTGTACCGGCGCCGCCGGATCGGCATGGTCTTCCAGTTCTTCAACCTCATCGACGACCTCTCGGCGCTCGACAACGTGGCCCTGTCCGCGCAGTTGACCGGGACACCGGCGCGGCAGGCCCGCCGACGCGCGCTCGAACTCCTCGACGAACTGGGCATCGCGGGCCGCAGGAACGCCTACCCGGCCAGGCTCAGCGGCGGCGAACGCCAACGCGTCGCGGTGGCCAGGGCGTTGATGAACCGGCCGGCGCTGCTGCTCGCCGACGAGCCGACCGGCGCCCTGGACAGCCGCTCCGGAGAACAGGTGATGGACCTGCTCCTCGACCTCAACCAGATCGGGCAGACCCTCCTGATGGTGACGCACGACGAACGTCTCGCACAGCGCTGCGCCGGCCGGATCGTCGAGATGTCCGACGGCCGGGTGGCGGCCGAGCACACCCTGGAGCGGACGGCGTGAGCGCGGTGTGGCGGGCCGCCCGGGCGGCCGTGCGCCGCCGCAGACTGCAGACCTTCGTCATCGGCCTGGTCGTCCTCGTCTCCAGCGGGACGATCGTCGTCGCGCTCGGTCTGGTCGACGCCGCCTCCGCGCCGTTCGACCGCGCCTTCGGCCGGCAGCAGGGCGCCCACGCCGTCGCCCGGTTCGACCCGGGCAAGGTGTCGGACGCACGTCTCGCACGCGCGGCCAGGCAGCCGGGCGTCGCCGCCGCGGCGGGCCCCTTCCCCGAGGCCGTCACCGAACTGCCGCGCGCCACCACCTCACGGCTCGCCCTCGGCACCGAGCTGCGCATCGTGGGCCGGGCGGCCCCGAAGGGCCCCGTGGACCGGGTCGACGTCTGGGCGGGACGCTGGGCCACCCGGCCCGGCGAGATCGTCCTGGACCGCTCGCCCGGCTGGGGGACCGAGGCCATCGGCACGCGGCTCGACATACCCGGGGGTCCCCGCCTGACCATCGTCGGCTTCGCCTTCACCCTGAGCCGCTCGGCCGACGCCTGGGTGGCACCCGGACAGATCGCCGCCCTCGACCCGACGGCCACCCAGATGCTGTTCCGCTTCGAGGACGCCTCGACGGACGGCGAGGTACGTGCCGGACTGGCCGCCGTCACCGGAGCGCTGCCCGAAGGCTCCCTGACGGCCTCGCAGTCGTACCTCTCGCTCAAACGGCAGATCGGAGGCACCGCCCGGGCCTACGCCCCGTACCTGATGACCTTCGGCGTCCTGGGCGTCGTGGTCGCGATACTCATCGTCGCCAATGTCGTGGGCGGCGCGGTCGTCTCCGGGTTCCGGCACATCGGCGTCCTCAAGGCCCTGGGATTCACACCGAACCAGGTGATCGCCGTCTACCTTCTGATGGTCTCCGTCCCCGCGGTCACCGGCTGTCTGCTCGGCACCCTGGCCGGCAACAGACTGGCGCGGCCACTGCTCGAATTCGCCTTCACGGGACCCGACGCGGGCGTCCTGCACGACAGTGTCGGCATCGCCCCCTGGGTGAACGCGGTGGCCCTGGTCGGCCTGCCGGCCGCCGTCGTCCTCGCCGCACTCGCCCCCGCGCTGCGCGCCCGCGGGCTGTCCGCGGCCCGCGCGATCAGCGCGGGCAGTGCCCCGCGTGCCGGGCGGGCGCTGCGCATCCAGCGCCGCCTGGCGGCGAGCCGGCTGCCGCGCTCCGTCAGTCTGGGCCTCGGACTGCCGTTCGCCCGGCCCGGCCGCAGCGCGCTCACCCTCGCCGCCGTCGTCCTCGGCGTGACCACCGTGACCTTCGCGACCGGCCTGGCCGCGACGATGACCCGGTTCGGCGACGCGGGCCACGACGCCGTGGACGTGGTCGTGTACGCGGGCAGCTTCCGGCACGGCCACGAGATCCCGCCGGAGCACGGCGACCGGGAACTGCAGTCGCTGCTGCGCGGGCTGCCGGGGGCCGCCGAGGTGACCGCACGCGCCGACGCCGACGTCCGGATCGCCGGGTACACCGAGCAGGTGATGCTGGAGGGCCACCGCGGTGACCGGCCCGCGCTGGATTCCGTCCTGATCGGGGGGCGTTGGACACACCGGCCGGGGGAGGTCGTCGCGCCGACGCCGTTCCTGCGGGAGCGCGGGCTGAGGATCGGTGACCGCCTCGTCGTGGAGAAGGGCGACCGGCGCGAACGCGTCACCGTCGTCGGCGAGGCACTGGGCGGCAACGGCGACGTCGTCCTCACCGACTGGCCGACGATGACGGCCCTGGCCCCGCACGAGAAACCCATCGCCTACCACGTCAAGCTCACCGAGGGCGCCGACGTCAGCGCCTACATGGCGGCCGCCCGACGGGCCGACGCGGGCATCAGCCCGACGGCGACGGGCCCGAATTCGATCACCCGGACCATCGTCGGCTCGGCGTCGGTGCTCACCCTGCTGCTGGGCGTCGTCGCGGCCCTCGGCGTCTTCAACACCGTCGTCCTCAACACCCGTGAGCGCCGCCGCGACCTCGGCACGCTCAAGTCCATCGGCATGACGCCCCGCCAGGTGACGGTCATGACGGTCACCTCGATGGCGGGCCTCGGCGCGGTCGGCTCACTGCTCGGGGTCCCGCTCGGCATCGCCGGACACGGGCTGGTCGTGCCCAGGATGGCCGACGCGGTGGACCTGCGCCTGCCGCACGCCATGACGGACGTCTGGCAGGCACCGTGGCTGGCGGGACTGGCCCTGGTGGGGGTGGCCATCGCGGGCCTCGGCGCGTACGTCCCTGCCCGCGCCGCGGCCCGGCTCACCATCGCGGAGGTGCTGCGCGGCGAGTGAGCGAGCGGGGGGGGAGCAAGGTCCGGTGCGGGCGACTCGAAGCGGGCGAGCTGGGCGGGAGCCGGGCCCGGTGCGGGCTACTCGAAGCGCGTGGGGTCGCCCGCGCCCCGGCGCACGATCTCCGGCTCGCCCTGGGAGAAGTCGACGACGGTGGTGGGCTCGGTGCCGCAGTCGCCGGAGTCGACCACCGCGTCGACCACGTGCTCCAGCTCCTCCTTGATCTCCCAGCCCTGCGTCAGCGGCTTCTCCTCGCCGGGCAGCAGCAGGGTGCTCGACAGCAGGGGTTCGCCCAGCTCGGCCAGGAGCGCCTGGGCGACGACATGCTCGGGGATCCTGACGCCGACGGTCTTCTTCTTGGGGTGCAGCAGCCGGCGCGGTGCCTCCTTCGTCGCCGGGAGGATGAAGGTGTAGCTGCCCGGCGTCGACGCCTTGACCGCGCGGAAGACCCTGTTGTCGAGCCGTACGAAGTGACCGAGCTGTGCGAAGTCCTGGCACATCAGGGTGAAGTGGTGCCGGTCGTCGAGGTCGCGGATCGAGCGGATCCGGTCGAGCCCCTCACGGTTGCCGATCGCGCACCCGAGGGCGAAGCAGGAGTCCGTCGGATATGCGACCAGACCTCCGCCGCGGATGATCTCCGCCACCTGCCCGATGACACGTCGCTGAGGGTTGTCCGGGTGCACGTCGAAGTACTTGGCCATGACCCGAGCTTAGGGCCTCTCGTTCGGATCACGCCGGGCTCGCGGGGCCTGATCCGAACGAAGGACCCTGGATCCGCACGGGCCGTGTCGCGGTGCCGCAAGGGCCGGGGACAGGTCGGGCGAGGAGGCCCCGGGGCCCGTCGGCGGCGGATCACGGGCAGCCGCCGGACGCGGCGGGTGCCCAGGGCGCGGGCCCGGTGCCGTCGCTCCAGGCCCGCAGATCGTCCCCGTCGAAGCACAGGATCCCGCACTGTCCGGCGTACTCCGCGGCCGGCTCGGTGAAGCCGCTGGTCGTCACCACGGCCGCGACCTCGGCGTCATGCACGGTGAAGCAGGTGCCGCCGAAACGCTGGAGATCCTGCGAGCCCACCTTGTTGTCCTCGCGGTAGCGCTTGCACTGCAGGATGACGCGCCGCCCGTCCGGGGCGGTGGCGACGACGTCGGCGCCCAGGTCACCGGCCCCGCCGACGACCTCGACGTCCACACAGCCGTCCCGCTCGCACAGGGCGGCCACCGCTGCCTCGAACTCGTCGGCGTCCAGCACGTCGTAGTCGACGCTCGTGTACATCACCGGATACGGCTCGTGCTCACCGCCCGCCGCGGGCGGCGGCCCCACGACCGCGGAACGCGCGCTCTCGCCGGTGTCCAGGGTCTCGACGGCCACCTCCGCCACCTCGGTCGCCTCGTCGAGGGCCGCGGCGGCCCTGCGCGCGAGCCGCGCCGCCGAGAAGCGGCGCCTGCCGCGCCGCAGCAGCACCAGCGCCGGCAGTCCCGTCAGGCACGCCACGGCCACCAGGGCCGGACGGTGCTCCAGGGCGCCGACCGCGGTACGGACGACGAACCCCACCGAGCACAGCACGAGCGCGGCCAGCCCGAAGAACAGCGCCGTGGACCGGAGGTCGAAGGAGCGCCCCCGCCCCGCCCGGGGCTCCCTGTGCACAGGTACGGCCATCGTGTTGCTCCCCCTCATGGAACGACCCCTCATGGACCGACTGGAACCACTGCGGCCACTGGGACCACTGCGGCCACCTCGGCCGCCGGAACGAGTGGAACGGCTCGACCGGGCCGAGCCGGCCGGAACGGGCACGACGGCCCCGACCGCCGCACCGGCCGGCTCGCCTGTTGATCATTCCTGTCGTCTGCCCGTGATCGGGAAGTTCAACATGCGCCTTGGAGGGGGCACTTCACCCGCCCGGCCATCCGTTCCACGGCCGTGAAGCGCTCGACGGACGCCCCGTACCGGCGAACGTCCACGCCACGGTACGGAGCCGGAGCCGCCCCCGCCGGGCGCGGCGGGCGCGGCGGACGCGGCCCCGGATACGCGGGCCGCCCCTGTCGTCACGGACGTCACCCTCACCCACGGCCTGGCGGACCGCCGCCCGGTACGCCCACATCCTGAGCAGCCCCGGCGACGCCCCGCCCGTCGTCGTACCGCGCCCAGGGGCCGCGGCGCGGCCGAGTCCGGGGACATTGACCGTTTTGCGGGACCCGGAGAGCGGGAAGCCGTAACACCTGCCACGGTGGACACATCGGACCACCCGCGGCCGGACCGGGAGGAGACCCGCATGGGGGTACGTCATCAGCTCGTCAAAACGCCCCCCGACACGGTCTGGTCGGTGCTGTCCGACCCGGTCTGTTACAGCCAGTGGGTCGTGGGAACGACCGACACCCGGCCACTGTCGGGCGACTGGCCCGAGATGGACGCGTCCCTGACGTTCAAGGTGCGGCTGGGCCCCTGGACACTCACCAACAAGACGGTCGTACGCCGCTGCGCGCCCCCCGCCGAGCTGGAACTGGAAGCCCACTCCGGCCCCCTCGGCACCGCGCGGATCGCCATCGAGGTGCGCCCCTGGGGCGAGGACTCGCTGGTCATCGTCGACGAGCATCCGCTGCGCGGCGCGGGCGGTGTGCTGCACAACGCCGGGTTCGAGGTACTGGTCCAGCTGCGGCACCGGGCCATGCTCAGCAGGCTCGCGCAACTGTGCGAAGACCGCCACGCGGAGGCGTGCCGCAAGGGGTGACCCGTGAGGGACCCGGCAGCTCGACGACGGCGCAGGGACACCTGCCAGGCGAACAGGAGACAGGCATGCCGGACGCGGTGGTCATCGGTGCCGGGGTCAACGGCCTCGTCGCCGCCAACCTGCTGGCCGACGACGGCTGGAGCGTGGAGGTCCTGGAGGAGCAGAGCGAACCGGGCGGTGCCGTCCGCCACGACCGCGGCGTGCACCCCGACTACGTCAACGACGTCTTCAGCTCCTTCTACCCGCTGGCCGCCGCCTCCCCGGTCCTCGCCGGACTGCACCTGGAACGCCACGGACTGAGCTGGAGCCACGCCCCCCGCGTGCTGGCCCACCCGCTGTCCGACGGACGCTGCGCCGTGCTCTCCCGCGACCTCGACGAGACCGCCGCCTCGCTGGACGCGTTCGGCCCCGCGGACGGCGAGAGCTGGCGGGAGCTGCACCGTGTCTGGGACCGGCTGGGCGACGACATCATCGACGCCCTCTTCACCCCCTTCCCGCCGCTGCGCGCCGTGGCCCGGCTGGCCGTCCGGGTGCGCGGCGCGGGCGGACTGCGGCTCGCCCGCTCCATGGTGCTGCCGGTGCGCCGGCTCGGCGAGGAGGAGTTCGAGGGCGAGGGCGGCAGGCTGCTGCTCGCGGGGAACGCCCTGCACGCGGACCTCGCCCCCGAGGCCGCGGGCAGCGGCGGCTTCGGATGGCTGATGTCGATGCTGGGCCAGACGTACGGCTTCCCGGTCCCGGTGGGCGGCTCGGGGGCACTCACCCAGGCCCTGGTGAGCCGCCTGCGCGAGCGCGGCGCGGTGCTCCGCTGCGGTGAACGGGTCGCCGGGATCGTGGTCCGCGGGGGCAGGGCGGTGGGCGTCCGGACGGCGGCCGGCGAGGGGGTCCGCGCGAGCCGCGCCGTACTCGCCGACGTCAGTGTCCCCGCGCTGTACGGCGGCCTGGTCGACGAGAGCCACCTGCCGGACCGGCTCCTCGACGACCTGCGCCGGTTCCAGTGGGACTTCGCCACCTTCAAGGTGGACTGGGCCCTCACCGGACCCGTGCCCTGGACCGCCCCGGCGGCGTCCTCGGCGGGGACGGTCCACCTCGCGGACGGGGTCGACGAACTGACGCGGTTCGCCGCCCAGGTCGCCATGCGCCAGGTGCCCGACCGGCCCTTCACCCTGTTCGGCCAGATGACCACCTCGGACCCGACGCGCTCCCCCGGTGGCACGGAGTCCGCCTGGGCCTACACCCACGTCCCGCACGAGGTCCGGGGCGACGCGGGTGACGACGGGCTGACCGGAAGCTGGGACGAACGGGAGCAGGAGGCGATGGCCGACCGCGTGGAGGCGCAGGTCGAGCGGTTCGCCCCCGGTTTCCGTGCCCTCGTGCGCGCCCGGCGGATCCTCGCCCCGCCCACCCTCCAGAGCCTCGACGCCAACCTGCACGGCGGCGCCATCAACGGCGGCACGACCGCCATGCACCAGCAGCTGGTCTTCCGGCCGATCCCGGGCACCGGCCGCCCCGAAACCCCCGTCAAGGGGCTGTACCTGGCCTCGGCCGCCGCCCACCCCGGCGGCGGCGTGCACGGGGCCCCGGGGGCGAACGCCGCGCGGGCCGCCCTGCGTGGCCGGTTCCCCGACGGTCTCAGCGGTCTGCAGCGCGCACTCACCCGCCGCGACCGCAAGGGCGACCGGTCCTGAAGGCGCCCGCGCCCCGGCCGGTCCGCGCCCCGCGCGGCACGTGACATGCTGTGCCTCCCACTGCCCGAACCCAGGAGGTCACCATGACTGCCGAAGCGCAACCGACAGAAGGTGCCGAGCCGGCCGAGACCGAGACCGAGGCCGAGAACACCTCCCTGACCCCCGACGAGAACGGGCAGTACGACCTGAAGCGGAAGTTCCGCGAGGCGCTCGAGCGCAAGCGCGGGCTGCAGGCGGACGGGTCCGGTGCGGGCGGCGGCAACGGCGCGTCGAAGATCCGGGGCGCCCACGGCCCGGCCTCCAGCCAGCGGTCGTTCCGCCGCAAGAGCGGCGGCTGACCGCCGGGGTGCCGGCCGCGGCCCCTCAGCCCGGGTTCCCGCGGGCCGATGCCCGGCCGTCTTTTTGAACGTGTTCGAAAATGCGGTAGTGTCCCCCTCACCAGCGTTGAGGGGGACCAGGTCATGCGAGTTTTCCGTGTGGTGCCGCTGCTGCTCGGCGTCTGTCTGACGGCCGTCGGGTGTTCCGCCCTGGCCGCAGACCCGTACGCCGACGACGTCCGGCGCGCGGAGCTGGTCGGGCGGTGGCGGGCGGCGTCCTGCGACGCCGAGCTGAGGCTGGACGCCGACGGCTCCGCTCGGGTCACCCGGCTGCCGACCTCCATGGAGTACGGCGAGGTGCTCCGCAGCCGGAGCGGGAGCGGCACCTGGGACATCGGCAGGTTGGGGGAGGACCCGAAGCTGGACGTCCGGGTGAAGCACGCCGGGGAATCCCTGGATCTGTTGCGGCACGACGGGCGACTGGTGGTGCAGATGTTCGTCGGCGACCCCGACAACGGAGACGACTGCCGCTTCACCCGGCAGCGGTCACGGTGACGGATCCCTCGCCCGGCGCGATCCGAACGTAGGACGTCAGTCCGCGACCCTAGTCCTCGACGAGATGGGCGAAGACGACGACGTTCTCCGTGTAGTCCTTGGCCGTGCGGTCGTAGGCGCCGCCGCATGTGATCAGCCGGACCTCGGCGTCGGGTGTGTCGGCGTACACGCGCTCGTTGGGGAAGCTGTTCTTGGAGAAGTTCTCCACGTCGTCCACCAGGAACGAGGCGGTACGCCCGTCCTGGCGCCGCACGTCGAAGGTGCTCCCCTTCTTCAGCTCGGCGAGCCGTACGAAGACCGCCGCGGAGGTCTTCGTGTCGACGTGACCCGCGATGATCGACGTCCCGGGCTCCCCGGGCGAGGGGCCGGCCGCGAACCAGCCCACCAGGTTGGTGTCGCTCGCGGGCGGCGGCTTGAGCCGGCCGTCCGAGCCGATCACCAGGTCCGTGAACGGCGCGTCCACGCCGATCTGCGGGATCACCAGCCGGGTGGGCGCCGACCGGGGAAGGGACGGCCCGTCGCCGCCGCTCCCGTCGTGCGAGCGGTGCGGTGCCGGAGCGACCAGCTGGGGACCGAGGGACGCCGGCTTGTCGCTCGTGTCCGTGCCGCCCCCGACCAGGTTCAGGGCCAGCACGACGAGCGCGAGTGGCCACAGCAGGCCCGGGAAGAGACGACGGGGCCGCGTGGTCTGCGACGACCCGGACTCGGAAGGCACTTCGCCCGCCATCCGGCAACACCTCACCCTTCAGGAGAACCGCGGTTGTGTCGGCGGCGGCGCCGCGCCCGTGGTCGTGTCCGGCGGCGGACGCGGCACCGTGCCGTGATCGGACCGGTCAGGCGCCGGCACCGTTCAGGCCGCTGCGGCGGCGGAGCATGTACGCACCCGCGCCGAGGCCGCCGAGCAGCAGCACCGCACCGCCGGCCAGACCGCCGTCGGAGGTGGCGAGACCGCCGCCGCCGGTGTGCATGCCGCCCTCGGGCTTGTCGTGCTTCCAGTCGGGCTTGCCGGACGAGTCCTTCTCGTAGCCGCCCGACCCGTAGCCCTTCTCGGTGTCGCCGCTGTTGTCCTTGCTCCAGTCGTCACCGCTGACGGCGGACAGGGCCCCGCCGCCGGTGTGCATGCCGCCCTCGGGCTTGTCGTGCTTCCAGTCCGGCTTGCCGGTCGAGTCCTTGCCGGACTCTTCCTTCGCCTGGTCGTCCTTCGCGGCGTCGCCGCTGTCGTCCTTGGTCCAGTCGTCACCGCCGACGGTGGCGAGAGCGCCACCTCCGGTGTGCATCCCGCCGTGAGGCCGGCCGTGCGAGTCGGACTTCTCGTGGTCGCCGCCGTTGTCCTGGCTGTGCTCCTGGCTGTACGAGGAGTCGTCGTGGTCCCAGTCTCCGGCCGACAGTGCGTAGGCACCGGGGGCCGCGATGGCCAGTGCCGCGGTCGCCGTGGCCGTGGCGAGAAGAATGCGGGCAGAGCGCATTGGTTACTTCCTTCCGTCGCGACTGCGTCAGCCGGCTTGGCCGTCGGCTCATGGGTCCGCAGGGGCGACGTGATCCACCGTCAGCTCGGCCTCAGGCCCCCGCCACCGGAGGACACCATTGGAGTACCCCCCGGACGGCCCATCGTGAGGCCCCGCCGACGCGCCCGTCCGCCCCCGGCGCGCGCACTCACCAGCGCCGTTTCCCGCCGAGCCGCTGTCCGGCGCCCCAGGGCGTCCCCGGGCGTGCGGGTGAACGCCGTCCGGCCTCCGCGGCCCGCCGGGACTACGCCCGCTCCGCGGGACCCGCGCCCCGGCGAGCGGGGTTGCCGTCCGGCGGAAACCCCGGCTTCGCGGGCGTACGCGTCACGCTCGCCCCGGCCGCGCGCGCGGCACGGGCGAAGGCGACGGCGTTGTGCACGGCGGCGCCGCCCGGGTCGTTGTTGAAGTACACGAAGACGTCCTCCGCGTCCGCCCAGGTGCCGGTCAGCCGCCGCGCCCAGCCGGCCAGTGCCTGCCCGCCGTAGCGGGGCCACGGCTCGGCCCGGCCCTCGTGCAGCCTCAGATACCCCCAGTCGGCGGTGCGCCACAGCGGCGCGACCGGACGCCCCCGTACGTCCGCCCAGCACAGGGCCGCCCCCCGGTCCTCCAGCACGGCGCGGACCCGCGGTGTCCACCAGGAGTCGTGCCGCGGTTCCACCGCGACCCGGGCGGCGGCGGGGAAGCAGCGCAGACAGGCGTCGAGGAGGGCGGGATCCGCCCGCAGGGTCGGCGGCAGCTGCAGCAGGACGGGGCCGATCCGGTCCCCGAGCCCCGCCGCGTGGTCCATCAGCCGCCGCACCGGCTCCTCGGGTTCGCGGAGCCGTTGGATGTGCGTCAGGTACCGGCTCGCCTTGACGGCCACCACGAAATCCGCCGGGGTGCGCTCGCGCCAGGCGGCGAAGTTCTCCCGGGAGGGCAGCCGGTAGAAGGCGTTGTTGCTCTCGACCGTCGCGAAGGCCCGCGCGTACTCCTCCAGCCAGAGCCGCTGCGGCAGACCCTCGGGATAGAGGACGTGACGCCAGTCCTTGTACTGCCACCCGGAGGTGCCGACGAGCACAGGCATCTCCCCATCGAAGCACGCGTCGGGCAGCCCCGCGCCGCGGCCCGGCCTGACTGGCTGGGACGGTCCCCGGGCCGTTCAATGGACACAAAGACCCCCACGCCGGAGGGACGCACCGTGAGTGACGAGGCTTCCCGCGCGGCCGCGGCGGCGGAAGCGCTGGCCGAGGAACCGGTCGTCCTGGTACTGGACCGCAGAGGAGGGGTCCTCACCTGCACGCCCCGCGCCCTGGGCGTGTTCGGCGGTGGCGTCGAGGCTCTCCGGGGCCGGGAGCTGAGCGAGTTCTTCGCGGACCCCGCGATCTGGGCGGACCTGGTCAACGGGGCGCTGGGCGGCCGCGTCCTCAGAGCCCAGGCCGAGCTGCGCGACGTGCGCGGCGCCCCCTTCACGGCGGTCCTGTCGCTGTCCGTGCTCTCCGAAGGGGGCGAGGGCCGGTTCCTCGTCCGGATGGTGCCCGTGGAGGACGCCGCCGACGGTGCCCCGCCCGCCGAGAGGCGTCCGGGACCCACCGGACAGGAGGTGCTGGCCGCCGACCCCCAGGCACTCGAACGCCTGGAGCTGCTCCGCGAGGCGGCCTCCCGCATCGGCGACTCCCTCGACATCACCCGCAACGCCGAGCAGCTGCTGGAAGTCCTGGTCCCCGCCTTCGCCGACCTCGGCTCCGTGGACCTGACCCAGACGGTGCTCTCCGGCGAGGAACCGACGTCGTTCCCCGTCGGCACCCCCATGCAGCGCGTCGCCGTCGCGGCCGCCGACGGCCACTGGCCGTCCGGGATCCACGAGGTGGGGGACACCTTCCCCATCGGCGACGTCGAACGCGAGACCATCCTCAAGGGCCGCCCCGGCATCCTGCCGGACCTCCGCCTCGCCCGGGCGGCGCTCCAGGACGACGAGGAGCGCTCCGCGCTCCTGCTGCCCGCGAACGCCGAATCCCTGCTCGCCCTGCCACTCCTGACACGCGGCGTCGTGCTCGGCGCGGTCGGCCTCTGGCGCACCCGGGACCGCGCCCCCTTCGACCCGGCGGACGTCACCCTGGCCGGGGAGATCGGCACCCGCGTCGCCCTGAGCATCGACAACGCGCGCCGCTACACCCTCGAACGCCGTACCGCCGAGGCGCTGCAACGCGGCCTGCTCCCGCGGCCGGTCGCGGCGCTGGCCGCCGCCAAGGCCTTCGGCGCCTACCTGCCGCCCAGCATCGTCCGCGGCATCGGCGGAAGCTGGTACGACGTGATCGCCCTGTCGTCCTGCCGGGTGGCGTTCGTCGTCGGCAACGCCGGGGGGTACGGGCTCAACGCGACCGCGGCGATGGCCCGGCTGCGGGCGGCGGTGCAGACCCTGGCGGACCTCGACCTCGGGCCCGACGAACTGCTGTCCCACCTGAACGACCTCGTCGCCCGGTTCGCCGACGACCAGGAGCACCGCGACGCCCTGCCGGCCGCCGTCACCGTGCAGGGCGCCACGTGCCTGTACGCCGTCTACGACCCGTTCAACGGCCGCTGCCTGCTGGCCGGGGCGGGACACCCGGGGCCGGTGCTGGCCTCGCGGAACGGCGCCGAGGCCGACATCGTGCCGCTGCGTTACGGCGCGCCCCTCGGCACGGGGTCGGAACCCTTCGAGACCACCGAGCTGATGCTCGGTCCCGGCGACGTGCTGGCGTTCTACGGCGGAGCGCTCGCCCGCGACTCCCCGTGCAAGGACCGGGGCCTCGCCCTGCTGTGCGAGGGCACCCGGGACGGTACCCGCGACGGGCTGCCCGTGACCGAGACCGGCTCACGGATCGTGGCGAGGCTGCGCGAGGAGCCCGCCGACGACGACCGCGTCCTGCTGGTCGCCGAGGTGCGCCGGCTGCCCCGGGAGGCGACCGCGGAGTGGGTGCTGCCCGCGGACCCGAGTATCGTCGCCGGCGCCCGCGGCCGGGTGTCCGAGCAGCTGACGGCCTGGGGCCTCGAGGACCTGCTGTTCTCCACCGAACTGGTCGTCAGCGAGCTGATCACCAACGCCATCCGCTACGCGACCGGGCCGGTCGGCGTACGGCTGATCAGGGACCACCGGCTGATCTGCGAGGTCTCCGACACCAGCCAGACGCAGCCGCACCTGCGCCGGGCCCGGCTGACCGACGAGGGCGGCCGGGGCCTGTTCCTGGTGGCGCAGCTGACCCACAGTTGGGGCAGCCGCTACACGGCCACCGGCAAGACCATCTGGACCGAGCAGCTCCTGGACGACACGCCTTGACCACCGCCCGCGCGCACCGGCGGGTCACGAGCACGACGGCCCGCCGTCCGGGGCGGTCCCGGCCGCACCGGTCCCGGTCGGACCGCTACCGGTCGGACCCGTCCCGGTCGGACGCGGGCCAGACGTACGGCAGGTCGTCGGGGATGTCCGGGAACAGCGGCGTGTAGAACGCGGGGTCCTTGCGCACCAGCGCCGACTGGTGACTGCGGTGGAACGCGGGATCGCCCAGCCACGGAGGCAGTTCCCCGTCGGCCGCGAGCCGCTCCTGCCCGCGTACCTCCCGGTCCGGATGGTGCCGGGTGAAGTCGGCCACCAGGCTCGGCGCACAGGTGTCGTTGAGCCCCTGTGCCGTCCACACTCCGCAGACCTCCAGGCCGTAGCGGACCAGCGCCTCGTCGTAGCCGCGCCACATGCGCACCGCCGGATGGTGCCGCCAGCCGTAACCCGGGACGGTCAGCCCGCGCAGCACCTGGAGAGCCTCGACCCGCTGCTTGCCCAGTCTGCGCCGGTCCAGGGCGCGGGCCGAACCGGCGAAGTCCGGAAAGGGGAGAAAGGTCTGCACGCCTCATGGTCCCCCGGCACGCGGCTCCTGTCGCGCCGCGCGGTGGCGGGACGTACGCCGGAGCGTCGCCCGCGTACCGGCGACGCGGGAACGGACGGGCGCGCGTCGAGGGTGCGGACTCATGGCCGCCCTGGCGCCGCGGATTCCCGCCGGGACCGACGGCCGGTCCGCCGCCGGTCCGCCGTCGGGCTGTCGCCGCCGAGGGCGGCGACGGCGGCCGGGGACCCCGGCCGGATGCCGAACGTCCGAGTGTGGGGCGGGCGTTCGGTGAGAGCGGGCGGCCGGGGGGCGGCACCACCCCCCCGGCGACCGGCGCGCGGGACGTGCCCGGGCCGGGCGGGGGAGGGGTACGGCGGCTCAGGAGGAGCGCGCCGCCATGGCGTCCTGGAACGCCCGCATGCACGGCAGGCAGTGACGGTCGGTCGCCTCGCGTCCGGCGTCGGGCGGTGTGAGAGGCTGCCCGCACAGCGCGCTGTCCGTGCCCTGGGCGATGACGTGCCAGACGAGGGCAGTGCCTGTGGGGGTGGCCCCGGTCCGCATCTCGTACATGACCGGCTCCCATGTGATCGACGACTGGTCCTTCGATGAGACCACGGCCCGGGCCCGGGCCCCCCTTCACGTTGCTCCGATCGGTGGAATCAGCGGCCCGGGGCGTTCGTCAGGCCCGCCGCGCGCCTCAGCCGCCAGACATGGTCGTCGCGCGTGCCGGTCTCCCCCTCGGGCGATACGGCGGGCCTGCGCACCGTGTCACGGGTCACGACGGTCCACTCCCCGGCGGGCAGCCGCAGCGTGTCGAGGAGCCCGTCGAGCGTCGGGAAAGCGACCTGGAACGGCGGGGTGAGCTGCCAGGACGGCCAGTTGGAGTGCAGCACGACGACCAGGGTGCCGCCCGGAGCGACCGCCGCCGCCGCTCGGCGCAGGATGTCGTCCTGGTCGAGGCCCACGGGGGACTGGAGGTACTGCGCGCCGACCAGGTCGTAGCTGCCCTCGGGGAAGGTGACGCCGAGCTCGTGCCGCTCCCACGTCGTCAGACGGCCCACACCGGCCGCGTCGGCGTGCGCGGCGGCCCGCTCCAGCGCCGTGGCGGAGATGTCCACCCCGGTGACCCGCCAGCCCCGCGAGGCCAGCCACAGGGCGTCGCCGCCCTCGCCGCACCCCAGGTCGAGCGCGGTTCCCGGGGGCAGCTCGGCGACCTCCCTGACCAGCAGCTCGTTGGGCCGGCCGCTCCACACCCTCGTGCTGCTCCGGTAGCGGTCCTCCCAGAAACGGGCGGGCTCGGTGGGCGGTGCGACGTCGGACATGTCGGCTCCTTCTGCGTGGCCGTACGGGTGAGTGGAGGTCCCGGCGACGGGGAAAACACCCGCCGCTCACCGAGCTTCGCGCGCGTCCGCGATCGCGACAAACCCCTTTGCCGAAACGGCAAACCAGCCCGGCCGCCCCGACCTCGCCCGGAGACTGAAGTGCCGGCCGCCGCACGCGCCCCCCGGTACGTGACACGCCCGTACGACGCCGCCACCCCGTACGACGCCGCCGCGCGGCGGCGTCAGCGTCAGTGGGCGGCCCGTGCCGCCGCCTCCGGTGTCCGGGCGGCGGGCGGCTTCCCGCCGCGCTCGGAGCGCACACACGCATCGTGCACCGCGCGGTGGACGGCCCGGGCGATACGGGCGCCCCAGACCGACCGGGGGCCGGCGAACGGCTCGCGGACCCGGCCCCGCCCGGGGCGGAGGGCGGCGACGCAGACGGCGTCGGTCGGGGTGCCGGACGCGTCGATCCCGGCGTCGCGAAGGGCCTGCACCTTGGACTCGGTGGCCGTGACGACCGCGTTGACGAGGGCCGCGTCGGACAACGCGACCGGGACGGACACGACGATGTTGATGGTCCCCGCCGGGGACGGACCGGGCACCCCTGGCGCCGCCCGGGCGGCCCAGCCGCGCACCCCGACACCGGCGGTCGCCAGCGCGTCCACGCCGCCGTCCGCCGCCCAGCACCGGCCGGTCACGTCGGCGGCCGTCATCAGTCCCACGCCCCGCCCGCGCACGCCGGCCCCCGCCGCCATCCCGGTCAGGTGTGCCGCCGGGTCCATGCGCCGGTACCCCGGCGTCACCTGCGCGTTGAGGACCCAGTCCCGCTCCCCGATGCCGCCGCCCAGGGGGGGCGCTGGAGACCATGCGCAGGCTCTCCCTCGGCACCCACAGCAGCATCGGCCACGTGCTCCCGTCCTCGGTGCGGGTCAGCGGCGGAAGGCTGCTCAGGGCCGACAGATGTGCGAGGGGAGCGGAGGGCATGAGCGGCACCCTATAACCGGTGCCTCCGGGCCGTCCCGCGCCGGGAGTCTCGCCACCGGCCGGTGCCGGATTGCGGTCCGGGGGTCCGCGCGGCCAGGATCGGGGGGTGCCCACTCTGCTGATCGTGCATCACACGCCCTCGCCCCACTGCCAGGCCATGTTCGAGGCCGTCCTCTCCGGGGCGACGACGCCGGACATCGAAGGCGTACGCGTCGAACGGCGCGCGGCACTCGCCGCCACCGCGGCCGACGTGCTCGCCGCCGACGGCGTCCTGCTCGGCACACCCGCGAACCTCGGGTACATGTCCGGTGCACTGAAGCACTTCTTCGACCAGGTCTACTACCCCTGCCTCGACTCCACGCGCGGCCGCCCCTTCGGCTGCTACGTGCACGGCGGCAACGACGTCACGGGCGCGGTCCGCGCCATCGAGTCCATCACGACCGGCCTCGGCTGGAAGCGTGCCGCCGAGACGGTCACCGTCACCGGGGAGCCGGACCGGTCCGACGTCGAGGCATGCTGGGAGCTGGGTGCCACGCTCGCCGCCGGCCTGACGGGCTGAACGGAGCGGCACGCACGCCGGTCAGGCGTGCGACAGCGCGAACGACACCAGGAACCCGCACACCGTGACCAGCCCGATGGCCAGATGGGCGTCCTCGAACGCCTCGGGAATCATCGTGTCCGCGACCATGGCGAGGATCGCGCCCGCGGCCACGGCCGTGACGGCGGCGATGACCGAGGCCGGGAAGGCGCCGACCACGGTGTAGCCGAGGACGGCCGAGACCGTGCTGGCTGCGGCGATCGCGCTCCACACGCCGAACACGTAGGCCCTGCTCCGGCCGGCGCGCCTCATACCCGCCGAACTCGACAGCCCCTCCGGGACGTTGGAGATGAAGACCGCCGCCACCGTCACCAGGCTGACCGCACCGCCCTCCAGCAGGCTCACCCCGATCACGGCGGACTCCGGGACACCGTCCAGCAGCGCCCCCAGGGCCAGCGCCGTTCCAGAGCCTCCCTGTTCGGCCTCGGAGGGCTGGGTCCGCGACGGTTTCGCGCCGGAGCGCTTGCGGTGCCGGGCGCCCCGGCGCGCGAGCAGCACGTTGCCGAGGGTGTACGCGCCGGCGCCCAGGAGGGTGCCGACGGCGGCCGGGGCGAGACCGCCCTCGTCGTACGCCTCGTCCAGCAGTTCGAAGGAGACGGCGGACAGCAGCACCCCCGCGCCGAACGCCATCACCGTGGCGATCACCTTCTGCGGCACCCGCACTCCGTAGCCCACCGCCGCTCCCAGCAGCAGCGCCGAACCCGCCAGAAGACCCCACAGTCCCGCCTGCACCACTTCCGTCATGGGTCTGCCGGTACCCACCGGGGCGGCAGGCAACCAGTCGGGCCGCGACCCGCACCGGGCGTCACCGGGGCATTCGCGCAGGTCACCCGCCGCGAGCCGGTCCCCGGGCGCCGCGCGCCTCGTGCACGGCGGTGAAGAAGTCATGTCAAAGGGGTTGCCGATCTGTTGCCTCATTACTTAAATCAAACCCTGAACTAAGCAGTCGTACAAAGTGGTTCGCCGCCGTCGTACCCATTCGGGCCCGCGCGGCGGCCGCTTCACGGCGCCCGCCGACCCGGCGCGCGCCCACCCCGGGCGACCATCCCTCCCGCCCTCCCCCCATCCGTACGGAGTTCACGGAGTGAACGAATGAGACTCAGATCCTTGGGGATCGCGCTGGCCACCGCGGCGGCGCTGGTGACCATCCCCTCCCAGATACCGGCCGGCGCGGCCGAGGCGCCGCTCTCGCAGGGCAAGACGGCCGTCTCGTCCTCCGACGAGAACGGCGGCACCCCCGCCGAGGCCGCCGTCGACGGCGACACCGGCACACGCTGGTCGTCGGCCGCCACCGACACCTCGTGGCTGCAGGTCGACCTCGGGAAGTCGGCCACCCTCACGAAGGTCGTCCTCAACTGGGAGACCGCCTACGGCAAGGACTACAAGATCCAGGTCTCCGACAACGGGAGCTCCTGGACCGACCTGAAGTCGGTCACCGGCGGCGACGGCGGCGTCGACACGCTCGACGTCTCGGGCCAGGGCCGCTACGTCCGCATGTACGGGGTGACCCGCGCGACCCAGTACGGCTACTCCCTCTGGGAGTTCCAGGTCTTCGGCGACGCCGGCACCACGCCGCCCGCCACGGACTGCTCGACCACCAACGCCGCCAAGGGCAGGCCGGCCACCGCGTCCTCCACGGAGAACGCGGGCAGCGCCGCCGTCAACGCCTTCGACGGGGACGGCGCCACCCGCTGGTCGAGCCAGTGGTCCGACCCGCAGTGGGTCCGCGTCGACCTCGGCTCGAAGCAGGACATCTGCAAGGTCGACGTCGACTGGGAGGCCGCGTACGGCAAGGCCTTCAAGATCCAGGCGTCGGCCGACGGCCAGGACTGGACGACCCTGAAGGACGTCGCCGACGGCACCGCCGGCAAGACGTCCTACGACGTCAACGGCTCGGGCCGCTACCTGCGGGTGTACGGCACGACCCGCGGCACCGCTTACGGCTACTCGCTGTGGGAGGTCGCCGTCCACACCGGCTCCGGAGGCAGCACCCCGCCCGTCGAGGGCGGCGGGGACCTCGGGCCCAACGTCATCGTCGTGGACCCGAGCACGCCTGATCTGCAGGGGAAGTTCGACGACGTCTTCGCCAAGCAGGAGTCGAACCAGTTCGGTTCGGGCCGCTACCAGTTCCTGCTGAAGCCCGGCACGTACAACAACATCAACGCGCAGATCGGCTTCTACACCTCCATCTCCGGTCTGGGCCTCAACCCGGACGACACGAAGATCAACGGTGACGTCACCGTCGACGCGGGCTGGTTCAACGGCAACGCGACGCAGAACTTCTGGCGTTCGGCCGAGAACCTCTCCATCAAGCCGGTCAACGGCACCGACCGCTGGGCGGTCGCCCAGGCCGCGCCGTTCCGCCGTATCCACGTCGAGGGCGGCCTCAACCTCGCCCCGAACGGCTACGGCTGGGCCTCCGGCGGCTACATCGCCGACTCGAAGGTCGACGGCACGGTCGGCCCGTACTCCCAGCAGCAGTGGTACACGCGGGACAGCTCGGTCGGCGGCTGGACCAACGGCGTGTGGAACATGACCTTCTCCGGTGTCCGGGGCGCCCCGGCGACCAACTTCGACTCCGGCCCGTACACCACGCTGGACACCACTCCCGTCTCCCGCGAGAAGCCGTTCCTCTACCTGGACGGCAACGACTACAAGGTGTTCGTCCCCGGCAAGCGCACCAACACGCGCGGCGTGTCCTGGCCGGCCAACACGGGCGGCACCTCGCTCCCGCTGAGTCAGTTCTACGTCGTCAAACCCGGCGCCACGGCCGCCACCATCAACGCGGCGCTCTCGCAGGGCCTCAACCTGCTGTTCACGCCCGGCGTCTACCACCTCGACCAGACCATCGACGTCACCCGCGCCAACACCGTGGTCCTCGGACTCGGCCTCGCGACGCTCGTCCCCGACCACGGGGTCGACGCCGTGCACGTCGCCGACGTCGACGGGGTCAAGCTGGCGGGCTTCCTCATCGACGCCGGAGCCACCAAGTCGGACACGCTGCTGCAGATCGGGTCCGCGGGCTCCTCGGCCGACCACTCCGCCAACCCGACGTCCATGCAGGACGTGTTCATCCGCATCGGCGGCGCGGGCCCCGGCCTGGCCACCAACTCCGTGGTGGTCAACAGTGACGACGTCATCGTGGACCACACCTGGATCTGGCGCGCCGACCACGGCGACGGCGTCGGCTGGGAGACCAACCGCGCCGACTACGGACTCGTCGTCAACGGCGACGACGTCCTCGCCACGGGCCTGTTCGTCGAGCACTTCAACAAGTACGACGTGCTCTGGAACGGCGAACGCGGACGCACCATCTTCTTCCAGAACGAGAAGGCCTACGACGTCCCGAACGCCGGTGCCGTCACCCACGACGGCATCGTCGGCTACGCCGCCTACAAGGTCGCCGACAGCGTGAACACGCATGAGGCCTGGGGAATGGGCAGTTACTGCAACTTCACGTCCGATCCGTCCATCGTGCAGCAGCACGGCTTCCAGGTGCCGGTGAAGTCCGGCATCAAGATGCACGACATCCTCGTCATCTCCCTGGGCGGCAAGGGCCAGTACGCCCACGTCATCAACAACACCGGAGCACCGACCTCGGGGACGGACACCGTGCCGTCCAAGATCACGTCCTTCCCGTGATCCCGCCGGTGATCCGCTGAACAGCTGATCCACGACCTGTGGCCCGCCGCCTTCCCGCGGCGGGCCACAGCCGTGCGGGCTGTTCCGCGGCTGCCGGGGAGCGGGGTCAGGAGCGGCGGCGCCGCCGCACGAGGTAACCCACGCCTCCCGCGGTCGCCGTCGCGGCGAGGACCACGCCGATGGCGACGTCCCAGCCGGTCGGCCCCGAGGTGACGGCCCCGCCGGCACCTCCCTGGACACCGCGTGTCGGGGCGGCCGTCGTGGTGGCCGTCGTGGGGGGAACGGCCGGGGAGGCGGAGCGGGTGGACGTCGGGGTCGCGGCGGGCGTGGCCGGCGTGCGCGTGGTACCGCTCGTGGGGGTGGGGCGGGGCCGCGAGGTGCTGGAGGTGACCGAGCGCCGGGGCAGCGCCTCGCAGGCGATGCCGTCGTCCGGTCCCTGGTCCTCGTCCAGCCGGTTGGGGTCGCGCGGGTCGCCGTTGAACACGGCCTGGGCGTCCTCCTGGTAGGTGAAGTCGCCGCAGTCGAGGTCCTGGGCGTGCGCGAGGCCGGACAACGGGGCGATCGAGACGATCGCCGCGGCTATGCCACCTACGACGGTACGGCGGTGCATGGAGCCTCCTCCCGGCCTGGTGCGGCCGACACCCCGACGGTAGGAGCCGGGGGCGGAGGCGGCCCGTCACCGTAGGCCGAACGGGGCAGGGAGGCGGGCGTCCCGACACCCTGGGCGCCGGACCCGCGGCGGCGGGACCGGCCCGCGCTCCCGGTCTCCGTCAGGGCACGCGGGCCACGCCCGCGTAGAGACCGCACTCCTCCGGCGCCGGCGGAGGAGCCGGCCGGTCCCACTCGGTCGCCGTCACCAGGCCCGGCTCGACGAGTTCGAGCCCGTCGAAGAAGCGGGCGACCTCCGCACGGGTGCGGAAGTGAAGACGGATACCGCCCTTCGCGTACTCGGCGGTGACCTGCTCGGCCAGCTCGGGATTCAGGTCGGACGCGGCGTGCGACAGCACGAGACGGCTGCCCGACGGCAGCGTGGCCACCAGATCGCGGACGATGGCGTGGGCGTCCTGCTCGTCGGTGATGAAGTGCAGCAGCGCGATCAGCGAGAGGGCGATGGGACGCGAGTAGTCGAGGATCCCGCGGGCGTGGCGGACGATCCCCTCCGGCTCGCGGACATCGGCCTGGATGTAGTCGGTCACCCCCTCGGGACGGCTGACCAGCAGCGCCTCCGCGTGCCGCAGGACGATCGGATCGTTGTCGGCGTACACGACCTTCGCGGCCGGCACGACGCCCTGCACGATCTGGTGGAGGTTGGGCTCGGTCGGGATGCCCGTACCGATGTCGAGGAACTGATCGACACCCTCGGCCGCGAGCCAGGCGGCCGCCCGGTGCATGAACGCCCGGTTCTGCCGCGCCCCGACGCTCGCCTCCGGCGGCAGCTTCGCCCCCACCGCCTCGTCGACCGGGTAGTTGTCCTTGCCGCCCAGCAGCCAGTCGTAGACCCGCGCCGGGTGTGCCCTGCTGGTGTCGATCCGTGGGGAAGGGGATGTGCCGTGCGTCATGGCAGGCTCCGTCGCACTGGTGATCGGCTCTGGTCGTGTGATCGAAGATCCTACTCCCGGGCGCCATGCGCCCGTAGGGTGTGGGGAGTTGCACCGGAGGCCGTGCCGCTCGCCGCCGACGGGGCCAACTCGGCGCGGCAGTACGGCCGTTCGTACGCATCCGGTGCGCGACCGCATACCGGCTGTCCGTGAGGGGCGACGGACCGTACACTGACACGCCGCCTACATGCGGACGTTCTGACGGGGGGAGCCGCCATGTCCGAGCACGACCACGACCAGGCCCACGGGGTCCAGCCACCGACGCCACCGTCCGCGCCACCGGGCCCGCCGCCGCCCACACCGTCCGACGCGATTCCCCGGCAGGCCGGCGCACCCGCCCCGCCCCCGGCCGCTCCGCCCATGCCGTCCGCACCACCGCCCCTGCCGCCGGGCCCGCCGAACCCGGCGACGGCCTCGTGGCCCGCGCCGGTGCCCGCTCCGCCGCGCGGCCCGGCCGACCGGCGCCAGGCGGTCGCGGTCGCCCTGCTCAACCTCGGGGGACTGGGCCTCGGTTACGCGTTCCTGCGCCGCTGGGTGCTGACGGCGGTCTGCCTGGCCGCGACGGGCGCCCTGCTGCTGGTGGCTCTCCCGGCCGACCCCGACGGAGTGTCCGGGGCCGCCCTGGTCGCGTACGCGGTGTTCGTCGCCGCGGCGGTGGCGCACGGCGCGCTCTCGGGCGCACGGGCGGCCCGTCCGCTCCGCCCGGCGAACCCCGTCCTGGTGACCGCCGTCGCCCTCGCCCTGCTCGCCGTGCCCGCCGGTGGCGTCGTCCTGTACGACGACGCGCGCGACGAGGCCACGGAGCGGATGCTGCTGGACCGGCTGGAGGACGCGGACCGTCTCGTCGAGGCGGGCGGGAAGACGTCGTTCGACGCGGCCGAGGACGACTTCCGCGAGGCACTGGGCGTCTACGGAGACCTGGTGGACGACCACCCGGGGTCGCGCGCCGCCGAGCGGGTGCCCGGACGGCTGAAGACGTACTACACGACGGTCGGCGCCCCCTACGCGGGCCAGGACTACTGCGGCGCCGTGGCCCCGCTGAAGTATCTGCGGACCGTCCCGGACACCGTCGGGAAGAAGGAACTCGGCAGCCTGGCCGCGTGGCCCGACGACCGGCTGGCGACCTCCCTGTACGAGTGCGCGGCGCGGGGACTCGACGCCGGTGACGCCGCCTGGCAGGGCTCGTTCGACGACCTCCTGACCCTCTTCCCCGACTCCGACCAGGCGGCGAAGGTGGAACCGGCCGTCAAACAGGCCGTCGACAAGGCCGTGAAGGACGTACGCGGCGACGAACCGTGCGAGGCGGTCCAGCACCTCGACGACCTCAGCTCCAAGGTGACCGGCCTGCCGGGCGAGAAGGCCGGGATCGCCGGAGCCCTCGGCCGGGAGGCCGGCCGGGCCGGCCGGAGCGCGGACGCGGGCGCCTACGACTGCGGTGTCGACCAGTACAAGGACGGCGACTTCGACGCGGCGCAGACGACGATGCGGGACTACGCCGCCGACAACAAGCACGCCAAGAACACCGCGCGCGCCAAGAAGATCGCCATCGCGGCCGAGATCGCCGGGACGGTGCCCGCGGCGGGCAAGCACCTGCCCACGACGGCCTCGGGCGGCAGCATCAGCGTCACCGTCAAGAACGACAGCCCCGACGACATCACCGTCATGTACACCGGACCGGTGACCGGGAGCTTCACGCTCAAGGCGTGCGGCAGCTGTAAGTCGTACTCGCTCTCCACCACCCTGCTGTCCGGCTTCCACGCCTGCCAGGACAGCGGCAAGCACTATCCGCAGCGGACCATCAGCCTCCCGGCGGGCACCACGTACTTCCTGCACAAGCCGCAGGGGACCGGCGCCGCGACCCCCGCGTCCGACACGGCGAAGCTCCGGCCGGGCTACATCTACACGGAGTGCGCCTACACCACCGGAGGGCTCGGCCTGGGCGACTGACGGCACGCCGGCCGCCCCTCACCGCGTGAAGGGCGGCCGGCGAGGCCGCTCACCAGGCCCTTCGGGGCCGCAACAGGCTGATCAGGACGGCGAGGGACAGCGCGGCGACGACCGCGCTGAAGATCTCCCCCGCGGGGCGCAGGCTGGTCTCGCGGATCAGCACCCCGACGCCGATCGCGGGCACCGCGAGCATCGTGTAGAGGATGGCGAAGAACGTGGACACCGAGGCGCCCCGGTGTTCCGGCTCGCCCCGCGTGGTGATGTTGCCGAGGCCGTGACCGAGGGCCACCCCCGTCGCCACCCCGTTGACCGCCGAGCCGGCCAGCAGCGGGGCCGCCGTGCCGGTGAACATGGCGGTGGCGATCAGGGCGGCGGCCGCGACGAGCCCCGCACACGCCGCGGGCAGGGCCCGGGAGGGCTTGAGGGAGCGGACCAGAAGCTGCCCGAGCGCGGTGCACGCGAAGGCGATGAAGACGACGAGTCCGGTCAGGGAGTGGCTGGTCTCGTCGAGCACCGTGCCGAGGAACAGCCCGGTCACGGCGGTCAGCACACCCAGCACGGCGAAGCCCGCGCCCGCCGCCATGGCCGACCGCAGGAAGTCCGAGCGGATCTCGCCGGGCACGTGCAGCGGCTGCGGCCGCGGCGAGAAACCCGACCGGTGGGCGGAACTCTCGCCGCTGACCATGACGCCGAGGAGACCGGCGGCCGAGAGGACCCCCATGACCACCCAGGGCGTACGGAGGGGATCGGGAGCCAGATCCGCGAGGATTCCGGCGAGCAGGGTGCCGGAGGCCAGTCCGCCCATGTTGGCGAACAGGGCGAGGGTGGCGGGCCCGACGCGGGCGCGCGGGTCCATCCGGTCGGTGAGCGAGGCGGTGGCGGCTCCGGTGACGAGGGCGGCCGCCAGACCGGACAGGACCCGGGCCACGAGGACCACGGCCAGGTTCCGGGCGATCAGGAAGACCAGCGCCGCGCCGAGGGCCAGCAGGGTGGCGACGATCAGGACGGGACGCCGTCCCACCTGGTCCGAGAGCTGCCCGAACACCAGCAGCCCGGCGACGACCCCGAAGGCGTACACGGCGAAGACCACGGTGACGGTGAACGGGGTGAAACCGAACGCCTCGCCGTAGACCGGGTAGAGGGGTGTGGGCGCGGTGGTGCCCGCCATGGTCGCCCAGAAGGCGAACACCACGCAGGCCACGCCCAGCCGGCCGGAGCGCGGCCGTCCGGCCGCCGTACCGGGCGGCGTCGCGTCGGCGGTTGCTCTCCGCACCTGGGCCTCTTCCGGAGTGAGTGACGTGGGCCCGGCACGGCGACCGCCGTGTCCGCGCGCTGACGCGCTCCGGACGGCCGTGCGCCGGCGCGAACGGACCGGGCGTGACTGACTGACATGACATCAGCCGGCGGGCCCGCGCGCACTCGGTGGGCCGCGCTCACACCTTCCAGGACCGCAGCCGGCCGGCGACGGCGACCACGCTCACGGGCGTGTCCCGGATCTTGCGTACGAGGTCCGACAGGGCGCCGTAGGGCGGGTCGATGCCCTCGCCCGACTGGTCCATGTACTGGGCGGCGACGAACGCCGCGAACAGGCTGTTGCGGTGCGGAAGCGGCTCCAGGCGCACGATGGTGTGCATGAGCGCGGCGGCGCGCCAGGCGGCGTCGGGGTCCGCCGCGGCGAGGGTGGGCAGCTTGGTCCGGTGACGGGCGACGGCGGCGACGAGCGCCGAGTAGTCGCTGACGGACATGTCCTCGTACGCGAGGGCGGCCTCCTGGACGTCGAGCAGCCAGGAGACGTCGATATGGAGATGCATCAGGCGGCCGCGGCCCCGTCGCTCCGCTCGGCGGGCGGCACCTCGTCGGGGAAGGCCTCGTCGAACTCGCTCCGCAACCGGTCGGCCCACAGCGACGCACCGGCGACGAACTGCTTGCGCTGCATCTCGCGGACCCCGAGGTCGTGCAGATACTGCTTGAGGCTCTTCCCCTCGGCCGCGGCGGCCGCCCGCACCCCCTCGAGTTCCTTGTCGGTGAAGGACACGTTCAGTGATGGCATACAAGGACGGTACCTAGTAGGTACCGTGAAGGGCAAGGTCTCCTGGTACTCCCTGCCGGAGCTGCCCTCCATGGGGGGGTGCCTCTATGTCCTTCGTCAAGGCACCCCTGTCGGGTTTGGGGTGGTTCAGGGTTGCTGGGGTTATGCGGCGAGCTCGACATCCTTCG
>NZ_JBIBFR010000044.1:0-28717 GCF_042956125.1 Streptomyces sp. NPDC008313
GAGACGACACTCGGGCACTCGCCCTGCCCGCTCCCAGCCCAGAACACGAAAACGGTCCACCGACTCCGTCGGCGGACCGTCACGCAAGATCGAGGTTAAGGCGGCGCCGGGGCTGGGGTGCATTGCCGCATCCTGCTTCGTTCCATCAACAGGCGGCAATTCTTCCTGGCATCGAAGACCGAACGGCCACTTCACCCGAGAAACAAGAAAGTCCGACACCCCCAACTGGGAGGGTGCCGGACTGCGATCGTCGAGAGTTGTACGCGGGACGTTAGATGGCCGGCGCGCGCAGGAGGCGCTCCTGCGTGGCCTCGGGCAGTACCCGCCGCAGGACCGGTGCGGTCGAGCTGAGGGAGGCGGCGAAAGCGGCGACGAGATCGTGCGGGACGCTGGCGGCGAACGATGCCGCCCACAGACACGGTGCACCGAGCGCGGGCTCGGCCCACGCCTGCCATCCGGCCGGTCCCGTCTCCTCGTCCTCGGCGGACAGGGCCCGCGGGTCAGCGTCCTGGATGAGGGGCGGAACGTCGCCGAGGCTGATGTGCGAGGTGAACGTCGGGTCCGTCGCCGCCGCCTGGGGTTGGTCGATGTCGCGGAACCATCCGTGGGTGGCGACTGCGTCAAGGACCAGATCGGATCCGGCGAACGGCACGGCAGGCTGATCGCTTGCGTCGAGCGCGACGAGGAAGTCGACCACTGCCTCGCCGGGGACGTCACGGGTGAAGTAGGCCGACCACTGGGCGAGCGGGCTGCTTGCCTCGGCTCGGGCGGAGATCTGCCAGGCGATCGGCAGCTCACCCAGGTGGAACGGCTCGTCCGCCAGGCCCCACTGGGCCCAGCGCAAGGCGTCGGGGCTGATGTGCAGGACGGTGCTGCGCAGGACCTGGCGGTCCTCCGGCGCCTCGTCCGGCTCGTGCCGTCCGCGGACGATCGTCAGGCTCGTCCAACCCAGGCCGGCGAGCGCGTCGGCGACGACGTCGTAGAGGCGTCCATCGTCACCGGCCAGGTGCCGGGGGCCGACCCAGAACGCGGGTTGGCCGCCGCGCGGGGTGGACGAGTCGGGCGGGAAGTCGGGGTACAGGGGCGCCTCCAAGGGCTCGGTGCGGGTCTAGTTGCCGCCGGCGCGACGGCGGGGGCGGCGCGGGGGCGCCTGGACGGGGCCCTGCCACGTCAGCTCGACGGCGACCTCCGGCGGAAGGTGGCCGAGCTGTGCGTCCTCGTCACGCCCTTCGGCGAGGTAGACGACGGTCCGGCCGGTCTCGTCGACCGACTGCAGGACCTGCGCCAAGCGGTGTGCCATCGGGAAGAACGGGTTCATGGCCTGGCGGACCGGAGCACTCCGGTCACAGCCGGACAACAGGTCAATGAGATCGCCGACGGTCATCTCCGGGGACGTCACGAACAGCCTCCTGGGGTGCGAGGAAAACAGGGCAGTGGAACGGGACGGGCCAGCCTTCGGTACGGCCAGCGCTCACAGTGCGGGCATTACGTGTCGGTGTCCGCGCTGTCAGAGGCAGCGTGAGGTCTCCAGCACACGCGCTACGGTCGCGGCGACGATGTCGGCCGGCGTCTCGGTGTCGAACGACAGGTGGTAGCCGCGGACCTTGGCGGTGCCGGTGACGGCAATCTTCCATCCCTCGCCATCCGTACCGGGGCGGCCGAGCGGGAACCATCCGAGGTAGAACCGGCCGTCCTTGGAGCTGACGTGCACGTCCGCGCGATCATCGACGATCAGGTGAAAGTCCTCGGCGGAGAACTGGTCCATGACCAGGGTCGGCTGCTGACCGGGGCCGAGCTGCCACTCTCGCGGTCGCAGGGCTTCGACGGTGGTGGAGAAACCGGGGCGCGCAGGGGCTACGGTCACGGGCAATCACCTCTCTGACCTGGGGTTTCTTGCAAGGTCGTCTACGTTGACATGCCCTCTCGCCCGTTGGCCAGTCTTTCCGCGATCTTTCCTGTCTGCCCCCGGCGAACTGTCCGTTGACAGCGAAGTTAGTTGCTGTGTCAGTAAACGCAGTCGCCTCACGTGTCCGGGTCGCCAGCTCACGCGTCACAAAGCGGTTCGGGCGGAATGAAGTCCTCCAAATTTTGGCTAATCCGCATCTCGTTTGTCCGTCTAGAGGGCAACTCCACCCCGACCAGAGGCGTGTCGTCCGGATGATGGAAGACCGCGGATCGCGCGCTGAACGCGAATCGCTGATTGAAGTCCTGGGCGAGTGCCGCAGTCGGCGATCCCGTGCGGTCCGGAGCTCCGGGAGCCGACATCAGCAGCACCACCTGCCTGCCGAGGGGAATCGCGACCCCAGCGGCCGTTGCCAGACCCACGCCTATCCAGTGCGGTGTCCGAGGGTCACGTATGAGAGTCACGGGATGGTCCGACGTGATCAACTTTCTGCGCTTGAAGCGGTACATCACCCAACCGCGCTGCATCAGGACGTCAGCTGCCGCCGGGATGCCGCTGGCCATGCTCGCCATGTGGTGCACGACTGGGGGCTTCACGGTGTAGCTGGAGAAGTCGGTCTTCTCGGCCCACTTCTGCTCAACCTCTTCGCCAGAGACCGGTCCGCCAGACTCCGCTTCGAGCCGTTCGCGCAGTTCCTGCTTTCCCTCGATCGCCAACGTGATCTTCGTCAGGTGGTCGAACACCTCGTTGGCAGCCTGCCTCCTAGCCGGGACCCGCAAGAACTGTGCAGCGACCCAGTCCGTCATCGTCTTTCGTTCGGCTGCTGGCAGCGGCCAGCAGTCTTCATCGACCACCATTCGGAGCACGTGGGCCGCTTCCCCCTCCAGCTTGGAGAGCGCGATCTCGACAGAGTCGTCCAGCTGTCCGGTGTCATCGGGGAACGAGTAGAAGTCGTTGCATACTGCAACGTCCTTTATGCCGCACGGGCGGGGAGCTTGCTCGATGCCGATGGGGACGCGCATGATCCGCTCATCCGCGTCGGCGAATCGCTTCAAATAAAACCGGGGCACAGTGTGATGGCGTCGGCTCGACGGTCGTCGCCTGTCTGACTCTCCCATGGTCCGAAGGTACGTCTCTCCTGCTCGGACATGCATCACGTGCCTTGCAGGCTTGCACGGCTGCTATCAGCAAGTTCAATCGCAGGTGCGGCCGACGTCCCGCTGCACTGCGACTGGGTTGGCTGACACAGCGACTAACTTCGCTGACAACGGACACGAACTGTCCGTTGACATCGAACCCAGTCGTTTTGCTGTCGAACCGAGTCGCACCGCATCCGGCGTGCCCAGAACCACGAAACGAAGGAAGGCCGACGGCAAGCCCTCGGCCCTCTGGTCAGCTACCCCACAGCACGGCAATCCCCGCAGATCATCAGCTGCCGAGAGTCCCCATGCACGTCATGCACCGGCTCGTCGCCCGCAGCTGCGCGTTCCCCCCAGTGGCAACGGCTGGGCTGCCTTCGCTGATACGGTCCCAGTCTCCGGGGGACGGATCGAGAATCCAACCCCACTTCGGGGGCCGCACCTCGTCTTCTGCCAGTGATCGCAGGCGCCTGGAACGTGCGCCTTACCACTCTGTTTAATCAAGATGGCGTTGCCGGGGAACCGCCGCCACTCCTGCCGAACACTCCCTGTCTCCGGGTACGCCTTGGGCACGCTGCCATCAGGAGGGCAGGGGCACCCCATGCCGATCCACAACATGACGGGGTTACCGCAGGGGCGGGAGGCAGACGGCGCCAAACGCGGCACACCGAGCGAGCCCGCCTGAAGCCACGAGGGCACAGTGACTACAACACCCCAACTACACGATGGTGTTGGGTCTGTTGCGTGGTTGACCCTTCTTAGGCCCCTGGCTGGACACGCTCGTGCGGCGCTCAGGGTCGTCATCGCGGTGCGGATCCCACGGCGGTGGCGGCGCCGAGGGCGGACAGCACGGCCAGGACGGCGAACAGCGCGGGATATCCGCCCAGGGGCACGGCCAGAGCAGCGCCTGCGAAGGGGGCCAGTGCTGCAACTGCCGTGGTGGGGGCGGCAAGCAGGCCGGACAGACGCCCGTAGTGGGCGGTGCCCCAGCGGTCGGTGATGGCGGTGGCCTGGAGAAGGGTGAGGTTGCCACGGACCGTGCCAGCCGCGACCGAGAGGGCGATCAGCAGTCCATACGGTCCGGAGACGAACGCCAGGGCGGCCGTGGTGACGCCGCCGAGCGCGATCAGGACCGTGGTGCGCGCGGTCACATCGGTGTGGCGTGCGAGCGTCGCGTACAGGGTGCGGCCGAGGGTCTGCCCGGCGCCGCCAAGTCCGAGGGCCCAGGCGGCCTGGGTGGTGGTGAAGCCGCGCTCGAGCAGGAGCGGAACCAGGGCGACGACGACGGCGTACGTGGCGAACGAGGAGAGGGTGAGGGCGGCGGCGAGGAGCCGGAACGGCCTGCTGCCAGCGACTGTTGCGGCGCTGTCGCCCGCGTGGTCGGGTGCGGGTGGGGCCTGGGGCCAGGGCGCCTTCAGGGCGAAGGCGTGGGCCGGGATGGTGAGGGCGGCCAGGATCGCGGCGAGTACCAGGTATGTGGCGCGCCAGGACAGGTGGTCGGCGAGCGCGGCGGTCAAGGGCGCGAAGACGGTGGAGGCCAGGCCGCCGGCCAGGGTGACGACGGTGAGGGCGCGGATGTGGTCGGGGGCCCACCAGCGGGTGAGTGCGGCGAAGGCGGGCTGGTAGAAGGTGGCCGACATCGCGAGCCCTGCCAGCAGCCAACCGGCGAAGAACACCGGCAGGTTGGGGGCGGCAGCCACGAGGAGGATGCTCAGCACGCCGAGAACCGATCCGGCGGTCATCACGGTGCGCGGGCCGTGGCGGTCGATGATCCGGCCGACGCGTATCCCGGCGATGGCGGAGACGAGCAGCGCGCCGGAGAACGCGGCCGTGGTGGCCCCTGCCGGCCAGCCGGCGTCGACAGTGATCTGTGGGTTCAGCACGGGGAAGGCGTAGTAGACGATGCCCCAGCTGGTGATCTGTGTCGCGCACAACGCCGGGAGGACGGCGCGGGGCCGCGACCGGTCCCCGGTTCCGGTCGCGGCCCCGCGCTCAGGGGTGTTGAGGCTGGTCACGAGCCGCAGCAGCCGCCCGCCTGCGGATCCCCAGGGCCCTCTGCGGCCGCGGCGCCGACACCGATCTGCACGAGCGCGGGCGCCGCAGCGGGAGCGCAGCAGCCGCCGCCGTCGGCCTGCCCGGCGGCAGGGTCGTCGAACAGCCCGGCGCCGCCGCACACCCCCGTCTCCGGAAGGGTGAGTTCGACGCGGTCGGCGGACTCAAGGTCGCCTGCGATGGCGGCGGTGACGGAGCGGACCTGCTCATAGCCGGTCATCGCCAAGAAGGTCGGGGCGCGGCCGTAGGACTTCATGCCGACCAGGTACACACCCTGTTCCGGATGGGACAGCTCGCGGTGGCCGTGCGGATAGACGGTGCCGCAGGAATGCTGGTTGGGATCGATCAGCGGGGCAAGCTCGACGGGGGCCTGGAGCCGCTCGTCCAGGCCGAGGCGGACCTCGGACAGGAAGGACAGGTCGGGCCGGAGCCCGGTCAGCACGATGACCTCGTCCACGGGGTCGAGGCGACGGCCGTCCTCACCGGCCAGGACCAGTCGGCCTTCGCCGTCGCGCTCGATGGCCTCGGTGCGGAATCCGGTGACCGCGTCCGCGTATCCCTTGTCGACAGCCGCCTTCGCCGCGAGCCCGAGAGCGCCGCGGGCGGGCAACTGGTCGGCTTCGCCGCCGCCAAACGTGGAGCCGGAGATCCCCCGGCGCAGGATCCACACCGCATGCGTGCCCGGCTCGTCCTGGGCGACGTCGGCGAGAGTCGCCAGCGCGGTGAACGCCGAGGCGCCCGAGCCGATCACGGCAGTGCGCTTGCCGGCGTACCGGGCCCGGATGGCCGGGTCCTTGAAGTCGGGCACGCGGTAGGTGATGCGGTCGGCGGCGGCCTTCTCTCCGAGGGCAGCAAGGCCACTGGCGCCGGCGGGGCTCGGGGTGGTCCAGGTGCCGGAGGCGTCGATGACGGCCCGGGCGAAAACGCGCTCCTCGCCCTCGGCAGTAGTGAAGTGGACGACGAAGGGCTGGGCTTCGCGGTCGGCGTCGACGAGGCGGTCGCGTCCGGTGCGGGAGACCCCAGTGACGGTGGCGCCCACGCGAACGCGGTCGCCGAGGACGTCAGCGAGGGGCTGAAGGTAGAGCTCGGCCCAGTCCCCGCCGGACGGGTAGGTGGCTGCGTCGGGCTTGGTCCAGCCGGTGGGGGCGAGCAGCTTCTCCGCGGCCGGGTCGGTCAGCTCGCCCCAGGTGGAGAACAGCCGCACGTGGGACCACTCGCGCACCGCAGAGGCGGCGGCCGGCCCCGCCTCCAGGACCAAGGGCTCGATGCCGCGCTCGACAAGGTGCGCGGCTGCGGCCAGGCCGGCGGGGCCGGCTCCGATGACGACGACGGGGAGCTGCTGCTCGCTCATGGTGGTCGATCTCCCTGAGTGGTTGGGGCGGAATCAGCGGGCGATGGAGAGTGCGGACTGGGTGCGCCGCTGGTGGGCCATGGCCCGGCAGGAGGCGTCACAGACCTGTGCGCAGCCGTCGCAGAAGCTGACGCCGGCCAGGTGACGGGAGGTGCGGCGGGCCCGGGCGACGGTGAAAGCGGTACGGATCCGAGTGGTCACGACGACTCCTTGTTTCGATGCCTGTCGATGTCTCGACCTTGCCACCCGCATCGACGAGTGTCAACATAGACGCATGTCGAAGTCAGAGGTTGTCGAGCTTCCCGTCCTGGACACCGGGGCGGCGGTGCCGTGCTGCCCGCCGATCACCGCAGGGGAACTGTCGCAGGCCGACGCGGAGAAGATGGCCGCGATGTTCAAGGCGCTGTCCGATCCGGTGCGGCTGCGCCTGTTCTCCAAGGTCGCCTCATACGCGGGCGGCGAGGCATGCGTCTGCGACATCTCCGACGTCGGCGTGTCCCAGCCGACCGTCTCCCACCACCTGAAGAAGCTGCGCGAAGCCGGACTGCTCACCTCCGAGCGGCGCGGAACCTGGGTCTACTACCAGGTCGCCCCGTCCGTGGTCGCCGCGATGTCCGCCATGCTCGACCTGCGTACCTGACCGGTCACGCGTCACCTGGCGCTACTGGTCAGGCGCAGCCCGGCGGGCAGCAGCGCGCCAGGTACTCATGAAGCGCGCCCAGTCGCTCCGCCATGCTCGCGCCGTCGGCGCGGTAGAAGACCTGCTTGCCCTCCTTGCGGGAGAGGACCAGGCCGCCGCGGCGCAGCAGGCTGAGGTGTTCTGAGGCGGTCGACGGCTTCAGCGCGCACCGCTCGGCAATCTCGCCGACGGTCAGTTCAACGCCGCCGGCGAACTGCTGCATCACCTTCTGCCGGGTCTCGCTCGCCAGGGCCTTGAGGAAGTCGGCCGTCGCCGCATCCACCGCGAACCCGCCCTCGTCGGCTGCGTTCACTGCCCCGCCCAACATTTCGTTACTTCCCGAAACAACGACTCGTCATGAAGGGCCCACGATCTCATGGAACACGCCGACCTCCTCGTCATCGGCGCCGGGCAGTCCGGCCTGGCCACCGCCGCTCTCGCCTCGCGTCACGGCTTCGCCCGCACCCTGATTCTGGAGGCCGATGAGGCGCCGGGCGGGGCGTGGCCGCGCTACTACGACAGCCTCACCCTGTTCTCCCCGGCCCGATACTCCTCGCTGCCCGGGATGCGTTTCCCCGGCGACGGGGACCGGTACCCGACGCGGGACGAGGTGGTGGACTACCTGCGCGCCTACGCCCGCCGACTCACTGCGGACCTCCATACCTCCACGACTGTCTCCTCGGTCACCCGCCAGGGGGGCGCCTGGTCGGCGCGTGCCCAGGATGGCCGCGACTTCACAGCGCGGGCGGTTATCGCCGCGACCGGCGACTACGGCACCCCGTACATCCCGGACCTGTCCGGGCAGGCGGAGTTCACCGGCCGGGTGCTCCATGCCGCCGACTACCGCACCCCGGGAGCATTCGCCGGGCAGCGGGTCGTGGTCGTCGGCGGCGGCAACTCCGCGATCCAGATCGCCGCCGAACTCGGAGCCGTGGCGGACACCACGCTGGCCACCCGCCGCCCCATCAACTGGATGACACAGCGTCCACTCGGCAAGGACCTGCACTGGTGGCTCAAGCACACCGGCCTGGACATCGCCCCCATCCGGCGCCTGCTGGAAAAAGCGCCGGTCTCGGTCCTGGACGACGGCCGCTACCGCACCGCCCTGCACAAACACGATGTCGACCAGCGAGGGATGTTCACCCGCTTCACGCCTGATGGGGTCGTGTGGGCCGATGGCACGAAGGAGGCGGTCGACGCGGTGGTCCTCGCGACCGGCTACCGCCTCGCATTCCCCTACCTGGCCAGCAGCGGCGCCCTGGACGCTGACGGCCGACCCCTGCACCGCGGCGGCATCGCCACGACCGTGCGCGGTCTCGGATTCGTCGGCATGGAGTTCCAGCGCAGCTTCTCCTCCAAGACCCTGCGAGGAGTCGGCCGCGATATCGACCATGTCCTGTCCCGGATGCGCCGCCAGGCCGCATAGACCAGCGTCCGCAGTCAGGACAGGAGCGCAGCGATCTCGGCAGCGGCTTCTCGGGCCGGGCGTCCGACGCCGATCAGTGTGGCCGAAGCGGGGCCGGTCCAGTCGCCGTAGCCGAGCAGGTGCAGCCGCGGCTCGCCGATCGCGCGCGTGCCCTTGGTGGCGATGTGCCCGCGGGATCCGCGCAGGCCCAGCGGGGCCAGGTGGGACAGGGCGGGCCGAAATCCCGTGCACCAGATCACTGCGTCCGCGAGAGCAGACGTGCCGTCGGCCCACACCAGCCCGTCAGGGGTGAGGCGCTCGAACATCGGCTGGGCCTTCAGCAGTCCGGCGTCCCGGGCGGCGCGGACCGGCGGCACCGCGACGATGTCACCGAGCGAGGCCACACCGCCGGTGTCGGCCGTGCCATCGTCCAGGGCGCGGCGGCGGGCGGTCGCGGCGTCGAACAGGGCGCGGCCGTCGATGTCGTCGGCCAGATATCGGGGCGGGCGCTGGGTGACCCAGGTCAGGTCGACGCCGTCGTGGGCGGCGAGGTCGGCGGCGATCTGCGCGCCGGAGTTCCCGCCGCCGACCACCACGACGCGCTGCCCGGCGAAGTCGGCCGGGTGCCGGTAGCCGGTGGTGTGCAGCTGACGGCCGGCGAACACCTCCCGGCCCGGGACGGCGGGCAGGAAGGGGCGCCACCATGTGCCGGTCGCCGACACGACCGCCCCCGCCGACCAGACGCCTGCATCTGTCTCCACCCGCAGCCGCCCGCCGTCGGGCCGTACGGCGCTCACCCGGACCGGACGTTGCACGGGCAGGTCGTAGCGCTGCTCGTAGTCGGCCAGGTAGTCGACGACGTGAGAGGCGTCCGGGTACTCCTCGCCCATCTGGGCGGGCATGAGCCGGCCGGGCAGCGAGGAGAAAGCGGCCGGGGAGAACAGGTGCAGGGTGTCCCAGGTGTGCCGCCAGGCCCCGCCCGGCGCGGCCTGGGCGTCGAGGATGACGAAGTCGAGCTTCTTGCGGCGCAGGTGGTAGCCGGCGGCGAGCCCGGCCTGCCCGCCGCCGATCACCACCACCTGAGCGTGCCGGCTGCTTGTCACGGTGTCCGGACGAACTGCGCGGACTGCGGGCAGCACGCGGCGTTTGCCTGATGGGCCGCCGCGCAGGGCCCGCACATCAAGCGCCGTACAGGCGGCTCGATGGCCACCGTGCGGTACAAGGGCTTGGTGCAGGTCAGGTGCTGCTCGCTGATCTGTGAGTGCTGCGCGCACACGGCAGCACCGCACTGGACGCAGACGCCATGCGCCAGTGTCTGGTCTCCCGCGCCGTGACAGTCCAGGCAGTTCACTGGGCTCCCTTCACCGGCTGGCTGATGTCAGTGGTGAACTTGCGGCGCCAGGCGAGCGCGACGTAGACCAGGCCGATCAGGACGGGCACCTCGATGAGCGGGCCGACGACACCGGACAGGGCCTGGCCGGAGGTGACGCCGAAGGTGGCGATGGCGACCGCGATGGCCAGCTCGAAGTTGTTGCCCGCCGCGGTGAACGCCAGCGTCGCCGTGCGGTCGTAGGCCAGGCCGAGGCCCTTGCCGAGCAGGAAGGTGCCGAAGAACATGACCGCGAAGTACACCAGCAGCGGCAGCGCGATCCGGGCGACGTCCAGCGGCTGCGAGGTGATCGTCTTTCCCTGCAGGGCGAAGAGGATGACGATCGTGAACAGCAGCCCGTACAGCGCCCACGGCCCGATCTTCGGCAGGAACCTGGACTCGTAGGACTCGCGGCCCATCTTCTGCTCACCGATCCGGCGGGTGAGGAAGCCGGCCAGGAGCGGGATGCCGAGGAAGATGACGACGTTCAGGGCGATCTCCCACATGGAGATGTCCAGGTGCTCGCCGTCGCCCAGGCCCAGCCAGCCGGGCAGCAGGTCCAGGTACAGCCAGCCCAGCAGGCCGAACGCGATCACCTGGAAGACGGAGTTCAGCGCGACCAGGACGGCGGCCGCCTCGCGGTCGCCGCACGCGAGATCGTTCCAGATGATGACCATCGCGATGCAGCGGGCCAGGCCGACGATGATCAGGCCGGTGCGGTACTCGGGCAGGTCCGGCAGGAAGATCCACGCCAGCGCGAACATCACCGCCGGTCCGACGATCCAGTTGATGACCAGCGAGGAGACCATCAGCTTCTTGTCGCCGGTGACGGAATCCAGCTTGTCGTAGCGGACCTTGGCCAGCACCGGATACATCATGATCAGCAGGCCGAGCGCGATCGGCAGGGAGATCCCGCCGATCTCGATCTTCGCCAGCGCGTCGTTCATTCCCGGGATGAGGCGGCCCAGGCCCAGGCCGACGGCCATGGCGAGCAGGATCCACACCGCGAGGTAGCGGTCGAGGGTGGAGAGCTTCTTGACGATCGAGTCGTCCCCGCCGGTGTCTGTCGACGCGGCGGTGGGCTCGGTGGAGGTCACGGGCAGGCCCTCTTGTTCTCGGCGGCGGTACGGGCGGAGGCGGCCAGCGTGGCGAACTGCTCGGAGAGCCCGGCCAGGACGTCGGGCTTGAGCTTGAAGTAGGTGAACCGGCCACACGGCTCGGTGTCCACCAGTCCGGCCTCGCGCAGCACCTTCATGTGGTTGGACAGGTTGGTCTGCTTGGCTCCGGTCTCCTCCACCAGGTGCGTCATGCAGAGCGTTTCGCGCGCCAGCAGGGTCACGATTTTCAGGCGGAGCGGATCGCCCAACACCCGGATCACATCAGGATCGACTGAAGTCAGCATGCCCTGATACTGTCACATCACCACGCGCTGATACCAGCACGGGCTGACTTATTGGGCGCGTCGAAGGAGTTCCCGTGTCCGCCTCCTCCCTACCCCTGCTGCCCGACCAGCGCCTGGCCGCCGGAGTCGCCCGCCTCGCCGCCCGGCACGCTGGCCGCTTCTCCGCGGAGACCGTCCAGGCGCTGCTCACCGACTCCTATAGCCTGCTGGCCGCCACCGCGCAGGTGCGCACGCACCTGGTCGTGCTGGCCGAACGCTTCACCGCGGAACGCCTTGATGCTCTCGCCCACGTCCAGGGCGGCCCCGGCAGCGGGCTGCCGCGTGTGCTGTTCGTCTGCAGCCACAACGCGGGCCGCTCACAGCTCGCCGCCGCCCTCCTCGCCCGCCGCGCCGCGGGCCGGGTCACCGTCTCTTCGGCCGGCACGCACCCCGTGGCTGAGGTGGAGCCGTTCATCGCGCAGGTCCTCACCGAGGCCGGCGTCGACGCCGCCGGGGCGTTTCCCAAGCCGCTGACCGACGAGGTCGTGCGGGCTGCCGACATCGTCATCACCATGGGCTGCGGCGACGCCTGTCCCATCGTGCCCGGCCGCCGCTACCTGGACTGGCCCGTCGCCGACCCCGACGGCGCCCCGCTCGCCGCCGTGCGTGACATCCGGGACGCTATCGACGCCCACATCACCGACCTTCTGTCCTCCCTGCCCGCCTGAACCACCCGCTGATCCTGAAGGAAGAATCCATGTCCACCGCCCCGCTCGCCTCCGTGCTCTTCGTCTGCGTCCACAACGCGGGCCGCTCACAGATGGCCGCCGGATTCCTCACCCACCTCGCGGGCGACCGGATCGAGGTCCGCTCCGCCGGCTCGATCCCGGGCGACCAGGTCAACCCGGCCGCCGTCGAGGCGATGAAGGAAGTCGGCGTCGACATCGCCGACGCCAAGCCGAAGATCCTCACCACCGAGGCCGTCCAGGCATCCGACTACGTCATCACCATGGGCTGCGGCGACGCCTGCCCGATCTTCCCCGGCAAGAAGTACCTCGACTGGGCCCTCGAGGACCCGGCGGGCAAGGGTGTCGAGTCGGTGCGCCCGATCCGCGACGAGATCAAGACCCGTATCGAGGCCCTGATCGCCGAGATCGACGCCAAGCAGGAGGCGTGAACAGCGTGAGCGGTACGACCACCGACGGCGTGCGGGACGTCGTCATCATCGGCTCCGGCCCGGCCGGATACACCGCCGCCCTCTACACCGCCCGCGCCGAACTCAAGCCGCTCGTCTTCGGCGGCGCCATCTTCGTCGGCGGCGCGCTCACGACAACTACCGAGGTCGAGAACTTTCCCGGCTTCCCCGAAGGCATCGACGGCCCGGTCCTCATGGAGAACATGCGCGCCCAGGCGGAGCGCTTCGGAGCCGAGATGGTCGACGACGACATCGTCGAAGTCGACCTGACAGGCGACATCAAGACCGTCACCGACACGGCGGGCACCGTGCACCGGGCGAAGGCCGTCATCGTCGCCACCGGGTCCGGGTACCGCAAGCTGGGCCTTCCCAAGGAGGACGAACTGTCCGGCCGGGGCGTGTCCTGGTGCGCGACCTGTGACGGGTTCTTCTTCCGGGACCGCGACATCGTCGTGGTCGGCGGCGGCGACACCGCGATGGAGGAGGCCACCTTCCTCACCCGCTTCGCCCGCTCCGTGACCGTCGTCCACCGGCGCTCCACTCTGCGCGCCTCCCAGGTCATGCAGAACCGCGCCTTCGCCGACGACAAGATCTCCTTCGCCTTCGACAGCGAGATCGCCGAGATCAAGGACCAGGACGGCAAGCTCGCCGGGGTCGTACTGCGCGACGTCCTCACCGGCGCCACACGCGACCTGGACGTGACGGGCCTGTTCATCGCGATCGGTCACGACCCTCGCACCGAACTGTTCAAGGGCCAGCTGGACCTGGACGGACAGGGCTACCTGGCGGTCGACGCGCCGTCGACACGTACCAACCTGCCCGGCGTCTTCGCCGCCGGCGACGTCGTCGACCACACCTACCGCCAGGCCATCACCGCCGCCGCCAGCGGCTGCCAAGCCGCCCTGGACGCCGAACGCCACCTCGCGGCACTCAACGACGAACACAGCCTCACCGCAGTCCCCGCGTAAAGCGAAGAACTGATCAACACCTACGAGACCAACCCAGAGCACAGAGAGACCCCGGGCCGTAGATGCTCGGGGTCTCGTGCTGTCCCACCACGCGGGCGAGGGCCGCTCTCTCGGTGCGGGTCAGCGCCGTTCGACGGCCTGTCCCCCGGTGGCCGCCCTGTTGCGCGCGGGCTTGTCTTCGTTCCTCTTCTCCGTGCCCACAAGAGCCGGGTTGGCGAGGGAGTCAGTGAGGCTGGGCGGGGGCGGAGGAGGTGGGGGCGGGTTCCCCTGGTTCTGTGCGTTTGTCATGGCCGTCAGTGTGCAGCACGAGACTGACAGTCGAGAGGAAGCTCCCGGCAGCGACAGCGGCCAGCGTGACCGTCCAGCGTCTCGCCTTCCGCTGGTGCAGGGCATCGTTCTTCTCGAACATGACCACCCGCGTTCCGGCGAGAGCCCCCAGCGTCGCGCCCTTCGTCGAGCGGGCGTAGGTGTCCAGCACATCCCGCGGCTTGATGTCCTCGTACTCGGCAAGGTTGAAAACCGAAATGCCGAAGCCGATGGCAACCGCGTAAGCCGTAAAGGCTGCGGTGCCGGTGAACGGCTCGAAGTTCCGGGAGGCCAGGAACTGGGCGGCTGTGGCCGCGAATCCCACCAGGAAGACCGCCTTGGTGTCTACCTTCGCGCCCGACTCCGACTGCCGCGCCAGACGGGCCGCGAGTTCGCTGTTGATCAGCTCCAGGGTCTGTTCCTGATCCTCAAGCTCTTGCGGCGTCAACGTCATGTCCTGAGCGTATGAAACGCGGAGCGTCCGTTCATGGTGCCTCGACGAACGGCAGTCCGACTGCGGCGAGTTTCGTCTGGAGGTTGATGTCGTTACTGGCCACGTAGACACAAGAGCCGGGGTGCCGGGACTGCAGAAGCAGTGTGGAAGCCACCAGGCGGTCATCGGGCACGTCCAGGTCCAGCCAGTTTGGCAGTCCGTCGCCCTTGGGCTCGATGTGCTCGAAAACGGCGTGCACATCACCGGCGACGCGGACGCCGCGCCGCACGTCACCGTTGGTCCGCAGTCCCTTCAGACGGCGGTCCGCCTTCTTCGCCGCCTCTCGGATATCGGGGCTACGTCCGGCACGCTTGTGATCGTCCAGTTCCCGCAGGACAGCGGGCATCAGGTGAACCATGTACCGCTTCCCCAGCAGCGGCGTGTAGATCGCGACGTCGGGGTCATCCAGCAGCACGTTCGTGTCGACCACCAAACGCACCGCCCAGGAATCAGGGGGCAGCAGCTCGCCCAGCTGCCGGAGCGTGGTCACTGCGTCGCGCACCCGGCCGGTGGCCTGGTGAATGGTGGCTGGCACCGTTCTGTCGCGAGGGCGCTCAAGCCAGCGCCGCAGCAGCTCAAGGTTCTCCTCAAGACGCTTGGTGACCTCGGGCGTCGGATGCGGGAACAGCAGCCGGAACAGTGGCTCCCAGTCCCGCACGCGCCCCAACAGCTCCATTCGTCGCGCCTCGAGTTCGGGGCCGCTGGGCACCCATCCCCAATTCGGAGCGCCGATGTACATCGCGTAGGTGCGTCCGCGATTGGGGTCGGTGTTCCGGATCTGCGAGTCCGCGAGGATCTGCACGAAGTCCGCTTCGATCAAGTCCAAGTCCGACCACAGGCGATCCAGATAGGTCGCTGGGGCTGCTGGTGTGGAGGCCATCTGCCGATGATGTCGCATGCCTCTGACAGCTCGGACCAGTCGGCCTCCGTACTGCCCGCGTCCGGCGATGCGGGCCGCCCGAGCAGGGCGCTCTCCTCGGCGTTGAGCAGGCCGGTGCCGAGGGGTGGCCGAAGCCGGAGGTGACCGACTCGACCGGCTTGCCGTCGCCGGGAGCCGTCGCCCACAACTGGTCGCGGAAGACAACACCGTTGTTGCAACCCTCCCGCCATCGCCAACCGCTTCAACTGGGCTGCTACACCGACAACAAGCAGCTGCCGGTCAAGGGATGGCAGGATAAAGAAGGCGTTGCGGCCTCGGTCGAGGTGCACCCGGTAGAACGTGATGGACCCAACGAGGGCATCCTCGACCGTGCGCGGCGAGGCGTCGGCGGCCACGTCCTCACTGGGGCTGTCCAGCTCGTGCCCCGCGGCGCGGGTGCGTCGGCGGTGCAGGACGGCCACATTCCAGCGCTCCAGCGTGTCGGCCTGCGGGGCATCCCCCGCTTGCGAAGCCTTAGGCGACACGGTGAACTGGAATTGACCGTTTCGCCCCTAATCCGCCGCACTACGGAGCGCCGAATGTGGTATCACGACGTCGGCATAATCGGAGGGGGATGCGCTGGCCTCTTCCTGGCAAGAGAGTTGGCCGCACGAAACTGCGACTGTATCGTAATCGAAAAAGATCCTGCAGCAGGTCACGCATCCACACGAAATCAAGGGTGGCTGCAAAGTGGATCTTTCTATGCGGCGGCAAACGATCCAGTTGCAGCGCAAGGATGCCGCGAGGGGTACAAGTATATTACACAGACCTATCTCGAGGCCATCCAACACGAGACGGAAAGCTACTGCCTATTCAGGAGTCAACAGGGCCTCGCGGAGACCCTAGAGCGCTGCCAAAGGGAAAACATCCCAATTAACGCGATGACGGACAATGAGATCCAGCAGCTTCAGGATTCGAACCCCATACTTCGCGGGACCCCATTGGATTATGTGGCTAAGTCAGAAGACCGGCCGTTTGACACTCGCCACTTGCTGCAGATTATCGCAAATGAGATTGCCTCGTATGGGGTGCAGCAAATAAAGACCGCAAGCATAGATGACATAGTTGCCACTCGAAGAAATGACCGGTGGCAGATCAATCCAGGCGACGGCGCCAGCATAGGGTGCAAGGCTTTAATATTGGCTTGCGGGCCATACATACCGCAGCTACTTCAGTCGATTGCCCCCCAGATTTCACCAGGCATTCGAATTACAAAGACACCGGTGTTGATACTCAAAGGCGATCAAGTCTGCAGGCCGGCGATCATGATGCCGCTGGAACCAGGCGGGCCAAACATCGTTCCGTTTAAGCCTTTTGAAGATATCGCCGGAGTAAGCGTCTGCCTGTCTCGGACCGACTATCCCATAGACCGTGCTAACAACTACTCGCTGCCCCCGAGGACGCTTGAAGCATTCGCCGCGTCGCTAGAGTCTCACCTCCCGGGCCTTCTAGAGGTAATTCAAGCAGAACGAAAGACAGTCGAAGCACATTTCTACATGTGCCAGAAAGTAAAGGGTGAATCGCGTGCACCCTTGACCGAGTACCACGAAGTGCAGAAGCTCGGGATTTTTTACCCCGGAAAATTCACCTCGTCCCCAATTACGGCGAGGCGCTTCGCAAAAGACCTATACAACCGGCTCGGCAAGACCTCAACTGCGAGTTCTCGCAGAACGCCTCTCCGGGTGGCACGACAGTGCTACTACGACAAATCAAGTCACAGGCTTGAGGCGGTCGATGGACGACTAAGATTCCGACGGTTGCGGTGAGGCGAGAACGTGAACGTCTACCAGGGATCTCGAGACGTGGCGCACTCCCGGAATAGGTAGTAATCCTCGAGCGCCGACACAATATGGCCCTTGAGTTCCTGAAAGCCGATCAGGCGAGAGTCGCAACCCCCTGCAGAAAGACCACTGTCGAACTGCAGCAGACTCAGCGGATCATCTGCCACTACTGAAGTGGCATCATCAATACCCTTCCGCACTTCCCCTGAAATCGGAAACTCTTCCGTAGATACTTCGACAGCTTGTGAACGGCCAGGAATGTAGGACGCGAGCGCGTAACGGAAAGCGCATACCAATCCGTCACCCATACCCGCCTCTGGGTTCAGTCCGCTTTCCGGCAGCCAAGAAAATCTTCTCCTGTAATTGTAGGCAGTAATAAATCGGGCTAGTGCACCGCTGCTTGATTCGGATGCGACTACTGCGCGAAGAGCTTCATCCACGGCCGTCACGAACTCTTTAGGCGCAGAAGGTTTTTCGTATCCCAGTCTGGACATCGATACGCCCCTTGATCTGCGGTGCGGCGGCATACAACTCCTTCTCACGGTAAGCGGCGAAAACTCATCCTGCAGATTCTGTAACGAAGCGTGTTTACTCGAATACCGAGGTGCACACCCTGGCTAAACTACGCGGGCACTGAAATACCGAACAAGGCATGAACACCGTAACGACGCACACACCCCCGCCTGTCACCGATGAAGCACGTTGAGTGACGCCCGGGTCTATGGCCTCGCGATCGGTGATCGATGCAGCGTCTCCCGGCGGTCATTGACCACCCGTGCACAAATAACGGCGACAGCAGCAGCGGATCGGATGAAACGTGCATGCACGAAGAAGAGGACTCCTTGATCGGTCGGGGGAGGTCAGCGGGTGCGGCCGACGACTGGGGTAGCCGGCTGGGTGGGAGTGCTGCGCGGGGTACGGCCAGCCGCGCGCCTGGGCCTGGACGCGGCCCAGGCGCCGGGGAACCAGACGGCGGTGTACTGCTCGATGGCGTCGCGCAGCCCAGTGGTCACGGCCCCGTCCCACGGCGGGCGGCCGGGGCGGTGATAGGTGTCGAAGGTGCCGTACTGCTTGGTGTTCGGCCGGGTATTGGTGGCTTCATCGCGGCGGTGGAAGGTCCCGTGGTCCACGAAGCTGAGCGCCACCGCGTCGATCTCGCCGCGTTCCGGGTGAACGACGGCGACACGCAGCCCTCCGTAGGTGTCCGCGTGGATGGTGCGGGTGAAGTCGATCCGCATCCGCAGCGGTGCATCGGGGATCGGGACAGCGAAGTAGGTGTTGCCAACAACGGTGTGGTCGTGGAAGGGAAGGCACAGCTCGGCGAAGAACTCGGCGGCTTGCAGGGACAAGAGAGGCTCCGGTCGAGGTCTGGCTGGTCCTACAGGCGCGGGCCGGGCAGGGCCGGTCGGCTGGTGGTGCTCCAGCGCGGGACGCTGGCCGCGGGCAGCGCAGCCGGACGGCGGGAGGAGACGGCCCGCTGCACGTCGAGCGGAGTGGGAGCCGACGGGCCCGGCGGGAGGATCGGGGTGAGCTGGGCCATCCCCTTGATGTAGCTGGAGGTCAACTCGCGCCACCGGGGCAGGGGAGCCGGATCGGCGACGCACTCGGTGACGGCGGTGAGCAGGGCGACCGGGGTGTCGGTGCTGGCCGTGGCGTACCAGACGGGCCGGTCGATGGACTTGCCCGCCCACAGCTGCCAGCGCGCGTCGCGCGTGGTCAGTTCGGCTTCCGGATCGAGGTCGCCGGTGGTGAACTCCATGCCGGCGAGCCCATCCGGGGCCTGGACCGCGAAGACGCCCCAGCGCGGACGGTCGATCTCCCAACCCTGCTTCAGAAGCGGCACGACCGCGAGGAAGGGATCGTGCTCGTCGATGCCGGAGACCGGACGAGCAAGGTAAGCATCCGGCCCCTGCTCGTACGCCGTGGCCAGCATTGTGGTGAACGCCTGGACAAACTCGGTGGGAACGCGGTCGTTAAAGCAGACGCCCCACGCCGGCGGTCCGAAGGAGTCCTTGTAGGCGTTGATGCGCCAGAGCCCGTCGTCCTCGCCTTCGGGCAGGTAGCCCAGGCGCACGCGCCGGTCGGGAGCGCTCACGTACACGTTGGAGTCCTCGTCGTACCGCAGGTCCCAGCCGAGGTCGAGCAACGGGGCGAGGGCGGGGTCGCCGGTTCCGGTGGTGGAGGCGAGGTGGCGCGGGGAGACGTAGACGTCGCCGTCGATCTCGTGGTGCGAATCGGGCTGTGAGTTCATCGGTCTGCCCTCGTGGTGACGGTGATCTCGTCGGCGGCGGTGTCGAGGCGTTCGGTGACCTCGGCGGTGGTGCGGCCGGTGACGATGTAGAACCCGGCCCGGGCGGTGAACAGGTCGCCCTCGGGCGACAGGACGAGCTCGTCGCCGATCTCGCGGATCCACTGCACCTGGCGCAGCCAGGGGGTGTGGGCGGCGAAGGGCTGGTTGATGTGCCGGGCGGTCAGGGTGCCGGAGGTATCCGGGTAGAGCATGCGGATGCCCGCGGCCCCGCTGCGAGTCGGGGTGAGGTCCGGCGCTCGGCCGCAGGCGAGGTCGGCGGCGGCCCGGGGCAGGTCTATGCCGGTGGCCAGACGGACAAGGTGGCCGATCATGTCGCCGCCGATCCTGGCATTGACCTCGATCAACCGCGGCCGACCGTCCACCAGGCGCAGCTCGACGTGCTGCACACCGTCGGTGATCCCCAGGGCCTTGACCGCAGCAGCGGCGGCCGGGGCGACCTGGGCCAGGAGCGGGTCGGCGGCATCGACGGTGTGCCCGGCCTCGTCGAAGTACGGCGCGGGGCCCAGGTGCTTGCGGGTCACGGCAACCGCCGTGGTCGCTCCGCGGTGGGTGACGCATTCGACCGAGAATTCCGGCCCGTCAAGGTACTCCTCGACCAGGACGCCGGTGTCCTCGCGACTGCGGCTCGCACCGGCCGAGGCGAACGCGAACGCGGCGGGCAGTTCTTCGGGCCGGTCGACGCGGATCACTCCGATGCTGCCCGCGAAGGCCGCGGGCTTGATGACCGCCGGCAGGCCGAGGGTCATCGTCGCCAGGCCGGCCTCCAGTAGAGTCCGCGCCCTCATCGAGGCGGCCGAGGGCACCCCATGGCGGGCGAACAGAGCCCGGGCGGTGGCCTTGTTGCGACAGGCCCGCATCACCTCGACGGACGTCGAGGACAGACCGAGCGCGCGGGCGAGACGGGCGGTGGAGACGAGGTGCCACTCGTCCCAGGTGACCACGCCGGCAAGGTCATGGTGCTCGGCCAGCGCCCGGCCGCCGGCGAGCACCGCTGCGGGGTCGCTCAGATCGACCACGGTGTGGTCGACGATGAACGGCTTCTCCCACGACGGCTCGGTGCCGGTGAGCAGGACGACGTCGTACGCGGCGGCCACCTGCTCCAGGCAGTAGCCGCGGTAGGTCTCGTCGCCAGGAGAAACGACGAGCACGAGAGGACGAGCGGACAAGAAGAGGTTCTCCGTATCGGTGGACGGCGGGACGAGGCAAGAGAGGGGTGTCTCAGGCGGCACGGCGGCGGCGCAGCTCGAACGCCGCAGCCCAGTGAGGGTGTTCGCTGATCAGGCGGCGGGCGTAGAGGGCGGTGTAGTTGTTGTTCAGTCCGGCGACCCCATGAGGGAGCTGGCGGCGCAGGTCCTCGAACAGGTCCTTCAAGCTGACCCGGGTTGCGCCGGCGGCCAGGCGGCGAGCGGCCATGCGTTCCAGGGCCCGGTAGACGTACGGGTTGTGGGCGTCGAAGGCGTGGAACTGCTCGGTGATGGTGCGACCAGTCGCGCGGTGCGATCCAAGGGCGGCAATGGACATGAAGTTCTCCACAGGCTGGGGACGCAGCAGGGTCAGGTGCGCAGGGCGGGATCGGTTCGCAGGCGGGCGAAGGCGCAGAACAGACCGAGGGCCTGCAGCGCGGCACAGACGGTGATGACGTGGCCCAGCGCGTCGGGCGGAGTGAGCGCGGTGAGCACGCCGGCGACGGGGAAGGGCAGCAGGAGGACGAGGATGGTCGCCGACAGGGTGCTGCCGAACTTCTCCGGAGGGATCAGGCGGGCGCGCAGGGTGCGCAGGACGACCGTCATGCCGCCTTCGCCCGCCATGAGGACCGCGACCAGGACCAGGTAGGACTGGTAGTCGGGAGCCTGGGCAGCGGCGAGACAGCCGAGCGAGGCGAGGGCGGCGCAGGCGGCGCCGACCGGCCACAGGCCGAGGCGGTCGAGCGCGAACCGGCAGAGCGTGACGCTGAGGAGCGTCGCTGCGGCAGCGGCGGACCAGACGAGGCCGACTGCGGTGGTGGACTGCCCGAAGTGCTTGACGACGATCACGGGACCGGCCGCTTGAAGAAGGCCGGTGGCCAGGTTGGACAGGGTCAGCCCGGTCACGAGCCAGCCGAGCGCGGGAAGAGAGCGGATGGTGCGCCACCCGGTGAGCAGTCCGGCCCTGGACCTCCCCTTCGGCGCACGGGCCGGTGCCACGGGCGAGTGCGGAGTGCGCAGGGCAAGCAGCGCGGCAAGCAACGAGAGCACGGTGATCACCGCGAGCATCAACGGCGGACCGGCAAACAAGAGCACCCCGGCGAGCGCCGGACCGGCCAGGGTCGCCGTCTGGTCGATGCCGAGCAGGACGGCCTGGACACGGTGGGCCCGCCGTCCTGCTCGGCGGCCGGCGGCAGCGCCCGCGGTCTCGGCCGCGATATAGCTGAACTCGGTGAGCACGCCGGTCGTCGCCGCCAGCACCATCACGGTCGCGCTCGCCACGGTGCCGGACGGGTGGAGATGGAGCAGGACCGCGCCGGCGGCGAGAGCCAGCGCCCTCCCCAGGGAGGCCAGGGGGAATACCACCGCGGCACCGCGCCGGTCAACGACCGATCCGGCCCACCCAAACGCAGCAAGCCGCGGGACCCACTCCAGGGCGAAGGCGGCGCCCGTCAGCGCGGCGGATCGCGTCGTGGCCAGGACGAGCAGTGGGATGCCGTAGGTGGACATCGCGAACGCCAACGCGTCCGCCGTGCGCGGCAGGTAGATGCTGCGCATCAGCCCGCCCGTGTTGCGTGCGTGCCGGGGTGTGACCGCTGCGTTCACGCGACCGGCTCAGGCTCAGACACCCTGGCCACCTGGGGGTTGTCGGCCAGCCACTGGATCAGGAGCGTGCGGGGACGAGCCAGCCCCGCCTCGGCTCCGTCGCCGATCAGCGGGGAGGGAGCATCGGCTCGCTCGGCGGTGAGCGATGGTGCCAACAGGTCGAGGACGTGCCGGATACGGCTGCTGAACTCGCAGACGGGGGCCGGGACGGCTTGACGCCGGGCCCAGCGGGCCATCGTGTCGTACAGATCTGCCAACTCCATCCCGGCGTCGGTCAGTTCCAGACCGGCGCCGGGCGCGACCCGGACGAGACCGTGGGCGCGGGCCGTGTCCGAAGCGCTCCGCAATTGGTGCGTGGAGAGGTCGGGCAGGACGCCGGGCAGCCGTCGCGGCGGTATGGCGCCGTTGTCGTCGATCTCGGTGACCAGGCGGACCAGGGGGCGCGAGGCGAGCAGTTTGACAGCGCGGTGCACTTCGGCAGAGCTGTAGAGGGTGCTCATCGGCGCGGGCCTCCCGCCGGGATGGCTGCCTTCGGGCGGGCGATCGTGGCGTGCGAGAAGAGATCGCGGTTGTGCCACGCCGGAGAGGACTGGGGCGTCCGAGCGCGTGGGAGCGCCGCGGGGGCCGGTCGTGACTGGCTGCTGACCCACGGCCTCTGCGCGGGCTTCGCCTGCGGGTTCCCCCAGACCGGGTGTTGGGACGCCTGGTCGAGGGGCTGCCCGGCGGACCATGCGGACAGGGTGCCGAGAACGGCGCTCAGGCCGTCGCCTGCTGCGGAAAGCCGGTAGGGCCGGCCGGTGCCCTTGGTGTCGACGAGGCCGTCGGCGACCAGCTGCCGCAGCGGCGGGTAGATGTTGGTCCAGTCGCTGCTGGGCATCACGATCCGGGCCAGGGCCCGCCCGCTGACCTCCTGGCGGGACTTGAGCACCCACAGGATGGCGGCGGCGTGACGCCGGGTGAGCAGGGTGAGGCTGTCCTCGATCTGCTCGATCGCGGGCAGCGGGCGGTCCGCCTTCTCCAGGTGTTCCTCGGCCCAGGTGACGATCATCGGCAGGACCGGCAGCAGGGCAACACCACGGTTGGTGTGGCCATAGGTCACGTGCCGTGAGGTGTGTTCGGTGCGTTCGACGAGTCCGGCGTCGCACAGCGCCTTGAGCTTGGGGTGGAGCTGGCCGTTCTGCAGCCAGGACACCTTGGCCGCCAGCTCGCTGTAGCGCAGCGGCGGGCCGGAGAGGGCCAGGAGGATCCTCACGTTCCAGCGCGGGGTGATCATGGCCAGGGCCTCGGTGACCCGGGCGATGTCGGCATCGGTGTCAGGGGGCAGAGCGGTGATGGCCAAGGGAGGAACTCCTGGGTGAACGAAAGGGGGATGGCCTGCGGGTCAGCGGCTGTGCGCCGGGCTCTGCGCCGCAAGAGGCGGAGCTGGAGCAGGCGGCGAGGGAGTCGGCGGGGCCGGCGTCGGGGCCGGGATGCGGGCCAGGCTTTGCAGGACGGCGGCGACCGATTTGGCCTGGACCTCGCGGACGGCGACGGCTTCGGCGAGGCGGCGTGCACCGTCGAGGAGGTGGGAGACCTCGTGCGGGCCGATCTGCCGCTCGGGGTGGATGAGCCGGGCGAGGTGGTCGCGGTGGAAGTCGATGCTGCGCTCGGCGAGGGCGAGATCGTCGTGCATGCCGAGCAGGGCGGAGAGCATGCCGGGCGGCTGGGCCTGGGCGTGGGCTTCGAGGTCGGCGAGCGGTGCGCCGTACAGGTCCTCGATCCGTCCGGCTATGTCGGTGGACGTGGGGTGGGGCAATCGAGGGCTTTCACGGTCGGCGGGCCCGGGCCGCCCCGGCACGCGGGGGTGCCGGGGCAGCGGACGGGGGCAGGGTCGCGGTTGCGCTGAGCGGTGCCGTGCGGACGGGCCGGGCCTGCTGCGCAGGCGGGGGCATGGTGCGCAGCAGCTCGCCGAGGGCGGCGCGGTAGCCGTCGCGGGCCTCCAGTGCCGCGTCCAGCCACTGCGCGTCGAAGCGGAGCCTGTCGGCCGACAGTTCGCTCATGTCGCGGTCGGGATCCATGTCGGCGTATACGCGGTCGCGGACACGGGCGACCTGCTCCTCGGTGAGCGCCAGGAAGGACCGCAGCTCCAGGGCACGGGCGAACGCTGGCGAGGCATCGTGGCCGGCAGCCGCCTCGTACAGCTCGGGTACCGGCTTCCCGAAGACCTTCTGCAGGTCGCCGTCCATGGTGCTGGCCTTGTCCCGGCTCATCGGGCGGCCCTCGTCGACCGCCACGCCGTCGCCGGTGCGGCTGTACTCGCAGGCCGGTTGGGGGCGCTGGTCTGCACCGCCGGCCCGGTGCGGGGCCGAAGACGGGCGAGGCGCTCTGCGGCGAGGTCCTTCTTCCCTGGGGCGTCCGGGTCGAGGAGCCATCGCACGACTAGGGCCCGGCCGTCGCGGGCCGTGACGGGCGCGTTCACCCGGTGAGCGAGGCCCATCGTCGGGTCGTCGACCTCGCTGGGCTGGGTATGCAGTGCAGCGAGGAGGTCGTCCTCCGCGCGCTCCAGCACGGACTGGGCCTCAACGAGAAGGCCGTGCCACTTGACGACGTCGGTGGCGTCAGGGTTCGCGGTCGGCGCGGCGGCGACCGCGGCCTGCAACTGGTCCATGCCCATGTCGAAGCGCGCTTCGATCCGTTCGGTGAGCACGCCCACGACATCCGCAGAATCCTCGAACATGCCGTCGGACAAGGGGGATCTCCTGTTCTGGATAGGCCGATGCGTAGGGAATGTGAGGGGCCCCGTACTGGGCGATCAGCCGCTTGCCGGGACGTGCTGAAGTCCGGTCAGTCCAGGCACATACGGACGTCGCGGTACACGTACGTGCCGGAGACCCAGCCCTTCACGCCGGTCGTCTTGTCCGTGATGTAGACCCAGTTGCCGCTCTTCTTGGAGACGGTGAACTTGTGGCTCTTGTAGAGCACGCCGAGCGCCGTGGACTTCGAGCTGGCCTTGGACCGGATGGTCACGGCCTTGGCGTGCACTGCGTACGGCAGCGGCGGGAGGGACGAGCAGTTGCTCGCGGGGAGAGCGGAGACGGAGGCGGTGGTCGGTGCCGCGTTGGCGGTGGTGGCGGACAGCACCGGCAGAGCGAGTGCGCCGAGCATCGCGGCGGATATGGCAATTCGGGTGGAGCGCATGCGGAACAAACCTCCGTGAAGGCGTGGGGAATGTAGGGAAGGGCGCCGCGGGGTTGTCCCGGCGGCTGTATAAGAGTCCGGAGAATCGCCGGTTTGGCTAACCGGCGATCGTCGGCTATGTTGCGCCGCCCGCGTCGGGCTGAGCGCTCAGCGCGAACGGCCGGGCGGGCGCGGGGCAGGGGCCTTCGCCACACCGGCCAGGCGGCTGGCGGCGGCTGCCGGGCGGACCGGCGGGAGAGGGCCGGCCTCGCCGGTGAGCCGGTCGTCGCACCACTGCAGGGCCTCGCCCACCGTGTCGAAGCCGCCCTCGCGCAGGGTGTGCGTCCAGGTGTCGGTGTCGACCTCTTCGACCACAACGCGGAACGGCGACGGGGCGCGTTCGTCCAGGGCACGCAGTGCCACGACGACGACCATGTCGTCCGGGTCGTCGCTGGTGTAGGAGTAGCCCATGGCGTAGTGGTCGCCGTCGTCGGCGAGGCATCGCTCCAGTGCTCGCGTGGCCTCGTCAGCCGGCGGCGGGCCCAGCTCGGGGTCGAGGCCGATGGCATCGTGCGGGCAGCCGCGGTGGATGAGCCAGGACTGCGCCATCGCGGGCAGCGGCAGCGGGGCCTTCTCGAAGCTGAACGTCCGCTTCTCGTGGTCCCGTTGCAGATGCACGGCGAGCACCTGGGGCAGGCCGGGGTGTCCCCAGGTCGCGGTGCGGTCGAACAGGACGTAGTAGCTGTGCGGACCGTCGTGATGTTCGGCGAGGGGGACGAGCATGTCCTCGTGGACGCCGACCTTGCGGTAGAAGTCGAGGTACCTCTCCTCGTCGGCGTCGAGGTCGTCCAGATCGAAGTCGACTTGCGGGATGGACTTCCGGACCGGCGCCGGTTCGGTGGGAGACAACAAGGGGCCTTTCGGTGGAGTTCAGCGCCGCTGCGCCGGAGTGGACGGCGATGTGCCGGGGCGAGCTGGGACCTTCGGCGTCTGCGTCGTGGGGGCCCGGCGGGCGGCGAACAGCGCGGCTCTTCCGGCGTCGGTGAGCGCGACCGGCTGGCCGGCGTGTACGGGGTGGCCGGTGTCCCGGGCGACCAGGCCGGCGTCCTCCAGCCGCCGTAGCTTGGTGTGGGGGATGCGGGTGCCGGAGGCGGCTGTGACGGACATCCGGCCGGTCAGCAGGTGTTCGTAGAGCTTGGCGCCGCCGGCGATGGCGAGCAGCGCCGCCTGGTCGTCCGTCGAGAGCTGCTGCGCGACGGACGCTGCTGCGGCTTCGATGGGCTCCAGGGCGGCGAGCACATCCCGGGCAGCGGCGTCCCGCGCGTCGGCAGCCTCTTCCAACTGGTCCACGGTGCGGTCGATACGCGTGAACAGAGCGCCGTCGACGTCGAACTCGCCGCTGGACAGGCGGTTGAGGAGGCGCAGATGGAAGATGACGCCAGTCTGGGTCTTGGCCAGCTTCCGGTGCCGGTCCACCAGTTGGGCGTGCTGCTCGTCGAGGACGCCGCGGTCGCGGTAGGCCCACAGGGTGTCGATGTCGTGCCCGGTGGCGGCTTCGAGGCGAAGGTCGAGCGGGGAGACCGCACGCCGGGAGGGTGTCGGCGCGGGTTCAGGGGGCATAGGCGACGCTCCGTGCGTTCAGCGGGTGGGATGGTGCGCGGGGTTCGGTGCGGGACGGGGCAGACCCGGTGGCGCAGTGGGCGGCGGACCGGGCCGGGGCACGGGCGCGCGGGCGGCCAGTTGCGGGGAACGGGAGCGTGCCGCGTGGGTGCGGGCGCTCAGCGGCCGACGAGTCATGCCCAGACGGCGGCCGACCTCGTCGTAGACGTCGTTGCCCGCCCGTGGCCGGATCGCGACGACGTGGATCTCCTTGTGGTGGGCGGACTCCGCGGGCGCCGGCCGGACGGCGTAGACGACGCGCCAGTCCTTGCGGGAGTCCACGAACAGCTTTCGACAGCCCTCCAGGTCACCGTCGAGGCGCAGCCCGAAGCGCTGCGCGTTCACGACTTCCTGCAGGTAGGCAAGGGTGAGGTCGCGTATGTCGCTGGGGGCCTGGAGAAGATCGGTCAGCGCGCGCGGATCGAAGCTCAGTCCGAAGGCGGGCTGTCCCTGTCCCGCGGTCATGACGCCGGCTCGTCCTGGTCAGCGGCTTCCGCCGTGGCCGCCGTCTCCGTCCGCACGGACGGCGGCGGACCGGGCAGGAGACGGTGTGCGGGCCGGTCGGGAGAGGTCATGCAGGCCGACAGCGGGCCGCCCGGTGCGCGGATCGCCGCGACGGCGTGGGTGAGGAAGTCGCGGTGCCACACGAACAGACCGGAGAGCCCAGCTTCGGGGTCCTTGTGCTGCTGGTAGGCGAGCCACAAGGCATGGAGCCAGGCCACTACGTCGTCGTGCTCCTGCCACTGCAGGCACCAGGGCGCCGCGGTGGTGACCTCCGCCCCGTAGACCGGGAGGAAGAAGTCGTCGACCCAGTCGGACAGGGCGTCGAGTTCGTCCTCGCGTTCCTCTCCGTCCAGTTCCAGGATCGGGCGGGGCTCCGCTGGAGCGGCGGCCGACGGGCCGCCGAGTCCCGGCATGCCGAACGCGGCGAACGGTGATCCACTCGGCGACGGGGCGGACGCGAGGTGGTCGAGCTGCTGAGCCTGTTGCGCCGACTGCTCCATGAGCCGCCGCACGCTCGCCTCGATTCCCTCCAGCTGCGGATCCGGAATACGAATCGGCTCCAACTCTCCATCGTCGGCAGACTTTGCGGATTCGGGCATTGAGAAGTTCGGCCTCCTACGAGACGCGGAATGAGGGAAGTGCGGGGGCGCCCTCGCGCGGCGCCGCCGGCGGATTGCACGTTCCTCCGGGCGGTATTTCGCTTACGGCTGCGCGTGGGAGCTGGTCGCCTTGGCGACGGGCAAGGACGCGGCTCAGGCGGTGAGAACCACGTCGTCCTGCGTGAGGGTTGCGCGGATCGTCTCGGTGAGCCGGTCGGCCGCGATCGACGCGTAGTGCTCGGTCTTCTCCACGCCGATGAAGTCCCGGCCTTCCAACAGGGCGGCCACGCCCGTGGAGCCGGAGCCGGCGCAGAAGTCGAGGACCGTGCCGCCCTCGGGGCTGATCTTGACCAGCTCGCGCATCACCTCGACCGGCTTCTGCGTGATGTGCTGGCGCTTCGCGCCAGAGGGCTGCGAAGCCGAGTACATGCCAGGCAGATAGACGGGGTTGCGGGAGCCGTCGATCGGCCCCTTGCTGGCCCAGACGATGAACTCGCAGTTCTGGGTGAACCGGCCCTTCTGGGGCCTGGCCTGCGGCTTGTGCCAGGCCAGGACACCGCGCCACAGCCATCCGGCCGCCTGGATCGCGTCCGTCGTCGTCGGGAGCTGGCGCCAGTCGGTGAACAGCAGGGCCGTCCCGCCGGTCTTGGTGAGGCGGTGAGCCTGAACCGCCCCGTGTCGAATGGAGACTCGATTTCATGAAAGGATCGAGTCATGGCACGACCGTCCCGTTACCCGCTTGAGCTGCGCCGTCGCGC
>NZ_JBIBFR010000045.1:0-28553 GCF_042956125.1 Streptomyces sp. NPDC008313
CAGCGCCATCACGCCGCCGATGCAGAAGAACGCGAACGACGTGACCAGATACAGCGTGCCGATCGTCTTGTGGTCCGTGGTGGTGAGCCACTTGACCGCGGCGGCTCTGCGGCGCCCGGTACGCGGGGGAACGGGCGCGGGCCGCGCCATGGCAGTGTTGCTCTTCATGCCCCGCCTGTGTCCGGCACCCGCCGGGCCGTCACCCGCGCGGGAAGCGACGAGCGTCACACCACCGGGGTGTGACGTATCGGGGAAGTGGCGGACACCTACCGGGCATGAGCGACGACCAGACCTTCGCCGCTGCCTATCGCGAGCACTACTGGGCGGTCAGCCGCTACGTCGCGCGTCGGCTGGACAGCGGCAGCGGTGATGTGGAGGAGGTGGTGGCGGAGGTCTTCACCGTCGCCTGGCGGCGCCGGTCCGAGCTGCCGCCGTCCCCGCTTCCCTGGCTGTACGGGGTGGCGCGTTACTGCCTGGCCAACGCCGTACGCGGCTACGGGCGGCGCCGCAGGCTCCTCGCCAGGCTCGGCAGCGACGACACCGCGCACGGCAGGCACGCCGTGGCGGGCCCGGACGCCGGGTCCCCCGGGGACTGGGTGCACGAGGCCCTGACCCGGCTCTCCCCGGCCGACCAGGAGGTACTGCGGCTGACGGCCTGGGAGGAACTCGGCGTCGCCGAGATCGCCGTCGTCCTCGGCTGCGGCAGCCGCGCCGCGGCGATGCGGCTGCACCGCGCCCGTCTCCGGCTCAGAGCCGAGATCGACCGGATGCGCCCCGCCGAGGCCACCGCGACGCCCCACCGCGACACCCCCAAGGAGCACCACGGCCATGGCTGACGAACTCGACCTGCTGCGGCGGGCCAACCCGGTGCCGCCCGAGGACCCCCGCTTCCACGACCGGCCCCTGGACCACCACGCGGAGCGCCGGCTCAACCGTCTGCTGCACGGCGCCCGCCCCCGTTCCTCCCGGCGCCGGCGCGGCTGGGCCTGGAGCGCCGCGACCGCCGTGGCCGTCGGCGTGGTCGCGTGCGCCCTCGTCCTGTCCGGGCCCGCGCCCACCCCGGCCGTGGCGGCGCCCCGCCCGCTGGTCGTCGAGGCCGGCTCCGCCCCCGTGCCGCTGGACCGGCTCGCCCGCCGGCTGGCGGCGGCCGACGGCTCGCTGCGCCTGCGGCAGGGCACCCACGTGCAGTCCTGGAGCCTCGGCATGGGACCCGGTTCCCGGCCGCCGGTCACGCTCCCCGAGGAGCGGATCGTGCGCTGGAGGGCGGACGGCAGCCACACGGAACTCGTCGTCGCCACCGACCCGCGTCACCCGGGCCGCCCGGTCATCACCGACTCCGGTGACGGCAGCCCCCGTACGGTCGACGACGGCCAGGTGCTGAGCCGGCACACGTACCCGCCGAGCTGGAGCGACGCCCCACCGATGGCCCGCCCGCCGCACGACGCGCGAGGACTGCGCGCCTACCTCGAGGAGATCGGCACCCGGGGGCAGGACCTGGACACCCCCGCGCTCCTGGACGCCGTGGCCGGCCTGCTCGGCCACTGGACGCTGGGCTCGCGCGAGTCCGTCGCGCTGGTGCGGGTGCTGGCGGACGTGCCGGGACTGCGCCCGGTGGGCGAGGTCACCGACCGGCTCGGCCGGGCCGGACAGGCGTACGTCTACGAGGACGCCGCCCACGCCTCGCGGACGATGCTCGTCCTCGACCCGGCGACCGGCGCGGTCCTCGGCCTGGAGGAAACGGTCACCGAGGACGACGCCACGTACGGCGTCGAGGCGGGGGACGTCATGTCGTACCGGGCGTGGATGCGCTGAGCGGTGCGGCGCGGGCGGTACCGGGCGTGGACGCGCCGAGCCGGTGCGGCGGTGCCGGCGGGCGCGCGTGTGCCGAGAGGGCGCCGGTGTGCCGAGAGGCCCAGGTCGCGGGGGACGGCCCGGACCTCCGGCGGCTTCGCGCGCCTCCTACTCGTCCCAGGCCTGCACCATCGTCTGGTCGGCGATCCTGCCGTTCTTCAGCGACATCATCGAGTTGCTCAGCACCTTCGTGCCGTCCGGGTACTCGCAGGACTCGGTGAAGGCGACGTGGTCGCCCTGGACGACGCACTGTTCGAGCCGGTGGGTCATGTCCCGGCCGCAGACGTCGTTCAGCATCTCGCCGATCCGCTCCCGGCCGTGCATGACCGTAGGCCGGCTGGGCTGGCTGTTGCGGTCCACGACGCGCAGGTCCGCGTCGTCCGCGTACAGGGACAGCAGCGTGCCGGCGTCGCGCCCTTCGATGCCCCGGCGCAGCGCTTCGGTGTCGAACGCGGGGCGTGCCGCGGTGCCCATGGTGACCTCCTTCGAAGGCCGCGGCCCGGCGGGGAGCGGGCCGCGAACGGCCTCACCTTCGAGACTCCTCCGGCCGGGCAGCCACCGCAAGCGCCGGCCGCGTCCACGCGCGCGACCAGCGCTGTTGACATCGTCCGTGCGGGGTCGGAGCATCCGAGGTAGTGAGGTGAAGAGAATTTCGCGGTGCGAACAAAACTGCCCGTCGCGAACACCCGTCGTGAACACCGCCGCGAACCGCCCGCGAGCCGACCCGACTCGTCTTCCACCGTAGTCACGCAGCGAGAGAGAAGTCGCGCCATGGCCGTCACCCGTGAACTGCTGATCGGCGGCAAGGAAACGCCGGCCGCCTCCGGCCGCACCACTGAGGACGTCAGCCCCTACACCGGCGAGGTGTACGCCACCGTCGCGGCCGCCGGTCCCGAGGACGTCACCCGGGCCGTGGACGCCGCGGACGCCGCCTTCCCCGGCTGGGCCGCGCTCGCCCCCTTCGCCCGCCGCGCGGTCTTCCTCAGGGCCGCCGACCTCCTGGACGCCGAGGCGGAGCAGGCGGCCGCGCTCATGGCGCGGGAGGCCGGTGCCACCCGGCCGTGGGCGCTGTTCAACGTGGCGCTCGGCGCGAACGTCCTGCGCGAGGCGGCCGCCGCCGTCACCGCACCGCGCGGTGAGGTGCTCAGCGCCCAGGAGGAGGACACGCTCGGCCTGGCGGTCCGTGAACCGCTCGGTGTGGTGGCCGCGTTCGCCCCGTGGAACGCGCCTCTCATCCTCGGCCTGCGGGCCGTCGCCGCGCCGCTGGCCGCCGGCAACACGGTCGTCGTCAAGCCCAGTGAGGACGCCCCGATCGCCTGCGGCCTGTTCGTCGCCGACGTCCTGCGCGAGGCCGGGCTGCCCGACGGCGTGCTGAACGTGGTGACCAACGCCCCCGAGGACGCCGCCCGGGTCGCCGAGACCCTGATCGCCGACGCGCGCGTACGGGCCGTCAACTTCACCGGTTCCACCGCCGTGGGCCGGATCATCGGCACGCACGCCGCCCGCCACCTCAAGCCCGCCGTCCTGGAACTCGGCGGGAAGAACGCGATCCTGGTCCTCGACGACGCCGACGTGGACTACGCGGTCGACGCCGTCACCTTCGGCGTCTTCCTGAACTCCGGCCAGATCTGCATGTCCGGCGACCGCGTCCTCGTGCACGACTCCCTCGCCGGGGAGTTCACCGGCAAGCTCGCGGCGAAGGTCGCCTCCCTCGAGGCAGGCGACCCGGAGCATCCGCACACGGTGGTCGGCCCGCTGGTCACCGCCTCCGCCGCGCAGCGGGTCGCGGCGCTCGTCCGGGACGCGGTGTCCAAGGGCGCCAGGGTCGTCACTGGGGGCGGCCGGCCGGACGGCGCGGTGCATCCGCCGACCGTGCTCACCGGCGTGCCGCGCGAGGCCGGCCTCTACCACGCGGAGATGTTCGGGCCGGTGTGCGTGATCGAGCCCTTCGCCGACGACGACACGGCGGTGGCCGCCGCCAACGACACCGAACAGGGACTCACCTGCGGGGTCATCACCGAGAACGCGACGCACGGACTGGCCGTCGCCCGCCGCATCCGCACCGGGATCGTGCACATCAACGACCAGTCGGTCGCCGACGAGCCGCACGCGCCGTTCGGCGGCGTGAGGGCCTCCGGCTACGGACGCTTCGGCGGCCGCTGGGGCATCGAGGCGTTCTCCAGCACCCGCTGGGTCACCCTCGCGGGCCGCAGGGCGCGGTACCCGTTCTGACGTAACCCCGCTCACGCCACCGGCGGTCATGCCTTGAGGCGTGTGCGACCGGTGACGGATTAGGGTCGTCGACGGCACGTCGACCGACGGAAGGGTTCACCACCATGGCGCAGGAAGTACGCGGCGTGATCGCACCGGGCAAGAACGAGCCGGTGCGCATCGAGACGATTGTCGTACCGGATCCGGGCCCGGGCGAGGCCGTGGTGCGGATCCAGGCGTGCGGCGTGTGCCATACCGACCTGCACTACAAGCAGGGCGGCATCAACGACGAGTTCCCGTTCCTGCTCGGCCACGAGGCGTCCGGCATCGTGGAGTCGGTCGGCGAGGGCGTCACGGACGTCGAGCCCGGCGACTTCGTGATCCTCAACTGGCGTGCGGTGTGCGGCCAGTGCCGCGCGTGCCGGCGCGGACGGCCCTGGTACTGCTTCGACACGCACAACGCGCGGCAGCCGATGACGCTCAAGGACGGCACCGAACTCTCCCCGGCCCTGGGCATCGGCGCCTTCGCCGAGAAGACCCTGGTCGCGGCCGGGCAGTGCACCAAGGTCGACCCCGCCGTCTCCCCGGCGGTGGCGGGACTTCTCGGGTGCGGCGTGATGGCCGGTATCGGCGCCGCCATCAACACCGGCGGGGTGGGCCGTGGCGACTCGGTCGCCGTCATCGGCTGCGGCGGCGTCGGGGACGCGGCGATCGCCGGCGCCCGGCTGGCCGGCGCGGCGAAGATCATCGCCGTGGACATCGACGACCGGAAACTCGGCACCGCGAAGAAGCTCGGCGCGACCCACACCGTCAACTCCCGCGAGACCGACCCCGTCGAGGCGATCCGGCAGCACACCGGCGGCTTCGGCGCCGACGTCGTCATCGAGGCCGTCGGCCACCCGGAGACCTACCGGCAGGCCTTCCACGCCCGCGACCTCGCCGGCACGGTCGTCCTCGTCGGCGTCCCCACCCCCGAGATGAAGCTCGAACTGCCCCTGCTCGACGTCTTCGGACGCGGCGGCGCCCTCAAGTCGTCCTGGTACGGGGACTGCCTGCCCTCCCGGGACTTCCCGATGCTCATCGACCTGCACCTCCAGGGGCGGCTGGACCTCGGCGCCTTCGTGTCGGAGACCATCGGCCTCGACGAGGTGGAGCAGGCCTTCGAGCGGATGCACCACGGCGACGTCCTGCGTTCGGTGGTGATCCTGTGACCACGCGCGTCGAACACCTCGTCACCTCGGGCACCTTCTCCCTCGACGGGGGCACCTGGGACGTCGACAACAACGTCTGGATCGTCGGCGACGACCACGAGGCCGTCGTCATCGACGCCGCCCACGACGCCGACGCCATCGCCGAGGCGGTCGGTGACCGGCGGCTCACCGCCATCGTGTGCACCCACGCCCACAACGACCACATCGACGCGGCACCCGCCCTCGCCGAGCGCACCGGCGCGACCATCTGGCTGCACCCCGACGACCTGCCGCTGTGGAAGCAGACCCACCCGGACCGCCTGCCGGACGCCTGGCTCTCCGACGGTCAGGTCATCGAGGCGGCCGGGGCGGACCTCACCGTCCTGCACACGCCCGGGCACGCGCCCGGCGCCGTCTGCCTGCACGACCCCGGCCTCGGCACCGTCTTCACCGGCGACACCCTGTTCAGCGGGGGCCCGGGGGCCACCGGCCGCTCCTGGTCCCACTTCCCGACGATCATCGACTCGATCCGCGACCGGCTGCTCACCCTCCCGCCGGAGACGGTCGTCCGCACCGGACACGGCGACTCGACCACCATCGGCGAGGAGCTTCCCCACCTGCCGGAGTGGATCGCCCGCGGGCACTGACCTCAGGGCCTCTCGTTTCGAACATGAGCACGCCGGACCGGCCTCGCGGACCGCTGCCCGCTGAGGCGGTTCGGCGAGCCCGACGACATGTGCCTCGACGGCGCCGCAGGCGTGTTTCCGACGCCCCGCGGACCGTCGGCCGACGCGATCGAGACGACGGCGCCCCGGACCGACGGCACGGGCGCGCGCCGGGGGAGAGCGGGGCGACGACCGGGGGCACCGGCGGCCCGCGATAACGGACAGGCCCTGTCCAGGTCACCGTTGCGTCGCGATGTGCGCCCTCACCACAACCACGGGCGGCCCGCGTGTGTCATAACTGGCGCACGTCATGAGTACCCGGAGAACGAGAGGTCGGTCATGGGGGACATACGCAGACGGTCGGTGGTCGCGCTCGGCGTCACCGGACTGGTGGCCCCGCTCACCCTGGCGCTGGGCGCGTCGCCCGCGCACGCGGTGAGCTGCACCACACAGGCCGGTCCGTACCAGAAGAAGGTGGAGAAGTTCCTCGGCCGCCCCGTCGACGGACGGCAGTCCGGCGCCGACTGCCGGGCGACCCAGGCGTTCCAGACCAAGCACGGCATCACCCCGAACATCGGGTACGCGGGACCCGTCACCTGGGGCGTGATGGACCTCATGAACAAGCAGAAGGCCGTCGGGAACAACCCGAACAGGGCGGGCAGGTGCCCCGTCAACAAGGGCCGCATCGCCTGCGTCGACCTGACTCTCCAGCTCAGCTGGATCCAGGACGGCCGGACCCTCGTGTACGGCCCGGTCCCGGTCCGCACCGGCCGCAACGGGTACGAGACCCGTACCGGCCTCAAGAAGATCTACTGGCGGCACATCGACCACGTCTCCACCATCTACGACGTGCCGATGCCCTACAGCCAGTTCTTCGACGGCGGCCAGGCCTTCCACTCGGTGGGCGTGAGCATGTGGAACCCGCCGGGTTCGCACGGCTGCGTCAACATGACGAAGACGGACGCCAAGAAGTACTGGTCGCTGCTGAGGAACGGCGACGACGTCTACGTCTACGGCCGTAAGCCGGGCACCTGAGGGGACCCGGGCCCAGGGTCCGGCCCCGGGGCGAGGCCGGCGCGGGCCTGAACTCCGGGCCGGCCGGACCCCGGTGGGCCCGCCGGGCCCGTCCCCGGCGTGAGCAGCTTCACGGTCCGGAATGCCGGAAGACGTACGATTACTCACATCGCCTTCACGTCACGGCCCGTATGCTTCACATCATGTCCACCACTCCTGAAAGCGCTGTGGAGCGCTCTGCCGCCGATGTCAACGAGGAGATCCGAGCCCTGTGGTTCCGGGCGGGCGGCACGCTGAACATCGAGGAGCGGCGGGAGTACCAGAGGCTCGTCACCGAATGGGCCTCCGTCTCCCCGAGCCCGACCCACGCGGCGTGACCTCGCTCACCTGACCGCTCTCACGCGACCGCCGTCACACGGCGGTCGCGTCCCCGGCCCCCGTCGCGGCGGCCGGCCTCAGCCCCAGCTCTCCGAATAGAAGCGCCGGTAGCGCCTGCGGTCCTGTTCCGTCCGGATGAACCGGGTGGCGACCAGCGCGATGAGACTCCCGGCGATCACCAGCAGTCCCGGCCCGATGTTCCTCGGGTCCGCGAGCCGGGACAGCAGCGCCGTACCGTCCGAGGCCCCCGACGTCCCCACCGGCTCCACCGCGCCCGGCGCCGCGGAGCCGGGCGCGGCCGCGCCCCGCGCGTCGGGCGCCGAGGGGGCGGCGCCGGGACGCGCGGCGGCGGGCAGCCCCGACAGTCTCACGTCCAGCTCCGACAGCGCCTCGGTGACCGGCTGGAAGAAGGTCGTCCCGCCCGCCGTGCAGTCCCCGTTGCCGCCCGAGGTGACGCCGAGCGCGATCCCCTCCGAGAACAACGGCCCGCCGCTGTCACCCGGTTCGGCGCACACCGTGGTCTCGATGAGCCCGGTGACCGTGCCCTCGGGGTAGTTGACCGTCGCGTTCAGCCCCGTCACCTTGCCGTCGCGCAGCCCGCTGGTGCTTCCGCTGCGGAAGACCCGCTGCCCGACGGCCGGATCGGCGACCCCCGTGATCCGCACCCCGCGGCCGTCGCCCACCGCCACCACGTTGCCCCCGGACGCCGGCAGCCGCCGGTCGTAGCGCACCAGGGAGAAGTCCTTGCCGGGGAACGATCCGGCGACCGTCGTACCCACCTGCCGCTCGCCCCGGTTGTCGGCGAACCAGACCGAGCCGTCCGGGCCGCAGTGCCCGGCCGTCAGGATGAAGTCGGCCCTGCCGTCGGTCACGTTGAACCCCGCCGAACAGCGCCCGCCGGTCGCGAAGATCGGCTGCGCCCCGTTCAGCTGCGGGGTGAACGTGCCCCGGACCCGCTCCATGCGTACGGAGCCGCCGATCCCGTCGGCCACCGCGGACATCCGGGACCAGTCGGACGCCGTGACGGTGCTGTCCGCCCGGACCACGACCTCGTTCGACGGGTAGTCCACGGCCCACGCCGTCCCCGCCACCCGGGGCGCGGAACGCAGCGTCGCCGCCGCGGACCGCAGCTCGCGCATGCTGTACCGCACGACCTTCGCGCGCGCCCCCGACCGCCTCACCTCGGCCGCCGCCCGCTCGTCGGTCACCGCGACGACGGGACGGCCCTCGTCGTCGATCCAGCTGCCCGCCGTGCGCGAGGTGCCCAGCCGCGAGGTCAGACCGTCCCCCTCGTCGGCGAGCGTGCGAGCGTCGCCGGTGGCGGCACGGGACGGACCGGACGGCTCGCTCGCCACGGCGTGCGTGACCATCAGCCCTCCGCACAGGAGCCCGCCGACGGCCGCCAGCCGCGCCCCCCGCCGGACGATCCGTCGTCGTGCGTGCCTCATCCATGGCTCCCGGACCCCGAACGGCACGGCGTCACCACCGCCGGGCACCCCGGTCTGTGGGCACCCTCCCTCCATACGTGCCGCCGTGCCGCCGCGTTCACGGCGCCCCGCTCCGCGCTACGGCGTGGCCACGACGAGGTCGGCGCGGTCCCGCGTCGCCGCCACGAGGTCCGCGTTGCGCTGGTCGGTGCCCAGCACCCAGGCCACCGCCGCCTCGTGCTCCTTGCCGAACTCCTCGTGGCGCGCCACCAGCCGCCGCACCCGCTCCTGCTCCGGCTGCTCGCAGAACCACACCTCGTCCAGCGCGGGCCGCACCCGTGCCCACGAACCCTCCCGCAGCAGCAGGTAGTTGCCCTCGGTCACGACGAGCCGCGCGGCCGGCGGCACGGGCACCGCCCCCGCGATCGGCTGCTCCAGGACCCGCTCGAAGCCCGGCGCGTACACGACGGTGTCCCGCTCCTGCCGCAGCCGCCGCAGCAGCGCGGCGTACCCGGCGGCGTCGAAGGTGTCCGGCGCTCCCTTGCGGTCGCGGCGGCCCAGCCGGTCCAACTCGGCGTCGGCCAGATGGAATCCGTCCATCGGCACATGCGCCGCCCAGCCGTCCGCACCCGCGTTCAGCTCACGCACCAGGCGTTCGGCGAGGGTCGTCTTGCCCGAGCCGGGGCTGCCCGCGATGCCGAGCAGAGCACGCCCGCCGGGAGGTACGAGGGCCGCCGCGCGTGCCAGGAGATCGTCGAAGGTCATACGGCAAGTGTCCATGTGGCGTGTTCCACCGGGCTGGAACGCGAGCGCCGGGGAAGGTGACCCGTATGACTGAGCTCGGTCTCCCCAAGGACATCAAGGCATGCCTCTTCGACCTCGACGGGGTGATCACCAAGACCGCCGTGGTCCACGCCGCCGCCTGGAAGCAGGCGTTCGACGAGTTCCTGCGGGCGCGTGACGGCGACGGCTACCGGCCCTTCGACGACGGTGCCGACTACGACGAGTACGTCGACGGCCGCCCCCGCGCCGACGGCGTCCGCACCTTCCTCGCCTCCCGGGGCGTCGAACTGCCCGAGGGCTCACCCGACGACCCGCCCGACAGGGCCACCGTCCACGGCCTGGGCAACCGCAAGAACGACCTGCTCCTGGAGAGGATCCGCACAGGCGGGGTCGAGGCCTACGACGGCACCCTGCGCTACATCGAGGCGGCGCGCGGGGCCGGGCTGAGCACCGCGGTCGTCTCCTCCAGCGCCAACTGCCGTGACGTGCTGCGTTCCGTGGGCGCCGAGGACCTCTTCGACGTGCGGATCGACGGAGTCGTCGCGGCCGAGCGGCGGCTGCCCGGCAAGCCGCGCCCCGACACCTTCCTCGCCGCCGCCCGGGACCTCGGCGTCGAACCGTCCGCCGCCGCCGTCTTCGAGGACGCGCTGGCCGGTATGGACGCGGGCCGCTCCGGCCACTTCGGCTATGTCGTCGGGGTCGACCGCGTGGGCCAGGCCGACGCCCTGCGCGCGCACGGCGCCGACCGGGTCGTGGCGGACCTCGCCGAACTGGGGGGCAGGGCGTGATCACCCACACCTCGTACGCCGTCGAGCCGTGGGCGCTGCGGGAGAGCGGCCTCCACCTCGACGTACTGCCGCAGAGCGAGTCGGTGTTCGCCCTGTCCAACGGCCACGTCGGCTGGCGCGGAAACCTCGACGAGGGCGAGCCTCACGGACTGCCCGGCACCTATCTGAACGGGGTGCACGAGGTGCACCCCCTGCCGTACGCCGAGGCGGGGTACGGCTATCCGGAGTCCGGGCAGACCGTCATCAACGTCACCAACGGCAAGATCGTCCGGCTGCTCGTCGACGACGAGCCGTTCGACCTGCGCTACGGGCGGCTCCACTCCCACGAACGGGTCCTCGACCTGCGCGGCGGACTGCTCACCCGCTCCTGCGAGTGGACGTCCCCGGCCGGCTCCACCGTCCGGGTGCGCTCCACCCGGCTCGTCTCCTTCACCCAGCGGGCCATCGGAGCCGTCGCCTTCGAGGTCGATGCCGTCGACTCCGAGGTCAGGGTCGTCGTCCAGTCCGAGCTCGTCGCCAACGAACAGCTCCCGGGCCGCGACGGCGACCCGCGGGCGGCCCTCGTACTGGACTCGCCGCTGGAGGGCGAGGAACACTTCGCGGCGGACGGCCGCCTGCGGCTCGTCCACCGCACCCGGCGCAGCGGGCTGCGGGTCGCGGCGGCAGCCGACCACGACGTCCGCGGTCCCGGGCGGACCACGACGGGCGGCGAGAGCGGTGACGACCTCGCCCGCTTCACGGTCGCCTCCGTCCTCACGCCCGGGCAGACGCTCCGCGTGGAGAAGCTCGTCTCCTACGGCTGGTCGTCCACCCGCTCGCTGCCCGCCGTGCGCGACCAGGTCGACGCGGCCCTCGCGGCGGCCCGGCACGGCGGCTTCGCGGGGCTCGTCGACGAACAGCGCGCCTATCTGGACGACTTCTGGGCGCGCGCCGACGTGGAGGTCGAGGGCGACGAGGAGATCCAGCAGGCCGTACGCTTCGGGCTCTTCCACGTCCTGCAGGCCGGTGCCCGCGCCGAGCAGCGGGCGATACCGGCGAAGGGGCTGACCGGATCCGGTTACGACGGTCACGCGTTCTGGGACACCGAGACGTTCGTCCTGCCCCTGCTCACCTTCATGGCTCCCGGCTCCGTCGCCGAGGCGCTGCGCTGGCGCCAGGCCACGCTGCCCGCCGCCCGGGACCGGGCGGCCCAGCTCGGGCTGCGCGGCGCGGCGTTCCCCTGGCGGACCATCGAGGGCTCCGAGGGCTCCGCGTACTGGCCGGCCGGCACCGCGGCCTTCCATGTCAACGCCGACATCGCCGACGCGGTGGTGCGCTACGTCGCCACCACGGCCGACGAGAGGTTCGAGCGCGAGACGGCGGTGGAACTGCTGGTGGAGACCGCCCGGCTGTGGCGCTCGCTGGGCCACCACGACCACCGGGGCGCGTTCCACATCGACGGGGTGACGGGCCCCGACGAGTACAGCGCGGTCGCCGACGACAACACGTACACGAACCTGATGGCCCGCTCGAACCTGCTGGCCGCCGCCGACGTCGTCGAACGACACCCCGACCGGGCCGCCGAGCTCGGCGTCGACGACGAGGAGAGCGCCTCATGGCGCGACGCGGCCGAGGCCATGCACATCCCGTACAACGACGATCTCGGCGTCCACGAGCAGCACGCCGGGTTCACCCGCAACCAGCCCTGGGACTTCCGGTCGACCCGGCCCGACCAGTACCCGCTGATGCTGCACTTCCCCTACTTCGACCTCTACCGCAAGCAGGTCGTCAAGCAGGCCGACCTGGTGCTGGCGATGTACAAGTGCGGGGCCTTCTTCGACGACGAGCACAAGATCCGCAACTTCGCCTACTACGAGCCGCTGACCGTCCGCGACTCCTCCCTGTCGGCCTGCTGCCAGGCCGTCATCGCGGTGGAGGCCGGCCATCCGCACCTCGCCTACGACTATCTGGTGGAGGCGGCGCTGATGGACCTGGAGGACCTGGAGCACAACACCCGGGACGGTCTGCACATCGCGTCGCTGGCCGGCACCTGGATGGCGCTGGTCGCCGGGTTCGGCGGGATGCGCCAGCACGGCGGCACGCTGCGGTTCACCCCGCGGCTGCCGCACCGCTTCAGCCGGCTCGCCTTCACCCTGGAGCACCTCGGCCGCCGGCTGCGGGTGGAGATCGGGCAGGACCAGGCCACCTACACCCTGCTGACGGGCGAACCCCTGGAGATCCACCACTACCGCGAACCGGTCACGGTCGACGCCGACAAACCGCACCGCCTGGAGATACCGGCGCCCCGGACGCACGCGGAGACCCCGCCGCAGCCGCTCCACCGGCGCCCCAACAGCCAGGGCTGGACGGAGGGCTGACGGCGGCGTCCGGGCCCGTGCCGGTCAGCGCTCCACGGAAGGCGGCCGGTCCTCGCGGCCGGCCGCCGCGGGCAGCGCCGGGCGCCTCATCGACCTGAGGGCGAGCAGCAGGACCCCGATGTCGTCGAGGTAGACGGGGTCGGGCAGCAGGTCGGTCGGGAGGACGGCGTAGAGGACGGCGCCCCAGAAGATCCAGCGCGGTCCGGACGGCAGCCCGGCCCGGCGCAGTTCGCGGCGGGTGCGCACCAGCCGGACCAGCAGGGCGACGGCCACCGCGAGCGCGGCCGCGCCCAGTACGACGACGGCGACGACGACCGGCGTCGCCCATGTGCTGGAGTCCATGTCCACGGTCCGCTCCCGGTGTCCACTGCCGAATCCGCTCCGGTCGTCGTCCTTGTTCCCGTTTCCGGCGGAAGTCGTCAGTGTCAGCCCGAGGAGAACTAGTGGTCCACGAGCGCCTGGGTGACCGCCCTGACGCTCCGGGCGATGTGCTGGAGCTGCATCACCTCGGCGGCGTAGAGCTTGATCGTGTGCTCGATCACCGACTCGGGCATCCCGAGGCCCGGCAGCTCGGTGCGGGCGGTCTGCAGCGCGGTCCTGGCGACCCGGATCTCGTGCTGCACCTGGATCTGCGCGTGCCGGGCGAGGAGCACCGGGTGCCGGATCAGCGCCGGGTAGCTCCCGTACCGGGCCGGCACGAGTTCGCGCAGCCACTTGGCGGCCGACCGTTCCCAGTCGTAGCTGCCGGGGGCCTTGACCTGGCACGGCCAGTCCGTGCTGGTCGGCGAGTACGTCAGTGCCATGATCATCGCTTCCGGGGTACGTCGGCGGCTGGTTGGTGTCTGCGGCGGCCCCTGGCCCTAGGGGTGGCCGGGGCCGCCGCCGCGGGCGCTCGTCACGACGTGCCCGTCCGAGCGCCTGGGGACCCGATGGGTAGGAGCGGGTGGCCCCTGGTGCTCGTGGTGCGGTCCGGGAAGTTCCGGAGCCGCGATCCGCGAGCAGTATTTATATATACCGCCGGATACGCAAGGAGCATGAAAAAATTCATGCGCGGTTCGATGGTGATCATGTAAGGGTGTGGCGAAACAGGGTGATAAGGGGCGTCTTCCGGGCCCGGCTCGGACGTTCCCTCAGTCCTTCAGGAAGAACTGGTGCTGGTCGGCGAACTGCTCGTACTCCTCCAGCCGGGCGTGCGTCCGCTCGGGATCGGCGTCGGTCATGGCCTGGAGCAGCGCCGCCGACATCACCACGGGCGCCGCGTACGAGTCGAAGACCAGCCGCGACCCGGTGCCGGTGGCGAAGGTGACGTCGGCCTCGTCCGCGAGCGGACCCAGCGCCAGGTCGGTGATCAGGGCCACCCTCAGCCCCGCGCTGCGCGCGACCCGCACGGCCGTCAGCGTCTCCTGGGCATGCCGGGGCATCGCGAACGCCAGCAGCCAGGTGCCACCGGCCTCGCGGGACTGCAGCAGCGCGTCGTAGGCGACCGAGCCGCCCCGCGTCAGCAGCCGGACGTCGGGGTGGATGCGCCGGGCCGCGTACGCGAAGTACTCGGCCAGCGAGGCGGAGATCCGCAGTCCCAGCACCGTCAGCGGCGTCGACCTCGACAGGGCCCGGCCGACGGCGATGACCTGGTCGGGGTCGGCGAAATCGCGCCGCAGGTTCTCCAGGTTCTCGATCTCCGCGTCCACCGCCGACTGCAGTTCGTTGCTGCGGTTCTCGGCGGGGGCGCCGGCCAGGGTGCTGAGCGCGATCGCCTGGAGCCTCTCGCGCAGCGCCGGATAGCCGCTGAAGCCCACGGCCGACGCGAACCGGGTCACCGACGGCTGGCTCACCCCGGCGCGCTCGGCGAGATCCGTGATCGACAGGAACGCGGCCTCGGTGATGTTCTCGATCAGGTACTGGGCGATGCGCCGCTGGCCGGGGGACAGGCGCGGCCCGTCGAACATCTCCCGCAGCCGGGACGTGGGCGCGGCGTCCGTGTCGGGAGCCGTCCTGCCCGAGGTGATCGCGGACGCCTGCGCGCGTGCCTGCTGCGGCGATGACACCGGTCCGCCTCCTTCGTGTCCCACGAGAACTCAACATAGCCCACGGGCCGTGCTGACCAGGGCGGGTACGGGGGACCGGGAGGCGGTCGGCAGCGCCCCGCCGGGAGTGTGTCCGCGTGCGGGGGGTACCCGGATCCACGGCACGGGGGTGGAAGCGGAAGCAGGAGGTGTCCGGACATGGAATCCGGGATCAGCACCCGCGACGGCCGCCTGACGGCGGACCATCACGAGATCGAGGGCCGCGTCGTCACGCACATTCCCGCGCGGGCGCCGCACGCCGGCCCGCAGGCCGAGCGCGGCGCCGACACGGAGAGCAACATCGTCCGTGGCGAGGACTGACCGGCGGCCCCGGCGGTCCGCTGCCCGGACCCATGGTCCGCGCCCGGCAGGGGTGCCCAGCAGGACAGGGCCGCGCTCACCGGAGCCCGGCTCCCCACAGCACAAGGGAGGACACGTCGTGAATGCGTTGCGGCTGCCCGCATCTCAGGTTCAAGTAGTACTCAGCGACGGCTCGGCAGCGGACGCCGGGACCGTGTTCGAGGTCCTGGAGGGGCGTTTCGCCTGCGACCGTACGGCGGAGGAGGCACCGCGGGAGGACGAGTCGCACCGTCCGACCGTCTGGACGTCCACGTTCGACCTGCCCGCCCCGGCGGAGGCCGCCGAGTCCGCCGGCGGCACCGGTGAGGGAGCGCAGGCATCACCCGCCCGGCTCTCCGGCCCGGTGACCGCCGAGGTCCAGGGCACCCACCTCGCGGTCCGGCGGCTGCGGGAGGTCCTGGAGGAGGCGTTCACCGTCCAGGAGGCGGGCACGGACGCCGGGGACCAGGAGATCCAGGTCCAGCTGCGGCTGGAGGGGAGCGCTCAGGGCGGCTCCCGCGCCGTATGAACGCGAGCGCGCTGGCCGAGGAGGGCCCGGTCCGGGCGCGGCGTGCCGCGAAGGGCTCGATGACCGAGACGGCGGCACGCGCGGGGCTCACCGCCCGGGGGGTGATCTACCTCCTCGTCGGAGTGCTGGCACTGCGGGTCGCCTTCGGCGACGGCGAACGCCAGGCGGACCGGGGCGGAGCGCTCCAGGAGATCGCCGGACGGCCCTTCGGGGCCGTCCTTTTGTGGGCGCTGGGAATCGGCGTGGTGGGCATGGCGCTGTGGCGCCTGTCCGAACTGGTGTTCGGCGCGGCGGGCCCCGACGGCCGGAGCGCGAAGAAGCGGCTGGCGGCCGCCGCGCGCTGCGTCTTCTACGCCTTCGCGGCCTACTCCGTGCTGTCCTTCGCGGCGGGCTCCGGCGGTGGCGGCTCCAGCGACAAGCAGTCCCGTGACGTGACCGCCCAGGTCATGGAGATGCCCGCCGGGCGGTGGATCGTGGCCGGGGCGGGGATCGGCGTCGTGGTCGCGGGGGTCTGGATCGGCGTGAGCGCCGTCCTGCGGAAGTACCACAAGCACCTGAAGCTCGGTGCGATGTCGCGCCGGACCCGGCAGGCCGTCGACCTCACGGGCGTCGGCGGCGGCGTGGCCCGCGGTCTCGTCTTCGCCGCGGCGGGGGTCTTCGCCGTGCGGGCGGCCGTCGACTACGAGCCGGACAAGGCGAAGGGGCTGGACGACACCCTCAAGTCCTTCGCCGAAACACCGGCCGGCCCAGGCCTGTTGGTGTGCGTGGCGGCGGGACTCGTCCTGTTCGGTGTGTTCTCGTTCGCCATGGCGCGCTGGCGCAGGGTGTGACAGCGGCGCCGTCGGGCGGCCGGGCCTCGGTACGAGGGCCCCGGCCGCCCGACGGCGGCGTGCTGCCCGGGGTGACAGACTGGCGGCATGGATGAGCGTGAATTCGTCAGGCCGGGCCGGCACGCGTCGGTGATCGGTCTCGGCACATGGCAGTTGGGCGCCGACTGGGGCGACGTCGACGACAAGGACGCCCTGGCGGTCCTGGAGGCGGCGGCCGAGTCGGGCGTCACCTTCTTCGACACGGCGGACGTGTACGGCGACGGGCGCAGCGAGCAGACGATCGCCGCGTTCCTGAGCGGCAGGCCCGACCTGCACGTGATGGTCGCGACGAAGATGGGCCGCCGCGTCGACCAGATCCCCGAGAACTACGTCCTGGACAACTTCCGCGCCTGGAACGACCGCTCCCGGCGCAACCTCGGCGTCGACCGCGTCGACCTGGTGCAGCTGCACTGCCCGCCCACCCCGGTCTACTCGTCCGACGAGGTGTTCGACGCCCTCGACACCCTGGTGGACGAGGACCGGATCGCGGCGTACGGAGTGAGCGTCGAGACGTGCGCGCAGGCGCTGACGGCGATCGCACGCCCGAACGTGGCGAGCGTGCAGATCATTCTGAACCCGTTCCGGATGAAGCCGCTGCGCGAGGTGCTCCCGGCCGCGCGGGAGGCGGGCGTCGGCATCATCGCCCGGGTGCCGCTGGCCTCCGGGCTGCTGTCGGGCAAGTACACGAAGGAGACCGTCTTCGGCGAGAACGACCACCGGACGTTCAACCGTCACGGCGAGGCCTTCGACCAGGGCGAGACCTTCTCCGGCGTCGACTTCGCGACGGGCGTCGAGGCGGCGGCCGAGTTCGGCGAGCTCGCCCCGGAGGGCTTCACCCCGGCCCAGACGGCCCTGGCGTGGATCGTGCAGCAGCCCGGCGTGACCACGGTGATCCCCGGCGCCCGCTCGCCCGAGCAGGCCCGGGCCAACGCGGCCGCCGGGAAGCTGCCGCCCCTCCCGCCCGAGACGCTCGCCGCGATCCAGGCTCTCTACGACCGGCGGATCAAGGATCAGGTCGAGAGCCGCTGGTGACACGCGGCGCAAGGCGCGGGCGAGAGGGGCGGGCGAGAGGGGCGGATGTCAGAAGCGGCCGCCCGTCAGGCGGGTCACCGGACCGTGCGTACCGCGCTCGGCGCGGCGGCCCGCCGCGAAGGACACCAGGCCGAGGGCCGTGAGGCCCGCGCCGACGCCCGCGCTGACCAGCTTGCGGTGGGCGACGACGGTCCAGGCGGTCTTCGCCGTGGACGCCACCTGGCCTGAGGCCGAGACGACCGCCTCGCGGCCCGCGCCGACCCCCTTCGCGGCGGTCCGCGTCGCGCTCTGCGCCGCCTTGCCCGTCACCGCGACCGCCCGGCCCGACAGCTGCCGGGCGGCCGACGCCGCGTCACCGGCCTTGGCCGTGGCGCCGCGTGCGGCCTCCGTCGTCTTCCCGGCGGCCTCGCCCGCCGGAGCCTGGGCGGCCGCACCCGCGGCCTTCGCCGCGTCAGCCGGTTTCGTCCGGCCCTCCGCTGCCTTCTTCGCCGTGCTCCGGCCCTTCGACGAGGCCGTGCGGGACTGAGCGTTCGTATTCCTGTTCGTGTCACTCATGGCAACCGGATTGCCGTTGCGCGGAACACCAAACGCCCCGCGCCCGTTTCCGCCTCCGGCCCCGTCACGCCCGGTCAATCGTTCATGAGCGGGTAAAGCAAGAGGCAGTGCAGGAATCCGGTGCCCGGGCCGGGAGGCGGTCCGGGCCGTGAGAAGGGCGTGTGCGGTGGCGGGAATCGGTGCGGGCGACGGTGGGCGGGGCCGCCACGAGACGGAGGACGAGCGGGCCGACCGCAAGTGGGTGGAGCTCATCCAGGAGGTCCGGGTCGCCCAGACGGGCGTGCAGATCCTCTTCGGTTTCCTGCTCACCGTCGTGTTCACCCCGCGCTACGAGCAGTTGCAGCACACCGACAAGACCATCTACATCGTGACGGTCCTGCTGGGCGCCTCGGCGACCGGCGCCCTGATCGGCCCGGTGTCCCTGCACCGGATCGTCGCCGGCCGGCGCGTGAAACCGCAGGCGGTGCGGTGGGCGTCGCGGATGACCTTCGTCGGGCTCCTGCTGCTGCTGGCGACGATGGCCTCGTCGCTGCTGCTGATCCTGCGCGTCGCCACGCACGACGCCTACGTGCCCTGGCTCGTCGCCGGCATCCTCGTCTGGTACCTGGTCTGCTGGTACGTCCTGCCGCTGTGGACCCGTTACCGCTACACCACGGACTGACAACCCGTCATGCGCGCGATGTGACGACCTTCACCTCGATGTGGCGGACCGTGATGAATGCCTTACAGGGGTAACACGTACGGATGTGCGTCCGCACAACACGCGACCGCGGGAGGAACTCGTGAGGCCGTTCGCCCTCAACTACGCCCGGCCCACAGGGCACCCGGACCCCGTGGTCCCCTACACCTTCGACGCCGCCCTCCAGCTGAACGTGCTCGACGACGGCCGCCCCGCCGTCAGTGACCACGCGCTGCTGCTGGCCGTCGGCACCACGACCTCCACCGCCGGCTCGCAGACGCACTTCGACGACTGACGGCCCGCCCTCCCCCGCCGGGTGCCCGGCGGGGGAGGGCGGCCCGGCTCACCCGGAGGTGTCCCGGAAGGACCGCAGGAAGACCGCCAGCGCCTGCCGGTTGGCGGCGGTGTCCCAGTCGCCGGCCGGTGTCGTCCAGCGCAGCGAGTACCCCCGGTGGGCGCCCAGCAGGAAACCGCGGCCGAAGGTCCGCTCCCGGTCTGAGCCGGTACCGGAGAGCCACTGGATGTCGGCGCCCTCACGGCCCCGGTAGGTCACCGCGCGGATGCCGCCGACCCGTTCGTACCCGGTGAAGCGGCGCCGCAGGGCCGGTTCGAGCGCGCTCCACACGGCGACCGGGTCCGCGCCGAGCCGCTCGCTGTAGGTGACGGCCAGCGTGCGCGGATCACCGTCCGCCCGGAACGTCACCCGGTACGAGAGACCGGGGAAGCCGTCGGCCGTGCGGCGCTCGAAGCCTCGGGGCAGGTCGATGGCGAACCCCTCGGGCGCCTCGTACCGCACATACCCGGCCGGCGGGTCCCCGCCCGCCGGGGGCGGTGCCGGCGCGGTGGCCGGAGCCGACGGCGCCTGCCGGCCGGTGGCCGTCGCGGACGGGCCGCCCGAGGCCGCGCGGGAGGGCGCGGGCGCCGCCGCCGGGGAACCGCCGCCGGGCAGCACGGCCGCCGCGACGGCGATCGCCGCGGCGACGGCGGCGACGGCCACGGCAGGCCACAGCGGAGCCGTCCGCCCCGGGCGCCGCCCGCCCCACGTCCGCGCCCTGTGCCGGGCGGCCGCGCACGGACCGCGCAGCCGCGCGGAGTCGGCCCGCGCCGCCTCCGCGGCCTCCGTCCGCACGATGCGGGTCAGGGCCTTGCGCACGACGGGCTCGGGCAGCCGCTCCGAGGGGTCCCTGCGCAGCAGCCCCTGGATCGCGGGCCCCAGCGGACCGGCGTTCAGCGGGGACCGCAGGGGGAGCCGGCCCACCGCGCGCAGCGTCGCCTCGACCGGGCCGCGGTCCCGGAACGGCGGGCGGCCCTCCACCATCGTGTACAGGATCGCGCCGAGTGCCCACAGGTCGGACGCCGGGCCCGCGCCCTCGCCGCGGGCCTGTTCGGGTGACGCGTACGACGGGGCGGTCACGCGCGGGGACACGGCGGCGCCCATCAGACCGAACCCGGTGACCATGGCCTCGCCCCGCTCACCGACCAGCACCTGACCGGGACTCAGGTCGCCGTGGACGATCCCCGCACCGTGGGCGGCCGCCAGCACGTCGAGCACCGCGAGTCCCGTACGGGCGGCCCGGACGGGGTCGACCGGACCGCGGCCCACGCACACGCCGCCCGGCGGCCCAGCGGTCCCCTCGGTGACCGTCCACACGGAACCACCCCCCTCGCCTCCGCCGTCCCGGACGTCACCGGCGGCGACGGTGACGACGTCGACGAGGGCGGGGACCCGGCCCGGACAGGCGGCCTCGACCGCCTCCGTCTCCCGCAGCATCCGGGCGGCGACGTCACCCGCCGTCTCCCCGCACAGATGCGCCGGGAGCCGGGTCCGCGCCAGCCCGACGGGACGCGCGGTCACGACGTCCTGACCGAGCCAGTGGATCCGGCCCTCCTCCTCGTGCAGGATCCCTAGCAGCCGGTACCTCCCGGCGACCGGTCCGTCCGTGGAGACTCGCACCTCGACCATGGCCATCCCTCGCTGCGCCCCGGGTTCTCAACCTTTCCCGGAGGTACGGCGGGCGTGACGGGGAGTGTTCAAACGGGCGCGGAACCCGTACCGGCCGTCCGCCGGCACGGGGGACGGCGGCGGCCCCGGACACCTCAGTGACCGCCCTCCTTGCCGATGTAGGCCTCGGCGAACGCGGCCGCCGCGGCGGGGGAGCCGAGCAGCCGCCTCAGCCGGGCCGCCGCCGCGCCCGCCCGGAACGGGTCGCCGGACGAAGGGCCGTGCAGCAGTTCCCCGAACCACTGCGAGAACTCCTGGTACTGCCACACGCGGCGCAGACTCGCCCGCGGATAGCCGCGCAGTGCGCTGTCGTCGCCCGCGAGCCCCGCGACCAGGGCGTCCCCGAGCAGGAAAGCGTCGTGCAGCGCGAGGTTCATGCCCTTCGCGGCGATCGGCGCCACCAGATGAGCGCTGTCTCCCGCCAGGTGCAGCCGCCCGTACGTCATCGGCTCCGTGACGTGGTTGTGCAGGCCGAGCACCCGCTTCTCGATCAGCCGGCCCTCGGTGAGCGGCGGAGCCCCGTCGGCCGACAGCCGGGTGCGCAGCTCCGACCAGACCCTGTCGTGCGGCCAGTCGCCGGGGCCGTCACCGGGCGGGCATTCGAGGTAGTACCGGGTGACGTGGGGTCCGCGTGCCATGTGGGCGGCGAAGCCGCGGGGGTGGACGCCGAACACGACGCAGTCGCTGGACGGCGGCGCGTCGGCGAGCAGGGCCAGCCAGCCCACCCCGTGGTCGTACCGGGACACCCGGGCGTGTCCCGGTGGCAGCCAGGTACGGGTCACCCCGCGGGCGCCGTCGCTGCCCACGACCGTCTCGCAGTCGAGGCGCGTGCGTTCGCCCGTCCCCGGGTCGGTCCAGGACACCGAGGGCCGGTCCGTGCCGAGGCCGTCCGGCCGCACGTCCCGTACGCCGAAGCGGATGTCGCCGCCCCTGACGTCCGCGTACTCGCGCACCAGGTCGGTCACCAGCAGCGGCTGCGGGTAGACGAAGTGGTGGTCGCCGGAGAGCTCGGCGTACCGGACCCGGTGGCGTTCACCGCCGTGGCGGAACTCGCACTCGCCGTGCGCCTCGGCGTGGTCCGTGAGCCGGCCCGCCAGTCCGCGCCGCCGCAGGGCCCGCACGGCCCATTCCTCGAGGAACCCGGCGCGGGGCCGCTGCTCGATGAACTCCCTGCTCTCGCTCTCCAGCACGACGCAGTCGACGGAGGCGGCCCGCAGGATGTTGCCGACGGTCAGGCCCGCGGGCCCCGCGCCGACGATGACGACGGGGACACGCGGTACGGCGGTGGGGGAGGGGGAGGCACTGTTCACGCGGACATTATGTCGCCGCCTCGCGGCGCGGCCTCCCTCCAACTGCCGTCAGCTGTCCGCAGGTTGGGGGAAGGCCTCCCGCAGGGCGGGCAGCAGGGTCTTCTGGGACCAGTCCAGGAACCGCGGTTGCGAGTCCCCGCCGATCTGCACCAGGGCGACCTCGGTGAACCCCGCCTCGGCGAAGGGCCGTACGGCCTCGACGAACGCCTCCGGGTCGTCGCCGCACGGGATCGACGCGGCGACGTCGTCGGGCGTGACGAACTGCGTCGCCCCGGCGAAGGAGTCCGGATGAGGCAGCTCCGAGTTGACCTTCCACCCGTTGCCGAACCAGCGGAACTGCTCGTGCGCCCGCTCGACCGCCGCCTTCCGGTCGGTGTCGAAGCAGACGGGCAGCTGCCCCACCCGCGGCTTTCCCGTGCCGCCGTTGCGGTCGAAGGCCTCCAGCAGGTCCGCCTTCGGCTCGGTGGCGATGACGAGGTCGGCGAAGCGGCCCGCCAGCGCGCAGGACCGCTCCCCGGACACGGCCACGCCGATGGGCGGCGGCGCGTCCGGGAGGTCCCACAGCCGCGCCGACTCCACGTCGAAGTGCGTCCCGTGATGGGTCACGTGGCCGCCGTCGAACAGGGCCCGGATGATGCCCAGGGCCTCCTCCAGCCGCTCGTGCCGCACGTCGACGGACGGCCAGCCGCCGCCGACCACGTGCTCGTTGAGGTTCTCGCCCGAGCCGAGTCCGAGCCGGAACCGGCCCTGCGACAGCAGCTGCACCGTCGCCGCCTTCTGCGCCACCACCGCCGGGTGGTAGCGGAAGGTCGGGCACGTCACGTACGTCATCAGCGGGATCCGCGAGGTCGCCTGGGCGGCGGCGCCCAGCACGCTCCACGCGTAGGGCGAGTGGCCCTGCGAGCGCAGCCACGGGAAGTAGTGGTCGGACGTCACCGAGAAGTCGAAGCCCGCGTCCTCGGCCTGGACGACGTGGTCGACGAGCTCACGGGGACCGGCCTGCTCCGTCATCATCGTGTATCCGATTCGCACCATGGGATTGCGGGTCCCCGATCGGCCGGACGGGAAACGGTCCGGGCCCCGGGGCACCCCGTCCGGCCCGCGAGTCGACCCGTTCGCCCCGGCCCGCCCCCGATCCCGCTCCGCGGCCCCGGGCGCGCGGGGCCTGCCTGGGCGCCCGGTCACGGGGGCGGCGCGGCCTCCTCCGCCGGGGCCGGCAGTCCCGTCCGGACCCGGGGCAGGATGTTCGTGACGTAGTCCTCGACGGCCGTGTCCAGGCCGATGTCGTGCTGGGCGCGCTCCGACAGGAACCAGCGGTGTTCGAGCAGCTCGTGGTACAGCTCGGCCGCGTCCATCGGCCCGCGCAGCTCGCGCGGCACCGCGCGCACGGTCGGCCGGAACACCTCGCGGACCCAGCGGTGGGCCAGCACCTCGGGGCGCGCGTCCCCCGGCCCGTAGTCGTCCTGCGTCGCCATCCAGCTCTCCAGGTCGTTCAGCAGCCGGCGGGCCTGGTTCTCCTCGGTGTCCAGCCCGGTCAGCCGCAGCAACTGCCGCTGGTGGTGCCCCGCGTCGACGACCTTGGGCACGAAGGTGACGGTGTCCCCGTTGGACGAGTTCGCGATCTGCATCTCGGCGACGTCGAACCCGAGGTCGTTGAGACGGCGGATGCGGCGGTCGATGTAGTGGTACTTGCCCGCCGGATACACCGACGTACGGGTCAGCTCCCGCCACAGCCCCTCGTACCGCCGGCAGATCTCCGCGCCGAAGGCGATCGGGTCCACCGACGGGTGCAGCGCCCCCGAGGCCTCCAGGTCCAGCAGCTCGCCGCTGATGTTGACGCGGGCCAGGTCCAGGTCGTAGTCCCGCTGCCCGTCGCTGAGCCGGGCGTGCAGCTCCCCGGTCTCCGCGTCCACCAGATACGCCGCGTACGCCCCCGCGTCCCGCCGGAAGAGCGTGTTGGACAGCGAGCAGTCGCCCCAGGCGAACCCGGCCAGATGCAGCCGCACCAGCAGCACCGCCAGCGCGTCCATCAGCCGGTGCATCGTCGCCGGACGCATCGTCGTCTCGAACATCGACCGGTACGGTATGGAGCCGCCCAGGTGCCGGGTGATCAGCACCGGTTCGAGGGGACCGTCGTCGCCCGAGCGCCCCGTGACCACGGCGAGCGGGTCCACCGCGGGGATGCCGATCCGGTCCAGGCTCCGCAGCAGTTCGTACTCGCGCAGGGCGGGGCGCTCGGCGAGCTCCTTGACGGCGACGACCTCGTCCCCGGCGCGGGCGTAGCGCACCACGTGCCGCGAGATCCCTCGCGGCAGGGGGACGAGGTGCCGGTCCGGCCACTTCTCCAGGGGAAGCTGCCAGGGCAGTTCGAGCAGGAGCGCGGGGTGCTCCGGATTGGTAGCACTGATCTGCAGAGCCATGCGCCAAGCATGGCATCCCCGCTTCCGCGCCCCTGAGCGGCCGGAGGGCGCGGCCGGGGAGGGGCACGGGGGCGACGGCCTACTCGGGCCGCAGCCAGACCGTGGCGAGCGGCGGCAGGGTGAGCCGGACGGATCCCGTCCGCCCGTGCGCCGCGCACGGCTCCACGATCACCGGCTCAGGATGGGTGATCCCGCTCCCGCCGTACCGGGCCGCGTCGGTGTTGACGACCTCCCGCCACACCGCGTACCCCTCGGGCACGCCCAGCCGGTAGTCGTGCCGCACGGCGGGCGAGAAGTGCGACACCGCCAGCAGCGGCACCCCTTCCGCGTCGTACCGCAGGAACGCGAACACGTTGTCGTCGGCCGCGTCGCCCACCACCCACGAGAACCCCTCCGGGCTCGTGTCCCGCTGCCACAGCGACGGCTCCCGCCGGTACACGGTGTTGAGGTCGCGCACGAGGTCGCGCACGCCCCGGTGGTCCGGCTCCGCCGAGTAGGCCGGGTCCAGCAGCCACCAGTCCGGTCCCTGCTGTTCGGACCACTCGGCGCCCTGGGCGAACTCCTGGCCCATGAAGAGGAGTTGTTTGCCCGGGTGGGCCCACATGAAGCCGAGGTACGCGCGCTCGTTGGCCCGCTGCTGCCACCAGTCGCCGGGCATCTTCGAGACCAGGGACCGCTTCCCGTACACGACCTCGTCGTGGGAGATCGGCAGGACGTAGTTCTCGCTGTAGGCGTACACCATCGAGAACGTCATCTCGTCGTGGTGGTACCTGCGGTGCACCGGCTCGTGCTGGATGTACTCGAGGGAGTCGTGCATCCAGCCCATGTTCCACTTCAGCCCGAAGCCGAGGCCGCCGAAGCCGTGGTGCCCGGTGTGGTGGGTGGCGCGGGTGACGCCGTCCCAGGCGGTGGACTCCTCGGCGACGGTGACGACGCCGGGGTTGCGGCGGTAGACGGTGGCGTTCATCTCCTGGAGGAAGGCGACCGCGTCGAGGTTCTCGCGCCCGCCGTGCTCGTTGGGTGTCCACTGTCCGGGCTCGCGCGAGTAGTCGAGGTAGAGCATGGAGGCGACGGCGTCGACGCGCAGGCCGTCGATGTGGAACTCCTCGCACCAGTACACGGCGTTGGCGACGAGGAAGTTGCGTACCTCCTTGCGGCCGTAGTCGAACTCCAGCGTCCCCCAGTCCGGGTGGGCGGCCCGCGACGGGTCGTGGTGCTCGTACAGCGGCCGTCCGTCGAACTCGGCCAGGGCCCAGTCGTCGCGCGGGAAGTGCGCCGGGACCCAGTCCATCAGGACGCCGATGCCCGCCCGGTGCAGCGCGTCGATCAGGTACTTGAAGTCGTCGGGGGTGCCGAGCCGGGCCGTCGGCGCGTAGAACCCGGTGATCTGGTAGCCCCACGAGGGACCGAAGGGATGCTCGGCGACGGGCATCAGCTGGACATGCGTGAAGCCCATGTCGGCCACGTAGGCGGGCAGTTGCTCGGCGAGTTCCCGGTAGCCGAGCCCCGGCCGCCAGGACGGCAGGTGCACCTCGTAGAGGGAGAACGGGGCCTCGTGCACCGGCCGGTCGCCCCGGTGCGCCATCCACTCCTCGTCGCCCCAGACGTGCGACGACTCGGTCACGACGGAGGCGGTGGCCGGAGGCACCTCGGACTGCCGGGCCATCGGGTCGGCGCGCAGGGTGCGCGTGCCGTCGGGCCGGGTGATGTCGAACTTGTAGAGGGTGCCCGCGCCGAGCCCCGGCACGAACAGCTCCCACACCCCGGACGAGCCCAGAGACCGCATCGTGTACGCGCCGCCGTCCCAGTGACAGAAGTCCCCGCAGACCCTGACCCCGCGCGCGTTCGGCGCCCACACCGTGAACCGGGTTCCGGTGACGCCCTGGTGCGTCATCGTCCGGGCGCCCAACGCCTTCCACAGCTCCTCGTGCCGGCCCTCGCCGATCAGATGCAGATCGAAGTCGCCCAGCGCGGGCAGGAAGGCGTACGGGTCGCGCACCTCCAGTTCGACGCCGTCGTACGCGATGTGCAGCAGGTACTCGGGAATCGCTTCCAGCGGCAGCACGGCCGTGAAGAAGCCGTCGCCCGCGTCGTCCAGCTCCGTGCGGCTGCCCGCCACGGTGACGGCCACCGACCGGGCGTAGGGGCGCAGCACCCGGAAGGCGACGCCACCGGGCACCGGATGCGCGCCGAGCACGGCGTGCGGGTCGTGGTGGGTGCCCGACAGCAGACGCTCCCGGTCGGCGGGGTCGATGGTGGCCGGCGCCGGGACCGGGGCGGGCACGGGGACGGTCTTGCGTGCGCGCCTCGGCCGGCGCGCGGGCGCCTCGGTGGCGGTGGCGGTGGCCGACGGGGCGGGGCGGCCGGACGTGCCGGGCGCGTCGAGCGTGGCCGACGTGCCGGGCGTCTCGGGTGAACGCACGATGGCGCGACGCCCGGTGGGGGACGTGCTGCTGCGGGGAACCACGGTTTCAGCCTCCTCGAACGCGATCGGAGAGTTCATGACGGGGTGTCGCGAGCCCGCTGTGCGGGTGGTGCGGGTGGAGCGAACGGGACCGGCGGGTCACGGGGTCCCGGCCAGACGTCTGATCGCGGCCATCGGCACGGGCAGCCAGTCGGGCCGGTGCCGGGCCTCGTACAGGACCTCGTACACGGCCCGGTCCGTCTCGTGGGCCCGCAGCAGCGCGGGCTCCTCACGCGGGTCCCAGTCCGCCTCGGCCGCGTACCCGGCGCAGTAGGCGTCCCGGCAGCGCAGCGCCCATTCCGGATCCCAGGGGTCGCGGGTGCGGGCGGCGTAGTCGAAGGACCGCAGCATTCCCGCGATGTCGCGTACGGGCGACTGGGTGCGCCGGCGTTCGGCGAGCGGGCGGGCCGGCTCGCCCTCGAAGTCGATGACGAACCACCGCCGGCCGGCCCGCAGCACCTGGCCGAGGTGCAGGTCGCCGTGGATGCGCTGAGGCGGGCGCGCCGAGTCGAGGGCCGCGACCGCCTCGAACGCCGTCCGCAGACCGGGCACGTACGGCTGGACCGCGGGCACGCAGCGGGCCGTGGCGTCCAGCCGCTCGCTCATGGCGGCCGCGAGACGCCGGTCGCGGCGCCGGCTGGGCGCGTCCAGCGGGAACGCCCCGGCCAGGGCGAGGTGCACCTCGGCGGTGGCCCGGCCCAGTTCGAACGCCTCGTCGGTGAAGTCCCGCCCGGAGGCGAGCGAGCCGACCGCCAGCTCCCAGCCGTCGGAGGCGCCGGGCAGGAACGGCTGGAGCACGCCGAGCGTCGCCTCCTGCGGCTGCGAGGTGCGGAACCACGCCGCGGGCGCGGGAACCCTGGTGCACCCCTGCCGGGCCAGGGCCGAGGGCACCTCCAGGTCCGGGTTGATCCCGGGCTGGACCCTGCGGAAGACCTTCAGGATGAACGCGTCGCCGTACACCAGCGAGGAGTTGGACTGCTCGGCCGCCAGCAGACGAGGGGTCAGCCCGGCGGGCAGGGCCGTGCCGACTCCGCGCTCGAAGCGCAGCGGGCCCGCCCTGCCGGGGTTGCGCAGCCGTTCCAGGAGCAGGGCCGCGGTCTCCGGGTCCTGAAGGGCGTCGTACACCATCAGCCCGGCCAGCGGGCCCTGCGTGGCCCTGCCGATCAGCGCGCCGGCGAGATGGGGCGCGAGGACGTCCCTCACGCCGAGGAGGAGCTGGTAGCAGTCGTCGGCGGGCGGGGTGTCGCAGTCGCCGCGCCGGGGCGGACCCGCGTGTTCGGTGTGCACGAGCACGTGCAGGCAGCCGGGGTACAGCTCCGTCGTCGACCGCAGCGAAAGCCCTGTGACGGGGCGGCCCTTGCCCGCGAACCAGCGCTGCCGCGGCAGCCACTCGTACAGCAGCCCGGCGAGCGAGGTCAGCAGCGAGGCGGTGGCGACGCTGCCGGCACGGGGTGACGCGGTCCTGGGCATGGTGACGGGTCCTTTCACGGGCACGCCATCAACTGCGCCGGGCGGAACTGGGAGGCGGACCGGCGCAGTCGGAACCAGTAGAAGCCGTGGCCTGCGAGGGTGAGGAGGTAGGGGAGGTCTCCGATGGCGGGGAAGCGGACGCCGCCGATGAGTTCGA
>NZ_JBIBFR010000046.1:0-26483 GCF_042956125.1 Streptomyces sp. NPDC008313
CCGCGAGGTCGTCCCACACCGGCAGCACCCCGCCGGACGAGGCAGGCGCCTCGACACTCACCGGGTTCCAGCCGATCCGCCACAACGACCGGTCCGCCGCACCACCCGCCGACTCCAACTGCCCCACCGACACCGGCCGGGAGACAAGCGACTCGACGGTCGCCACGAGCTGCCCGGTCATGTCCGCGACGCCGATGGCCGAGACCTCCTCACCGCGTACGCGCCTGATGTGGACGCGCAGGGAGGAGGCACCGCCGGCGTGCAGGGACACGCCGTTCCAGGAGAAGGGCAGCAGGGTCGCGCCCTCGTCCTCCTCGGTCCCGTCGAGGAGCAGGTCGACGTGCATCGCCGTGTCCAGCAGGGCCGGGTGGAGGCCGAAGCTGGCGGCTTCCGCCCACGCGTCCTCGGGCAGCGCGACCTCGGCGAAGACGTCGTCGCCGCGCCGCCAGGCCGCCTTGAGCCCCTGGAACACCGGGCCGTAGCCGTACCCCCGGTTCGCCAGCCGCTCGTACGCGCCCTCGACGTCCACAACCGCCGCACCGGGCGGGGGCCATGCCGTCAGGTCGAAGTCCGGTGCGGTCGCCGTGCGTCCCAGGAGTCCAGCCGCGTGCCGCGTCCACGGCATGTCCGCTCCCTCGGCGCGGGAGAAGACCTCGACCGAGCGCGAGCCCTCCACGTCGGCGGCGCCCACGACCACCTGGACCGCGACACCACCCTCGGCGGACAGGACCAGCGGCGCCTCCAGCGTCAGCTCCTCCACGACGCCGCAGCCGACCTGATCACCCGCGCGGACCGCCAGCTCCACGAACCCGGTGCCCGGCAGCAGAACCCGGCCCAGCACATCGTGGTCGGCGATCCACCGGTGGGTGTCGAGAGCGAGTCGGCCCGTCAGCACCAGACCGTCGGAGTCGGGTGACACGACCACGGCCGTCAGCAGGGGGTGATCGATGCCTTCCAGGCCGGCCGAACCGACGTCCCCGGCACTCACCTGCGGGAAGTCGAGCCAGTAGCGCTGGTGTTGGAAGGCGTACGTGGGCAGGTCGACGTGCCGGGAAGCGTGACCGGCGTAGAACGGGGACCAGTCGACCGAGCCGCCCGCCGCGAACAGCCGGCCGAGCGCGGTGACGGCCGACGCGTCCTCGGGACGGTCCTTGCGCAGCAGCGCGGTGAGCATGACGCCGTCGTCGCCGTCGAGGCTCTGCGGCGCGATCGCGGTCAGCACGGCATCGGGCCCGCACTCGACGAACCGAACGACGCCCTGCGCCCTCAACTCCCGCACGCCGTCGGCGAACCGTACGGCCTCACGGACGTGCCGCACCCAGTAGCCCGGGTCACGCAGCTCAGCGGCGGACGCCACGGCACCGGTCAGGTTCGAGACGACCGGGATCGACGGATCGGCATACTTGAGCGAGTCGGCGACCGCACGGAACTCGGCCAGCATCGGCTCCATCAGCGGGGAGTGGAAGGCGTGCGACACCCGCAGCCGGGTCGTCTTCCGCCCCAGCCCCGCGAAGTGCTCCTCAATGACGCCCACAGCTGCTGCCGTGCCCGAAACCACCACGGACGACGGCCCGTTGACCGCAGCGAGACCCACCTCGTCATCCAGGAGCGACAGAACCTCGTCCTCCGTCGCCTGGACGGCGAGCATCGCCCCGCCCTCCGGCAACGCCTGCATCAACCGGCCCCGCGCCGCCACCAGCACAGCCGCATCCTTCAACGACCACACACCAGCAACATGCGCCGCAACCAGCTCACCGATCGAATGCCCAGCCACAAAGTCCGGCCGCACACCCCACGACTCCACCAACCGGAACAACGCCGTCTCCACCGCAAACAAAGCGGCCTGAGCGAAGACAGTCCGGTTCAACAGCCCGGCATCCTCACCCCACACCACCTCACGCAACGACCGCCCCAGCAACGGATCCAACTCGCCACACACAGCATCGAACGCGGCAGCGAAGACAGGGAACGCGGCATACAACTCCCGCCCCATCCCCAGCCGCTGACTCCCCTGCCCGGTGAACAGCACCGCCGTCTTGCCCTGCAGGGCCTGTGCGACGATCGTCCCCGTGCCGTCGGCGATCGCGGCCAGTCCGTCGGCGAGAGCGTCCCGGCCGTCCCCGACCACCACGGCCCGCTCCTCCAGCAGAGCGCGCGAGGTGGCCAGGGTCCGCCCGGCCGGCGCCAGTTCGTCGTCCATGAGGTTGTCCAGGCGGTGGCGCAGTACGGCCGCCTGGGCCTGGAGTGCCTCCGGGGTCCTGGCGGAGATCACCCAGGGCAGCAGGGGGGTCCGGACGGCGGGGCGGTCGTCGGTGCCCGTGGGCCGCGAGGTGTCCGCCGCCGGTGTCGCGGCGTCGGGGGCCTGTTCGATGACGACGTGGGCGTTGGTGCCGCTGATGCCGAAGGAGGAGATGCCGGCCCGTCGCGGGCGTCCGCCCGGTGCGGCGGGCCAGCCCTGGGGCTGAGTGAGCAGTCGTACGGCGCCCTCGGTCCAGTCGACCTGGGGGCTCGGGTCGTCGGCGTGCAGGGTGCGCGGGAGCCGGCCGTGGCGCATCGCCATGACCATCTTGATGACACCGGCGACTCCGGCGGCGGCCTGGGTGTGGCCCATGTTCGACTTGATGGAGCCCAGCCACAGCGGCCGGTCCTCCGCGCGTTCCTGGCCGTACGTGGCCAGCAGTGCCTGCGCCTCGATCGGGTCGCCGAGGGTGGTGCCTGTGCCGTGTCCCTCGACGGCGTCGACGTCCGCCGCGCTCAGTCCGGCGGCGGCCAGGGCCTGGCGGATCACGCGCTGCTGCGAGGGGCCGTTCGGGGCGGTGAGGCCGTTGCTCGCGCCGTCGGAGTTGACGGCCGAGCCGCGTACGAGGGCGAGTACCCGGTGGCCGTTGCGGCGGGCGTCGGAGAGGCGCTCCACGAGCAGGAGGCCGACGCCCTCTCCCCAGCCGGTGCCGTCGGCGCCGGCTCCGAAGGACTTGCAGCGTCCGTCGGCGGACAGGCCACCCTGGCGGCTCATGTCGACGAAGGTGTCCGGGGTAGACATGACGGTGACGCCGCCGGCGAGGGCGAGGGAGCATTCGCCGGAACGCAGGGCCTGGGCGGCCATGTGCAGGGCGACCAGGGACGACGAGCAGGCGGTGTCGACGGTGACGGCCGGTCCTTCGAGGCCGAGGGAGTAGGCGACGCGGCCGGAGACGACGCTGGCGAGGCTGCCGTTGCCGTGGTAGCCGGCGACGTCCTCGGGCAGCGGGCCCATGCGCAGGCCCCAGTCGTGGTACATCACTCCGGCGAAGACCCCGGTGTCGCTGCCCTTGAGGGAGTGCGGGTCGATGCCGGCCCGTTCCAGGGTCTCCCAGGCGGTCTCCAGGAGCAGGCGCTGCTGGGGGTCCATGGCCTGGGCCTCGCGGGGGCTGATGCCGAAGAAGGCGGCGTCGAACTGGGCGGCGTCGTGGAGGAAGCCGCCCTCGCGGGCGTAGCTCTTGCCGGGTGTGCCCGGTTCGGGGTCGTAGAGGTCCCGGTCCCAGCCGCGGTCGGCCGGGAAGGGCGTGATGACGTCCTCGCCCGCGGCGACCAGTCGCCACAGGTCCTCGGGGGAGGTGACGTCGCCGGGGTAGCGGCAGGCCATGCCGACGATGGCCAGCGGTTCGTCGGTGGCGGCGACGGCGGCGGCGGGCCGGCCGGGGAGCTGTCCGGCGGCGGGCTTGACGACCTTGGTGGCGAGGTGGTCGGCGAGGGCCTGGGGGGTCGGGTAGTCGAAGGTGAGGGTGGCGCTGAGGCGCAGGCCGGTGACGGAGCCCAGGCGGTTGCGGAGTTCGACGGCGGCGAGCGAGTCGAAGCCCATCTCGCTGAACGCGCGGGCGGGTCCGATCGACGCGGCGCCGTCGTGGCCGAGGACGTCGGCGACCTGGGTGCGGACGAGGTCGAGCAGGTTCTCGGTCAGTTCGGCGGGGTCGAGTCCGGCCCAGCGCCGCACGGTGTCGGAGAGGGCGGGGCCGGCCGTGCGCGCGGCGGCGCGGCGGGTGGGGACCCGCACGAGGTCGCGCAGCAGGGCGGGGACGCCGTCGGCGCGGGCGCGCAGCGCGTCGAAGTCGATGCGCAGGGGCGCCACGGTCGCGGGGCCGGCGGTGACGGCCTGGTCGAACAGGGCGAGGTTGTCCTCGGGGGCGAGGCCCTCCATGCCGAGGCGGCGGGCGCGTTGCAGGGCGGATTCGTCGAGGTGGGCGCCCATGCCGACGTCGCCGGTCCACAGGCCCCAGGTGAGGGAGGTGGCGGGCAGCCCTTGGGACCTGCGCTGTCCGGCGAGGGCGTCGAGGAAGACGTTGGCGGCCGCGTAGTTGCCCTGGCCCGCTCCGTCGAGGAGGCCGGCCATCGAGGAGTACAGGACGAAGGCCGTGAGGTCCAGGTGCCGGGTGAGTTCGTGCAGGTGCCAGGCGGCGTCCGCCTTGGGGCGCAGTACGGTGTCGACGCGTTCGGGGGTGAGGGTGGCGACGAGGCCGTCGTCGACGACGCCCGCGGTGTGGACGACGGCGCCCAGGGGGTGGGTGGCGGGGATGCCGTCGAGCAGGGCGGTGACCGCCGCGCGGTCGGACATGTCGCAGGCGGTGACGGAGACGTCGGCGCCGGCCTCGGTGAGTTCGGCGGCGAGTTCGCGGGCGCCGGGGGCGTCGGGGCCGCGGCGGCTGGTGAGCAGCAGGTGCCGGGCGCCGTGGCGGGTGACGAGGTGGCGGGCCAGGTGGCCGCCGAGGCCGCCGGTGCCACCGGTGATGAGGACGGTCCTGCCGTCGTCCCAGCGGGGGGCGTCGGATGCGGCGGGCGTCCGGTCCGCGGTCAGGCGCGGGACCCAGGGCACGGCGTCGCGCAGGGCGATCTCGGGTTCGCCGGTGGCGAGGAGGGCGGCCGTCGTCAGGGCGTCCGGTACGGGGTGGCGGGTGGCGCCGGCAGCGGTTTCGTCGGTGTCGTCGGTGTCGAGGAGGACGATCCGGTCGGGGTTCTCGGCCTGCGCGGAGCGTACGAGGCCCCATACGGCGGCCTGGTGGGCGAGGAGCCGGTCGTCGGGGGTCGCCCGGACGGCGCCGCGGGTGCGGACGACGAGGCGGCTGTCGGCGAGGCGTTCGTCGGCGAGCCAGCCGCGTACGGCGTCGAGCACGTGGGTGACGGCCGTGCGGACCTGGCCGGGGACATCGGTGTCCGCGGGGCCGTCCGGGGTGTCGAGGAAGACGGCGGCGGGGGTGCCGGCCGGTGCGGTGGCCAGCCGGTCCAGGGCGTCGGCGCTGCCGTCCCAATGGGCGGTTTCGACGGCTCGGGGCTGGTCGGTGGCGGTGAGGCGCCGCCAGGTGACGTGGTAGAGCGCTCCGCCGCTGCCGGTGCGGGCCGCGTGGAGCTGCTGCGCGGAGACCGGGCGCAGGACGAGGGAGCCGACGCTCGCGACGGGTGCGCCGGCGGTGTCGGCGAGGTCGAGGGAGAGCGCGTCGGGTCCGGTGGCGGTGATGTGGACGCGTACGGTCGCGGCCCCGGCGGCGTGCAGGGTGACGGCGTTCCAGGAGAACGGGACGCGGACCTGGTCCGTCACCGGTTCCGGATCGGTGTGGTCGGCGGTGTGCAGGGCGGCGTCGAGCAGGGCGGGGTGGAGTCCGAAGGCGGCGGCCGCTGCGCGGTGTTCGTCGGGCAGGGCGACCTCGGCGAAGACCTCGCCGTCGCGTCGCCAGGCGGCCTTGACGGCCCGGAAGACGGGGCCGTAGCCGTAGCCGTCGCGGGCCATGTCGTCGTACAGGCCGGTGACGTCGAGGGGCTGGGCGCCGGGCGGGGGCCAGGTGGTGAGGTCGGAGTGCGGGGTGCCCGCGGTCCGCCCGAGGAGTCCGGTGGCGTGCCGCGTCCAGGGGGCGTCGCCGCCGGACGGGTCGTTGCCCTCGGCCCGCGAGAACACCTCGACGGGCCGCGAGCCCGCGTCGTCGGCGCCGCCGACCACGACCTGGACGGCGACGCCGCCCTCGGCGGGCAGGACCAGCGGGGCCTCGATGGTCAGTTCCTCGACGACCGGGCAGCCGACCTCGTCCCCGGCGCGGATCGCCAGCTCGACGAAGCCGGTGCCGGGCAGCAGGGTGACGCCGGAGATGACGTGGTCGGCGAGCCAGGGCTGGGAGCGCGGGGACAGGCGGCCGGTGAGGACGGCGGTGTCGGCCCCGGCGAGGCTCACGGCGGCGCCGAGCAGCGGGTGCGTGACGGCGGTCTGGCCGAGGCCGGGCGCGTCGCCCTCGGCGGGCGGCGCGGTCAGCCAGTAGCGGCGGCGCTGGAAGGCGTACGTGGGCAGGTCGACGCGGCGTGCGTCGCGGTCGGCGAAGAGGGCGGCGCCGTCGAGGGACGCGCCGTGGGCGTGGACGCGGGCGACGGCGCCGAGGAGTTCGCGCTCCTCGTCCCGGCCGCGGCGCAGTACGGGGACGCAGAGGGCGTCGTCGGTGTCGAGTGTCTGCTGGGCCATCGCGGACAGCACGCCGCCGGGGCCGAGTTCCAGGAAGGTGCCGACGCCGCTGGCGGCCAGGTGGCGGACGCCGTCGGCGAAGCGGACGGCCTGGCGGACGTGGCGTACCCAGTACTGGGGGGAGCACAGTTCGTCGGCGGTGGCGAGCCGTCCGGTGACGTTGGAGACGACGGGGATCCCGGGCGCGGAGTAGGTGAGGATCTCGGCGATCCGCTCGAACTCGGCCAGCATGGGCTCCATGAGCGGTGAGTGGAAGGCGTGGGACACCCGCAGCCGGCTGGTCCTGCGGCCGAGTCCGGTGAAGTGCTCCGCGACCGCCTCGACCGCGGTGAGGGCGCCGGACACGACGACGGACGTCGGTCCGTTGACGGCGGCGATCCCCACCGACCCGCCGAGCAGCGGGAGGACTTCGTCCTCGGTGGCCTGGACGGCGAGCATCGCGCCGCCCTCCGGGAGTTCCTGCATGAGCCGGCCGCGCGCGGCGACCAGGGTGGCGGCGTCCTCCAGGGAGAGCACGCCGGCGCAGTGGGCCGCGGTGAGCTCCCCGATGGAGTGGCCGGCGAGGAAGTCGGGGCGCAGTCCCCAGGACTCGACCAGGCGGAACAGGGCCGTCTCCACGGCGAAGAGGGCGGCCTGGGCGTAGCCGGTGCGGTCCAGGAGCGCCGCCTCGGGTGTTCCCTCGGCGGCGAACAGCACGTCGCGCAGGGGGCGTTCGAGCTGGAGGTCGAGGTAGCCGGCCGCCTCGTCGAGTGCCTTGGCGAAGACCGGGAAGGCGTCGCACAGGCCGCGTCCCATCGCGACGCGCTGGCTGCCCTGGCCGGTGAAGAGGAAGGCGACTCCCCCGCCGTGCGCGGTGCCGCGGTACAGGTCGGGGCCGTTCTCCCCGGCGGCGAGGGCGCGCAGTCCGTCCCGGAGCGCGGGGCGGTCCTTGACGACGAGGACGGCGCGTTCGCCGAGGGCGGCGCGGGTGGTGGCGAGCGAGTGGCCCAGGTCGGCGGGGGTCAGGCCGGTGTCGGCGTCGACGAGGTGCAGCAGCCGGGCGGCCTGGTCGCGCAGGGCGGCGTCGTTCCTGGCCGAGATGAGCAGCGGGGTGTGGGCGGCGGTGGAGGAGGCGTCGGCCGGGCGTGCGTCGAGCGGGACGGTGTCCTCGGGCTGCGGTTCCTCGAGGACGATGTGGGCGTTGGTGCCGCTGACGCCGAAGGCGGAGATGCCTGCGCGGCGGGGCTCGTCGCCGGCGGGCCAGGGCACGGGTTCGGTGAGCAGGCGTACGTCGCCCGCCGACCAGTCGACGTTGGGTGAGGGTTCGTCGACGTGCAGGGTCCTCGGCAGGACGCCGTGCCTCATCGCCTCGATCATCTTGATGATCCCGGCGACGCCCGCGGCGGCCTGGGTGTGCCCGATGTTCGACTTGACCGAGCCGAGCCACAACGGGTGTCCGTCGGCGCGGTCCTGTCCGTAGGTGGCGATGACGGCCTGGGCCTCTATGGGGTCGCCGAGGGTGGTGCCGGTGCCGTGGGCCTCGACGACGTCGACCTGGTCGGTGGTGAGGCCCGCGGTGGCCAGGGTGCGGCGGATGAGGCGCCGCTGGGAGGCGCCGTTGGGTGCGGTGAGGCCGTTGCTGGCGCCGTCCTGGTTGATGCCGCTGCCGCGGACGACGGCGAGGACGGTGTGCCTGTTGCGGCGGGCGTCCGAGAGGCGTTCGACGACGAGGACGCCCACGCCCTCGGCGAAACCGGTGCCGTCGGCGGCGCCCGCGAAGGCCTTGCAGTGGCCGTCGGGGGCCAGGCCGCGCTGCCGGCTGAACTCGGTGAAGGTGGCGGGGCTCGCCATCACCGTGGCTCCGCCGGCCAGGGCGAGGGAGCACTCGCCGCGGCGCAGGGACTCGGCGGCGAGGTGCAGGGAGACGAGGGAGCTGGAGCAGGCGGTGTCGATGGTGAGCGCGGGGCCTTCGAGTCCCAGGTTGTAGGCGACGCGGCCGGAGGCGATGCTCAGGGCGGTGCCGGTCAGCAGGTAGCCGTCGGTGCCCTGGGAGTCCTCGTGGGAGCGGACGCCGTACTCGTGGGCGCCGGCGCCGATGAAGACGCCGGCGCGGGTGCCGCGCAGCGAGGTGGGGTCGATGCCGGCGCGTTCGACGGCTTCCCAGACGGTCTCCAGCAGCAGCCGCTGCTGCGGGTCCATCGCGAGCGCCTCGCGCGGGCTGATGCCGAAGAACTCGGCGTCGAAGTCGGCGACGCCGGTGAGGAATCCGCCCTTGCGGACGTAGCTCCGGCCGGGGGCGTCGGGGTTCTCGTCGAAGAGGCGGTCCAGGTCCCAGCCCCGGTCGCGGGGGAAGTCGCCGGTGACGGTCCGGTCCTCGGCGACCACGCGCCAGAGGTCGTCCGGTGAGGAGATCCCGCCGGGGAAGCGGCAGCCGATGCCGACGACGGCGATCGGCTCGTCGTCGGCGGGCGCGACCGGCTCGGGCTCGGGGGTGTCGTCCGACAGTCCGAGCACCTCCGCCCGCAGGTACTCGGCGAGCAGCGCGGGGGTCGGGTGCTCGAACGCGACCGTCACCGGCAGGGCGAGCCCCGTGGCGGCGTTCAGCCGGGCGTGCATCTCGACGAGGGCCAGGGAGTCGAGACCCAGTTCGCGGAAGGGGCGTACGACGTCGACGGCCGTGTCCTCGTCGGGGCGGACCCTGCGCAGCATGAGGCGGGTCTGTTCCCGTACCAGACCGAGCAGGATGCGGCGCTGCTCGGAAACCGGAATTCCCCCCAGTTCCCGCGCCGAAAGCAAACGGTCCGCCGGCGTGTCCTCGCCGCCGGAAAGGAAAATCCCAGACTCGCTCATCGAGGCACACTCCACGTTATCGATTAATCCTGCAGACAGGCCTCACCGCCAGGCGGCCACGCAACCGCACGGTACGCGAGGCAAAAGCCGTGGCCACACCCCTAGGCACCCCTAGGAAATACCCCGGAGCTCCTGGCCTGGAAATACGCGACGGGCAGGGGCCGGTGCCGACTGGCGCCGAGGGCCCCTGAGTTGCGAGGGAGAACCTTGCCCGGAGGTGCGGCGCGTGATAGGAATCCTGTTCATGGTCCGAGAATTGCGCCATTACCGGCCGACGAATTGAGTGTCGGTCGCGCATCCGGCCGGTCCTCGTAGGTTCCGTGCTCGACAGCTCCGGGCCGACCGCGTGTACGCCCCTTGCCGGGACGAAAGATCCAGTGAATCCAGGGCTACATAGAACTCGCCGCCAGTGATGGGGGAAGAATCACGTGAGCTTGCGCCAAGAAATATCCGTACCGGTTTCCGCGCCGGTCGACCGGATGCACGACTTCATGCTCGCCTGGGCGCGGGTGACACCCGACGCGCCGGCCGTCGTCGAGGCCTCGCCGGACGGCGGGGCCTCGGTGCTCTCCTTCCGGCAGCTGGAGCAGCGGGTGCACGACTACGCGGCCACGCTGGACGGTCTGGGTCTCGACCTGGGCGACCGGGTGATCCTGGAGTCGGACACCTCGGGCTCGTCCATCGCCATGTTCCTGGCGTGTTCGTCGCTCGGGCTGACGTTCGTCCCGGTGAGTCCGGAGACTCCGCTGAAGCGCCTGCTGACGGTGATGGAGACGGTCGGGCCCGCCCTGTACGTCCAGGCGGTGGACGGCCGCAGGGAGGGGGTGCCGGGCGACGTCGGGACGGGGCAGTTCGGGCCGGAGGGGCTGCTGGTGGAACGCCGGCCCGAGCCCCGGGTCAGGCACCGCCGTGAGCCGGTCGGCACCGACACGGCCTACATGATCTTCACCTCGGGGACGACCGGCCGGCCTAAGGGCGTGGTGATGAGCCACCGCGGCGTCGTCTCGTTCTACCGGGGGATGCTGCAGCACGCCATCGTGACCCGTCACGACCGGGTCGCCACCACCTCGCCGCTGCAGTTCGACTTCTCGCTGCTGGACATCGGTCTCGCGCTGGGCAGCGGTGCCGCCGTCGTCCCGGTGCCGCGCGACACCCTGCGCTGGCCGCGCCGCTTCGTGCGGTTCCTCCAGGAGATGGAGGTGACGCAGGTCGACGGGGTGCCGTCGATCTGGCGGTCGGCGCTGCGCCACGAGGCCGCGCAGCTCGCGGAGCTCCACCGGATGCGCGGCATCCTGTTCTGCGGCGAGGACTTCCCGCTGCCCGAGCTGCGCAGACTGCAGGAGCTGCTGCCGCAGGCGCGCATCGTCAACTGCTACGGCGCGACGGAGTCCATGGCCTGCTCGTTCACCGATGTGCCCAATCCGCTGCCGGAGGACCTGGAGAAGCTGTCCATCGGGTTCGCCCACCCGGGCGCCGAGATGATGATCGTCGACGAGTCCGGCCGGGTCGTCGAGGAGCCGGGGGTCATGGGCGAGATCCATCTGCGCACCCCCGCCCTGTTCACCGGGTACTGGGACGATCCGGAGGCCACCCGGGCCGCCCAGGTGCCCGACCCGCTCGATCCCCGCTCGGGCCAGCTGGTGCTGCGCACCGGCGACCTGGCCTACCGGGGGCGGGGCGGTGAGATGTACTTCTGCGGCCGGATCGACTCCCAGGTCCAGATCCGCGGCAACCGGGTCGAGACGGGCGAGGTGGAGCGGAAGATCCTCGAGTACCCGGGGATCACGGCGGCGGCCGTGCTGGTGATCCAGCGCGCCGACCGGGATCCGGTGCTGGGGGCGTTCGTCTCCATGGCTCCGGACGTCCCGGCGCCCAAGGGGACGGAGCTGAGCGCGTTCTGCGCGGAGACGCTTCCCGCGTACATGGCACCCCGGGAACTGCACGTGCTGGACGACTGGCCGGTGACGGCGCACGGGAAGACGGACCGCGCCGCGCTCGCGGCCGTGGCCGGGGTCTGACGGGGGACGGCCCACGGGGCGAGGCCCGCCGCTCACGCGGCGGGCCTTCGGCTTCCGGACGGCCGCCCCCGGGCGCGGCCGCGCTGCCGGGCGATTTCGCTCAGCCGGCAACGGCCGCGAAGAGGTTGCGTCGTCGCCCACCTTTACAGCACTGTATGAAACGAATGTATAAGACGTGGATTAGGGTTGTGGCATGGGACATCGTGAAGACCTGCTCATCGGCGCGAAGCGCTGCCTGATCGAAAAGGGATACGGCCGTACCACGACGCGTGACATCGTCGCGGCGTCCGGCGCCAACCTGGCGTCCATCGGCTATCACTACGGTTCCAAGGAGGCGCTGCTGAACGCGGCGCTCCTGGAAGCGCTGGACGACACCGGTCAGGAGATCCAGCCGACCGAGGTCGCCGACTCGGATCCCGACGCGCCGCCCGTCGAGCGCTTCGAGGCGGCCTGGACCCAGATCGTCGAGAAGTACACGACGCGCCGCCAACTGCTCCTGGCGAGCTTCGAGGTCTTCGCGCAGGTCGACCGGGTGCCGGAGCTGCAGTCGGCGCTCGCCGACGGTATCGAGCAGGGCCGCCGGACGATGATGGAGCTGTTCAAGAGCATCGCCGGCGAGACCGCCGGGGATCTCGACGAGGAGTCTTTGAAGGCGGTCGGCGCGTTCTTCCAGGCGCTGGCCACGGGCGTGATGGCGCAGTGGCTGGTGGACCCGGACCGGGCTCCGTCGGGGCACGACCTGACGCTGGCGCTGCGGGCCATGCTCACCTGGTCGGAGGCGAAGACGCCGGAGGCCGCGCAGGCCTGAGAGCGGTCCGGCCCGGTGGGGCCGTGACGGGAAACGTGCCCTGCCCCGGTGGGTGACCACCGGGGCACGGCACGTTCCGTACGCGGGGCGGCGGGCCGGGGCGCATGGCCCCGGCCCCGCCGGCTCAGATGCGGCGCAGCACGAAGTCGTCGGCGGTCTCGCCCTGGAACAGCTTCTCCGGGCGTCCGCTGAGCACGTAGTCGCCGTGCGGGGTGGGCAGGACGTCGGTCGGGTTCTGCTCCGGCCACGGCTCGTGGTGGACGGTCTTGGCGGCGGACCAGTCGTCGTCGACGGGGCTGAGGACCGTCACCGCGTCCTCGCCGTTCTCGTTGGCGAGCTTGTTGCTGACGACCACCATGGTGCCGTCGGCGCGCAGCGCGAACGCGTCGCCGCCGATGATCGGCTTCTCCAGTTCGACCTGGCGGACCTCTCCGGTGTCGACGCGGACGCGGGCGAGCAGTCCGGTCGTGTAGTGCATCGCCAGCAGGTGTCCGCCGGACAGGGCGCGGATGCCGATGACACCGGCGCCGGTACCGAGTTCCCAGCCCGGGGAGAGGGCCTGGCTGTCCACGAGCACCTCGGCCTTGCCGTCGACGCCCACCCGGTAGATCTTGTTCGCGGCGGGGTCGCTGACGTAGGCGGTGCCGTCGTCGGCGAGGGCGATCCGGTCGGCGGCGTGCATGGGCTCGGGGCCGAGGGCCAGGTCGACGAGGAACCGCTCCTCCCCGGTGGTCAGGTCGTAGACGGCGAGCCCGGACTCCTTGAGATTGGTCTCGGGGGTCGAGCGGGCGCCGATGCCGAGGTCGTGGTAGCCAAGCAGCAGCCGGTTGCGGGGCAGGTCGATGGTGATGCCGACGGTGGACACGATCCGCGGGTCGGGGTCGGTCACCAGCGGGGTGACGCGGCCGTGGCCGTCGACGATCGACGCGGTGCCGTGCCGGGTGGAGCTCACCAGGAACGCCTGGCGGTCCGGGTCCCAGTCGAAGCCTTCCGGGTGCAGGGAGTCCGCGTGACCGGTGATCGTCCTCGCGAAGGGGGTGTCGTGGCCGGCCGTGGTGGCGTCGGACATGGTCTTCTCCAGTTCCGTGCTGAGGGGTTGGTCGTCGGGTCGAGCGGACCCTGGGTCAGTGGATGGGTGCCGTGCCGGGCAGGAGCCGTGCCGCCTCGGTCCTCAGCCGCGGCCGGTCGACCTTGCGGTTGGAGTTCAGGGGGAACTCCTCGACGTGCCGGTAGTGCTTGGGGACCATGCCCTTGGGGAGCAGGGTGCGCAGCCGTCCCGCGAGGGCCGCGGGCGACGACGCGGCGCCGGTGTAGAACACGACGAGTTCGGTGCCGTCGTCGGTCTCCCGGGTGACGGTGACCGCGTCCTGCACGCCCTCGCAGGCGCGTACGGCGTGGTCGACCTCGGCCAGTTCCACGCGCCAGCCCTGGATCTGCACCTGGGCGTCCAGGCGGCCGAGGTAGATCAGTTCGCCGTTGTCCAGGCGCCGGACCCGGTCGCCGGTGCGGTACCAGGTGCGGGAGCCGTGCTGGAGGAAGCGTCCCCGGTCGTGTTCCGGGTCGAGGTAGCCGGCCGTCATCTGCGGTCCCGTGACGACGAGTTCACCCTCGGTGTCGGTGGGGGTGCCGTCCTCGCCGAGCAGGAGGTGGTCGTGCCCCTCGTGCACGGTGCCGATGGGGACGAGGCCGTTCACGCACAGGCCCGGCGAGGTGTCGGGCGACCAGCGGTGCCCGGTGACGGTGACGGTGAGTTCCGTCGGGCCGTAGATGTTCTCCAGGGTGGAACGGGGCGCCGCCGCCTGCCAGTCGGCGGCGTCGCTCTCGCGCAGCGCCTCCCCGGCGAACAGGCTCCAGCGCAGGGTGGGCAGCGCGCCGGGGGCGAGGCCGCCGGTCCTGCGGATCAGGGAGATGGTGCTCGGCGTCGAGAACCACACGGTCATCCGGCGTGCGGCGAGGAACGCGGGCAGGTTCCGGTAGCCCTGGAGGGGGACCGGGTGGACGCTCGCGCCGGCGCCCCACGCGCAGAACATGTCGAACATGGCGCAGTCGAAGTTGACGTCGAACGTCTGGGAGAAGACGTCGTCCGCGCCGAAGTCGTAACGCTCGTCCATGAGGCGGAAGTAGTGCCGGGTGCTGCCGTGGGAGATGGGGACGCCCTTGGGCCGGCCGGTCGAGCCCGAGGTGAACAGCACGTAGGCGGTGTCTTCGGGGGCGACGGGACGCGGTGCGGTGAGCGCGTCGCGGGGTGAGACAGCGATGCGGCGCGGGCGGCCGTCCCCGCCGGCGCTGTACGGGGCGAGTACGGGCAGGGGGCCGGTCGCGCCGTCGAGGTCCGCGAGGCAGGCGAGGCCCTGGTCGTCCGCCACGACCGCCTGGACACCCGCGTCCTGCAGCATCCGCCGGGTACGGGCCACCGGGAACCCGGGGTGCAGGGGGACCACCGTGGCGCCCGTGTACAGCCCGGCCAGGATGCCGGCGTAGGCCTCCACGCCCTTGGCCGCCAGCACCCCGATCACCCGGGGCGGACCGGCGGGGTCCGCGAGCAGCGAGCCCGCCCACTGGAGGGCGAGGGTGTGCATCTCCTCGTAGGAGACGGTCCGTTCGCCGGTGCGCAGGGCCGTCCCCCGCTCGGACACGGCGAGCCCGCGCAGGAACCGCGCGTGCAGCGCGTCCTCGATCGTCTTCAACATTCTTTCTCCGGATAAGGGGGCTTCCGCGGCCTGAATAGGGGGTGGCCGAGCTCATTTCCGAGGAGCGGGAGGAATATATTCTGCGCAGTGGTCCGGATTCACCATCGGAAGGGGAACGCATCATGTGGGACGAGAAGTTCGAGGAGACCCTGCGCAAGCATCTTCCGTTTCTCAACGACGGCGAGAAGCTGGAATCCGGGGCCGATCTCCGTGATCTCGGCCTGGATTCACTCGGCATGGTCGAACTGCTCGCTTCTCTGGAGAGCGCGTACGACGTGCGTTTCGTGGACGACGCGCTGACGATGGACAATTTCGCGACGCCCGACACGCTCTGGAACGCCGTCGCGGGACTCGCCGGGCGCCGCTGACGCGTGCCGCGATCCGGGACCGCCCTTCGGTGACCGTGGTCACCGAAGGGCGTTGCCGGCTCCCGCACCGGGCGACCGCCGCCGTCAGGGGTCTCGTCCGGACCGCACGGGCTCTCCCGGCACGGTCCGGACGAGCGGCCCTAGGCGACGGCGGCAGCCCGGCGCGGGAGCATGGCCGCCCTCGGACTGGCGTGCACGACCTCGAAGTTGCGGGTCGTGCAGCCCACCCTCCCGAACAGGCTGTCGGGGCCGCACACGTACATCGTGCCGACGCCGAACCGCTCCTTGACGGTGGTCACGACGTCCGGCCAGCGCACCGGCAGGACGTAGCCGTCGAGGAGCATCCGCCGTATCCCGTCGCCCGTCGTGAGGACCGCGCCGTCCTGGTCGGCGACGACGGGCAGGGTGGGGTCGGCGAAGGTGAGGCCGGCCAGCACCTCGTCCTCGATCCTGTCCCGCAGGGGTCCGAAGGCGGCGCAGTGCATCGGGGGACGCATGGTGTAGAGGGGCATGCCGCCGAGGGAGCGCAGCTGCTTCTCCATCCACTCCACGCTGCCGGAGTCGAGGGACACCATGTAGAAGTCGTCGTCGATGTGGCACGAGATGTCGTACCACTCGCCGCGGGCGTCCAGTTCGGCGAGCACCTCGTCGAGCTGCGCGCGGGGGGTACGGGTGAACGAGAGGGTCACCGCGTCGCGGTACTCCCGGGCGAAGTACTCGTTCTCGCACCGGGCCATGCGCGCCGTCATCCGCACGGCGTCGGCGAAGTCCAGCACGCCGGAGAAGACAGCCGCCGCCTTGCTGCCGAAGCTGGGTCCGGCACAGACGTCGGGCCGCAGGCCGTGCTCCTCCTGGGCCCAGTGGGCGAGGGCGACACAGTTGACGAAGAAGGCGACCTGCGCGTACTCGGTGTAGTCGCCGTCGGCCTCCCGGTACCGGTCGAAGAGGGAGTAGCCGAGGGCGTCGTCCGCGATCCGCAGCAGCCTGCGGGCGTGCGGGTTGATCAGCATGAACTTCGCCACGTCCGGGAAGCGCGTGGGCGCCATGCCGGGGAAGACGAGCGCGCTGCCGGTGTCGGGCTGGGCCTGCGTAGTCATCGGTCCTGTTCTCTCCTCGACGAACGACGGACGTGGACGGGGCGGTACGGCGAAGGACACGAGGGACACCGCGGGCGTGAAGGCGCACGACGGGCGTACGCGGCGGGGTGTCCTGACGGGCGGGGGCCTACGGGACGAGCTTGGTGAAGGTCTCCTCGATCCGCAGGAGGACGTCCCGCACGTGCGGCAGGGTCAGCGGGTCGGCGGCCGCGAGGGCCTGTTCCTGCTGCCCGGCCGTGTCGCCGTAGAGCATGCTGGTGGCCGCCTTGAACCGGAGCGCGCCCGCGTCGTCACCGAGGTGGTGTCCGGCGAGGACGACGACGCCGAACTCGTCGACCAGGTGCTCGTGCAAGGACAGCGAGTCGGTGACACCGAGCGCGGCCAGTTCCCCGCGCAGCGGTTCGAAGTCCGGGTACACGTAGAAGGCGCCGGTCGGCGGCCGGCACACGGCGCCGCTCGCGACCATGATCCGGTGCACCTCACGGGCGACCGCGCCGTGCAGCCGGGCCGTCGCGGCGAGCCGGTCACGGATCTCGGGCGGCTCGGCGAACGCGTACGCGGCGACCTCCTGCATGGGGCCTGCCAGGGTGGACCAGACCTCGCTGGCGGCCGAGACCACGCCGTCACGCAGCCGGCGGCCCCAGGGGCCCTCCGGGAAGCGGGCGGCGCCGATGCGCCATCCGCCCAGCGCCAGGCTCTTGCTCAGGCCGGTGGTGACCACGGTGCGCCGGGGCGCCACCTCGGCGGGGCTGAGCACCTCGGTCGCCGGGTCGTGGACGACGTCCCGGTAGATCTCGTCGGAGACGATGAGCAGGTCCTCGTCCTCCGCGATCGCGCAGATCTCCCGGACCAGCGCGGGCGGCGCGAGCGTCCCGGTGGGGTTGTCCGGCAGGGTGACGACGACGATGCGCGGGTCGTGGCCGAGCAGCCTGGCCGCGCGGATGGCCTCGCGGAGCGCGGCCGGGTCGGGGACGCCGCCGCAGGAGTCGGGGATCGGCACCCCGATGGCCTTCTTTCCCATGAACTCGGCCTGCGGGGCGTACGTGTTCCAGCAGGGCCGCGGCAGCAGCACGTCGCCGGGGACGGTCATGTTCAGGGCCATCAGCAGCGGCTTGCTGCCGGGCGCCACGACGACCTGGTCGGCGTCGGTGGGCATCCGGCGGCGCGTGAAGTAGCCGGCCAGCGCCTCGCGCACGTCCGGACCGCCGGCGACGGGACCGTAGGCGTTGCGCCGCGCGCCCGCCGCGAGCCGGTCGAGCAGGGGGGCGAAGGCGGGCAGCCGCGCCTCGCCGAACCCGAGGTGCACCAGGGACTCCCCCGCCGCGGTCCGCTCGGCCACGAGCTGGTTGAGCGCGAGATTGGGTGACACGTTCCGGCCGGGCATGGCCGTCTCCTTTCGGTCCGCCGTACCGTCAGGCCTTGTGGACGCCGCTGCGCAGCGCGGCCACCAGGTCGGGCGCGGTGTCGGGATCCAGTTCGAGGTCGTCGACCCATGCGGCGTCGGACGAGTGGCGGGCCCGGAACGACCGGCCGACCAGTTCGGGATTGCGGGCCTGCAGCATGCGCAGCTGGAAGTACCGTCCCCGCGGGGTCTCGGTCGTCCCGTCCACGGCGACCTTGCCGGGGGTGGCCGACATGACGGGCCCGCGTACGGTCCGGGCAAGACCCGGCAGGGTGCGGTAGGCCGTCTGGAAGATGTCCACGGCGTCGGCCAGCGGCACCCGGAAGTAGTCGTACGGGCCCGTGTCCCGCTCCACGAACATGTAGTAGGGGACGGCGCCGACGGCGAGTTCGGCGCGCCACATCTCGTTCCAGGTGGCGGCGTCGTCGTTGACGTGGGCGATCAGCGGAGCCTGGCAGTAGACGAGGGCGCCGGCGGCCCGGATGCGGGCGATCGCCCGGCGGGCGAGGTCGGTCTCCAGCTCGCGGGGGTGGCTGAAGTGGGCCATCACCGCGAGGTTGCGTCCGGAGTCGACGACCTTCTCGAAGAGTGCCACGACGTCGTCGGCGTCCTGGTCGGTGACGAAGCGGTGCGGCCAGTAGGCGATGGACTTGGTGCCGATACGGATGGTGCGCACGCTCTCCACGGCGAGCAGCGGCTCGATGTGCGACCGCAGCCGCTCCGTGGTCATCACCATCGGATCGCCGCCGGTGACGAGCACGTCGCTGACCTCCGGATGCTTGCGGAGGTAGCCGATGAGCTGGTCGGGGCCGGGCGCCGCGAAGCGCAGATCGGCGTCCCCGACGAACTGCGCCCAGCGGAAGCAGTACGTGCAGTAGCTGTGGCAGGTCTGGCCGTGCCCCGGGAAGTAGAGCACCGTCTCGCGGTACTTGTGCTGCATCCCCGGCAGGGCGACTCCGTCGTCACTGGGGACGTTGAGTTCCTTCTGCCCGGAGGGGTGCGGATTGAGGCGGGAGCGTATCTCCGCCACCACGGCTCTCAGTTCGGCCCGGGAGCCGGTCGCGAGGGCGCGGGACACCCGGTTCTCGTCCTCGGGGGCGAGCATGCCCCGCTGCGGGAACACGAGTTGGAACATCGGGTCGTTCGGGATGTTCTCCCAGTCGACGAGTTGCGACAGCACGTACTCGTTCACGCGGAACGGGAGAACCTGGGAGACCACCCGGACCGTCTCCCGGACGTCCGCCGGCAGGCCGTAGCGCTTGGTGATCTCGTCGATCTGGCGTGGTCCGTGGGCACGGAAACGCACTGTCTCGAATGAGCTGAGAGTCAGCTGGGACATTCGATATTTCCTCCGGTCTCGTGGACCACGGACAGTGTTGCGACATTCTGGAATACGAGAATTCGAGGGCCGCGAAAATCCGGGAACAATGAATTTCCGACCGGATCCCCGCGATTCTCCGCGGTTCTCCACGGCTTTCCGCGGTTCTTCAGGGCACTCTTCCGGCATTCGCGAGAGATTCGGTGAAGTTGCCTTGGAGCCGGGGACAACGGTAGTTGATGATTTCCCGCAGGAACCCCTAGAACCCCCCCTGCCCTGCCCTTAACATCGCTTTTCCCGGGCCGGGCAGGGGGCCTTCAGGAGCCTTCAGGAGTCCTGGTGAGGGAGCCCGGCGAGGTAGCCGCGCAGGACCTCGAGGAAGCGCTCCGGCTCCTCCAGGTGGGGCATGTGGCTGGACTCCTCCAGGATCTCCCAGCGCACGTCGGGGATGAGGTCCAGGAACGGCCGCACGGTCACCGGTGTGGCCTCGTCGTGCCCGCCGGTGAGGACCAGCGTCGGCACGGCGACGTCCGCGCAGTGTTCCACGACCGACCAGTCGCGCAGCGTTCCGATCACGTGGAACTCGCTGGGACCGTTCATCGTGGAGTAGACGGTCGGATCGTTGTAGACCTCCATGAACGAGGCCATGAAGTCCCGCGGCCACGGCTTCAGCCGGCACACGTGCCGCTCGTAGAAGGGGCGCATGGCCTCGAAGTACTCCTCGCTGTCCGTGGTGCCCGCGGCCTCGTGCCGTCGCAGGGTCTCGTCGACCCCCTCCGGCAGCCGGTCGCGCAGCACCTTCATCTCCCGCAGCCACAGCGGGTACGACGCCGGCGAGTTCGCCACGACCAGTCCGCGCAGCCCGGCAGGCCGACGGGCCGCGTGCCGGACGGCGAGCATCCCGCCCCAGGACTGCCCGAACAGTACGTAGTTGTCGGCCACGCCCAGGTGGGCGAGCAGGTTGTCGAGCTCGTCCAGGAACAGCCGGGGCGTCCAGAAGTCGGCCCCGCGGTCCGGCAGATGAGTGGATCCGCCGTTGCCGATCTGGTCGTAGTGGACGACGGGCACACCGTCCTCGGCCAGTGCCGTGAGGTTGAGCAGGTAGTCGTGCGTGCTGCCCGGCCCCCCGTGCACGACCACGAGCGCGGGCCGCCCGGACCCGAGGTCCCCGGTGACACGGAACCACGTCCTGTACTCGCCGAAGGGCGCGTGACCCTTGGCACTGGGCGCCAGATGCATTTCCAACCACTCCTCGGTGGTACGTGCGGTGGTACGTGCGGACATGAGGGAGACGGGGCGATGGATCGGTGACTCGCGCGAGCCGGTGACTCGCGCGAGCGGGTGACTCGCGCGAGCGGGTGACTCGGGTGAGCGGGCCGGTGGGGGCAAGGGGGCCGCTTCGGCGAGCCGGGTCAGACGCGGTCGTCGGCGGGGAGTCCGTCGAGAGCCATGCTGATGAGGGTCTCGGTGTCCATCTCGTCGATGGACTCCTGCTCCTCCTCAGCCGCGGCCGCCTCGTCGGCGGTTCCGTCACCGAGCCCGCCGAGCCGCAGCAGGGCATCCATCAGACCCGCGTCCCGCAGCCTGCTGAACGGGATGGCCTGGAGGACCCGGCGGACCTCCGCCTCCTCCACCACGTCGTCCCCGGCCGGCTCGTCGGGAGCCAGCTCCTCGCGCAGCCGCTCGGCGAGCACGCGTGCGTTGGGGTAGTCGAAGACCAGCGTCGCGGGCAGCCTCAGACCCGTGGCGGAGTTCACCTGGTTGCGGAACTCGACGGCGGTCAGCGAATCGAACCCGAGGTCCTTGAACGCACGGTCCGGCTCCACCTCCCCGGTCGTCGCGTGCCCGAGAACGGACGCCGCCTGCGCGCACACCACGTCCAGCAGCTCCGCCGCCCGCTCCTGCGGCGTCAGGGCGGCGAGACGCCGCCGCAGCGTCACGGAGCGGTCGCCGCCGTCCGCCGCCGCCCCGGCCGCCGACCGGCGCACGGTGCCGCGCACCAGCCCCCGGTACAGGACCGGCAGTTCCGCACCGGCCTCGGCCAGCACCCTGACATCCAGGCTGATGGGGACGACGGCCGCCCGGTCCAGACCCACCGCGGTGTCGAAGAGGGCGAGCCCCTGTTCGGCGGAGAGGGCGCCGATACCGACGCGGCTCATACGCCGCAGATCGGCAGTGGCCAGTTCCCCGGCCATGCCGGTGTCGCTCCCCCACAGCCCCCAGGCCAGGGACTGACCGGCGAGACCGCGGGCCCGGCGGTGAGCCGCGAGGGCGTCCAGGAACGCGTTGGCCGAAGCGTAGTTGCCCTGCCCCGCGTTGCCGAGGGTGCCCGCCGCCGAGGAGAACATCACGAACGCCGAAAGGTCCATGTCCGCCGTCAGTTCGTGCAGATGGAGAGCGGCGTCCACCTTGGGCCGCAGCACCGTGTCCATCCGTTCAGGGGTCAGCGAGGCGATGGCCCCGTCGTCGAGGACACCGGCGAGATGCACGACCCCGGCGAGCCGCCGGCCGGCCAGCAGTCCGGCCACCGCGTCACGGTCGGTGAGGTCGCAGGCGGCGAGCTCGACCCGGGCCCCCAGCGCGGTCAGTTCGTCCCGCAGCCCGGCCATGCCCGGCGCGGCCTCCCCACGGCGGCTGGTGAGCAGAAGGTCGCGCACCCCGTACCGGGTCACCAGATGCCGGGAGACCAGCCGTCCGAGCATGCCGGCCGCACCGGTGACCAGGACCGGCCCCCCGGTACCGAAGCGGGTGGCACCCGGTCCGGCGCCTCCGCCCGAATCGACGGCACCGGCCGCCGCGTCGCCGCCCGGCACCGGGACCCTGGCGAGCCGCGCCGCGCGGACCGTACCTCCGCGGACCGCTACCTGGGGCTCGGCGGACGCCATGACGGCGGCGAGCGCCGCCGCCGTGTCCGCGTCGCGGCCGGAGGTGCGGGCCTCGGTGGTCGCAGCGGCCGGGGCGTCGAGGTCGGCGAGCACGATCCTGCCCGGATGGGCGAGTTGGGCCGCGCGCACCAGGCCCCATACCGCCGCACCTGCCAGATTCGTCACGTCCTCGCCCTCCGGCGCCACGGCACCCCGGGTGAGCACGACCAGGGTGGCGGAGGAGGACGTGAAGCGTTCGTCAGCCGTCCACGCCTGGAGCACACCGAGCACACGGTGCGTGGCCTCGCGGACGGTACGACCGTCCAGGCCTGCCGCACCACCGTCGGTGCCTCCGGGCCCACTGCCGGGGCGGGCGGCGGAGTCGCTGACGGTGCCGGTACGGGCGTCGCAGTACAGCGCGACCACCTCAGGAACCTCCGGCAGGGTCCCGTCGTCACCGGCGTGGACGACGTCCTCCCAGCGGCTCCAGGTGACCACCGGCGGCTCGGACGGCACCGGCGCGGGCACCCAGTCCAGCTGGTAGAGGTCGCCATGGAAGGCGGCGCCGGCGACCGGCTGCGCCTCCGTGACGGGCCTGGACACCAACGACCGTACGGTGGCCACGGGCATGCCCTCCGTATCGGTCAGCGCCAGGGACACGGTGTCCTCACCGGACGTCGAGAGCCGCACCCGGACCGCCGAAGCGGACGTGGCGTGCAGTTCCACCCCGGACCAGGCGAACGGCAGCAACGTCCGTTCACCGGAGACGCTCTCGTCGAGGTCGTCGAGGTCGTCGGGGTCGTCGGGGCTGTCCGAGGCGCCCCTGGTGAGCAACGCCGCGTGCAGACAGGCGTCGAGCAGCGCCGGGTGAAGTCCGTAGCGTGCCGCGTCGCCGTGTGCCTCCTCGGGCAGGGCGACCTCCGCGAACAGGTCGTCACCGCGCCGCCAGGCCGCCCGCAACCCCTGGAACACGGGGCCGTACCCGTACCCCTGGCCCAGCAGCACCGCGTACGCGTCATCGGTGGCCAGCGGAGTGGCACCGTCGGGCGGCCAGACCGTGTGCTCCTCGCCGGGCTCCACCGACGACGTGCTGCTCACCGTGCCCTGAGCATGCAGCAGCCAGGGGGCGGGCTGCTCCCGCTCCGACGTCTGCGCGCGGGAGTGGATGGTGAGCGTGCGGCGTCCGTCGTCGTCGGGCCCGGTGAGGACCACCTGAATCTGCGCGGCGCCGTTGTCCGTGAGGACGAGGGGGGCCTGGAGGGTGAGTTCGTCGAGGTGATTGCAGTCCGTCTGGTCGGCGGCGTGCAGTGCCAACTCGACGAAGCCGGTACCGGGGAAGAGGATGGTGTCGCCGATCCGGTGATCGTCGAGCCAGGGCTGGGTGCTAGTGGACAGCCGGCCGGTGAGGACGACCCCGTCGGTGCCGGCGAGGGTGAGCGTGGCGCCGAGCAGCGGATGCTCGGTCGCGCCGAGCCCGGCGGAGGTCACGTCCGCCGTACCGGCCTGCGCGTCGACCCAGTAGCGGCGGCGCTGGAAGGCGTACGTGGGCAGGTCGACGCGCTGGGCGCCCCGGCCCGCGTAGAACGCCGGCCAGTCGACCTCACCGCCCGACGCGAAGACCTGCGCGAGTGCGCTGACGGCGGTGGTGTCCTCGGCACGGTCCTTGCGCAGCAGCGCGGCGAAGGTGAAGTCGTCGCCCTCAAGCGTCTTCCGGGCGAGCGCGGTCAGCACCACGTCCGGGCCACACTCGACGAAGCGGGTGACGCCCTGCGCCCTCAACTCCCGCACGCCGTCGGCGAACCGCACGGCCTCACGGACATGGCGCACCCAGTAACCCGGGTCACGCAGCTCCTCAGCGGACGCAACGGCACCCGTCAGGTTCGAGACGACCGGGATCGACGGATCGGCATACGTGAGCGAGTCGGCGACCGCACGGAACTCGGCCAGCATCGGCTCCATCAGCGGGGAGTGGAAAGCGTGCGACACCCGCAGCCGGGTCGTCTTCCGCCCCAGTCCCGTGAAATGCTCCTCGATGACGTCCACAGCGCCCGTGATGCCCGAAACGACCAGCGACGAGGGCCCGTTGACGGCCGCGAGACCCACCTCGGCGTTCAGCAGCGGCGAGACCTCGTCCTCCGTCGCCTGGACGGCGAGCATCGCCCCGCCCTCGGGCAGCGCCTGCATCAACCGGCCCCGCGCCGCGACCAGCCTCGCCGCGTCCTTCAACGACCACACACCAGCGACGTACGCGGCAGTCAGCTCACCGATCGAATGCCCGGCCACGAAGTCCGGCCGCACACCCCACGACTCCACCAACCGGAACAACGCCGTCTCCACCGCGAACAACCCCGCCTGAGCGAAGACAGTCCGGTTCAACAGCCCGGCATCCTCACCCCACACCACCTCCCGCAACGACCGCCCCAGCAACGGATCCAACTCCGCACACACCGCGTCGAAGGCGGCGGCAAAGGCGGGGAAGTCCGCATACAATTGCCGGCCCGCTCCGAGTCGTTGGCTGCCCTGACCGGTGAACAGGACCGCCGTACGGCCACCTGGACGAGCCCGGCCGACCAGCGGTCCGCCACGTCCTTCGGCGACCGCTGCCAGCCCCGCCAGCAGCTCATCCCGGTCCCGCCCGACGACCAGAGCCCGGTGCTCCAGAGCCGACCGCGTCGTCACGGACGAGAAACCGACACCCTTGATCGACAGGTCCGGGCGGTCGGCGGCCCATCGGGCGAGCTGATCCGCCTGGGCGACCAGGCCCTCACTGTTGCGCGCCGACAGCATCCACGGCACCACCGGCGATCCGTCGGCGGGAGCATCCGCCCCGTCGTCCTCGGCGGGCGTCTCGGCCGGGGGTTCCTCCACGATCACGTGCGCGTTCGTACCGCTGATGCCGAAGGAGGAGATCCCGGCCCGTCGCGGGCGGCCGTCCTCCGGGGCGGGCCACTCCCGGTTGTCGGTCAGCAACTCCACAGCACCCGCGCTCCAGTCCACGTTCGGGCTGGGCTCGTCGACGTGCAGGGTCTTCGGCAGCACGCCGTTGCGGAGGGCCATGACCATCTTGATGATGCCGCCGACCCCGGCCGCCGCCTGGGCATGGCCCATGTTCGACTTGATGGAGCCCAGCCACAGCGGCCGGTCCGCCGGACGGTCCTGCCCGTACGTCGCCAGCAGCGCCTGTGCTTCGATCGGGTCACCCAGCGTCGTCCCCGTACCGTGCGCCTCGACCGCGTCCACGTCCGCTGCCGACAGCCCCGCCCCGGCCAGGGCCTGACGGATGACGCGCTGCTGCGACGGCCCGTTGGGGGCGGTGAGGCCGTTGCTCGCGCCGTCCTGGTTGATGGCGCTGCCGCGGACGACGGCGAGGACGGGGTGTCCGTTGCGGCGGGCGTCGGACAGCCGCTCCACCAGGAGCATGCCCGCGCCCTCGGCCCAGCCCACGCCGTCGGCCGCCGCGGCGAAGGACTTGCACCGGCCGTTCGCGGCGAGGCCGCGCTGCCGGCTGAACTCGATGAACATGCCCGGCGTCGACATCACGGCGACGCCGCCGGCCAGGGCCAGGGAGCATTCGCCCGAGCGGAGCGCCTGGACGGCGAGGTGCAGGGCGACCAGCGACGACGAGCACGCCGTGTCCACCGTCACCGCGGGCCCCTCAAGGCCAAGGGTGTAAGCGATGCGGCCGGTCACCAGGCTGCCCCCGCTGGTGGTGGCCGCCTCGTCGCCGAGGCCGTAGTCGTGGTACATGACACCGGCGAACACACCGGTCGGGCTGCCCTTGAGGGTCGCGGGGTCGATACCGGCCCGCTCGAACGTCTCCCAGGACGTCTCCAGCAGCAGCCTCTGCTGGGGATCCATCACCAGGGCCTCGTTGGGGCTGATCCCGAAGAAGCCGGGGTCGAAGTCCGCGGCGTCGTAGAGGAAACCGCCCTCTCGCGCGTAGGTCTTCCCCGCGCGCCCCGGCTCCGGATCGAAGACGCCCGCGTCCCAGCCACGGTCGGTCGGAAACTCGGACACCGCGTCGACGCCGTCCGCCACCAGCCGCCACAGCCCCTCGGGCGAGACCACGTCACCCGGGAAGCGACATGCCATCCCAACGATCGCCACCGGATCGTCCTCCATGACCCGGGGGGCGAGGACAGTGGACGCCGTCTCCTTCTCCGCACCGCCCAGGGCGGTGTCGAGGTACTCCACGACAGCCTGAGCACTCGGGTAGTCGAACACGAGTGTGGCGGGCAGGCGCAGGCCGGTCACCGCGTTCAGCTGGTTCCGCAGCTCCACCGCGGTCAACGAGTCGAAGCCCAGTTCCTTGAAGGCCCGGTCGGGTTCCACCGCGTCGACCGACGCGTGGCCCAGGACGCCGGCGACTTCACCGCGTACGACGTCCATCAGCACCCGTGCCCGCTCGGAAGCGGGGACGGACGCCAGCCGCTCCTTCAGCGCCGAGGCACCGGACTCGGAGCCGGCCGCCTGACGGACCGGTGCCCTCACCAAACCCTGAAGGAGGGAAGGCAGCTGTGTCGTCTGGGTGCGTAGGGCTGCGGTGTCGATGCGGAGGGGGATCTGGACGGGTTGGCCGGTGTGGGTGGTCAGGGCGGCGTCGAGGAGGGCGAGGGC
>NZ_JBIBFR010000047.1:0-24616 GCF_042956125.1 Streptomyces sp. NPDC008313
CCAACACCTTCCTCGACGCACTCGCCACCCACCGCCACACCACCGGACTCCCCGCCACCTCCCTCGCCTGGGGACTATGGGCCGCCGCCACCGGACTCGGTGGTGAGCTGTCGCAGGCGGACGCGGAGACGCGGATGGCGCGGCAGGGCCTGCCCGCCTTGCCTGTCGACGAAGCCCTCGCCCTCCTCGACAGCGCCCTGACCACCCACACCGACCAGCCCGTCCAGATCCCCCTCCGCATCGACCGTCCCGCGCTCACCGCGCGAGGCGGGGATCTGCCGCCGCTGTTGCGTGACGCGGCGGGCGCGGTCGCCCGCCGGGCCGCGCGGTCCGTCGTCACGGACGGCAACGCGCTCTCCCAGCGCCTCGCCGGGCTCGACGACGCCCAGCGCGACCGGCTTCTGCTCGATCTGGTGCGCCGCCACGTGGCCTCGGTCCTCGGGCACTCCGACATCGAGGCGGTGGGCGCCGACCGGGCCTTCAAGGATCTCGGCTTCGACTCGCTCGCCGCGGTGGAACTGCGCAACGCCCTCGGTGCGGAGGCCGGGGTGCGGCTGCCGGCGACGCTGGTGTTCGACTATCCGACGGCCCGGTCCGCCGCCGAGTACCTCAGGGGCAGACTGGCCCCCGTCGCCGACGCCGCCCCGGTGCCGGCCGCCGAGGCCGCGCCGGTCAGCACCGACGAGCCCATCGCCATCGTCGGCATCAGCTGCCGGTTCCCCGGTGGACTGCGGTCCGCCGAGGACATGTGGCGCATGGTCGCCGACGGCCGCGACGTCGTCTCCGACTTCCCCTCCGACCGCGGCTGGTCCGTCGACTCCCTCTACGACCCCGAACCGGGGGTGCCGGGCCGGACGTACGCGCGGCAGGGCGGCTTCCTCCACGACGCGACCGAGTTCGACCCGGAGTTCTTCGGCATCATGCCCCGTGAGGCGATGGCGATGGACCCGCAGCAGCGCCTGCTGCTCCAGGGCGCCTGGGAGGCCTTCGAACGGGCGGGCATCGACCCCGAGTCCGTACGGGGCAGCCGTACGGGTGTCTACGCGGGCGTGATGTACCACGACTACCGGAGCCGGCTTCCGCAGGTTCCGGAGGACCTGACGGGCTACATCGGCAACGGCAGCGCGGCCAGCATCGCCTCCGGGCGGGTCGCCTACACCCTGGGCCTCGAAGGGCCGGCCGTCACCGTGGACACGGCGTGTTCGTCCTCGCTGGTCGCCCTCCACATGGCCTGCCAGGCCCTGCGCCAGGGCGAGATCACCCTGGCCCTGGCCGGAGGTGTCACCGTCATGGCGACACCCGAGCTGTTCATCGACTTCAGCCAGCAGCGCGGGCTCTCCGCCGACGGCCGGTGCAAGGCGTTCGCCGGTGCGGCCGACGGTACCGGCTGGTCCGAGGGGGTGGGCCTGCTGCTGGTGGAGCGGCTGTCCGACGCCCGCCGCAACGGCCACCCGGTGCTCGCGGTGATCCGCGGCAGTGCCATCAACCAGGACGGGGCGAGCAACGGCCTGACCGCGCCCAACGGCCCGTCCCAGCAGCGGGTCATCCGCCAGGCCCTGGAGGCCTCGGGGCTCACCGCCTCCGACGTCGACCTGATCGAGGGCCACGGCACCGGTACGCGACTGGGCGACCCGATCGAGGCACAGGCGCTGCTGGCGACCTACGGCCAGGAGCGGACGGCGGACGCACCGGTCTGGCTCGGATCGGTCAAGTCGAACATGGGACACGCGCAGGCCGCGGCCGGTGTCAGCGGCGTCATCAAGGCCGTGATGGCGCTGCGCCACGAGGAGATGCCGCGCACCCTGCACGTCGACGAGCCGTCACCGCAGGTCGACTGGGCGGAGGGCAACGTACGGCTGCTGACGGAAGCCCGTCCCTGGCCGCGCGCCGGGCAGCCCCGGCGGGCCGGTGTCTCCTCGTTCGGACTCAGCGGCACCAACGCCCACATGATCATCGAGGAGGCGCCCGCCGAGGAGCCGGAGCCGACGGCACCGCGGCCGGACGGGGCGCGACCGCTGCCCGCCGTGCCGCTCGCCGTCTCCGCGAAGAGCGAGGCGAGTCTGCGGCAGCAGGCGCGGCAGCTGGTCTCCTGGTTCGAGGCGGACCCGGAACGGGACCTCCTGGACGCAGGTCTCTCGCTGGCGACGACCCGTGCCGCGCTCGCCCACCGTGCCGTCGTCGTCGCGGGCGACCGGGACAGCGCCCTCCAGGGCCTCGCCGCGCTCGCGGCCGGAGAGGAGCACGCCGGCGTCCTCACGGGTGTCACGGCGCCCGGCGGCCAGGTCGCCTTCCTGTTCTCCGGGCAGGGCGCCCAGCGTCCTGGCATGGGCCGTGAACTGTACGAGACCTTCCCGGTGTTCGCCGACGCCCTCGACGCCGTCTGCACGCGACTCGACCCGCTCCTCGCCCCGTACCTCACCCCGCCTCCCGGCGGGCGGCAGGACCGGCGGCCCGAGCGGCCGCACCGGTACGGCTCGCTGCGCGACGTGATGTTCGCGGCGCACGGCACGGACGGCGCACCGGCCGACGCGGGTGACGCCCCCCTCCTCGACCGGACCGTCTTCACCCAGAGCGCCCTGTTCGCCTTCGAGGTGGCGCTGTACCGGCTCCTGGAGTCGTGGGGCGTCGTCCCGGACGTCCTCATGGGCCACTCCGTCGGTGAACTCGCCGCGGCCCACGTCTCGGGTGTGCTGTCCCTGCCCGACGCCTGCGCGCTCGTCGCCGCCCGCGGGCGGCTGATGCAGGCGCTCCCCGCCGGGGGCGCGATGACGGCCGTACAGGCCACCGAGGAGGAGGTGCTGCCGCTTCTGGACGAGCGGGTCGGCATCGCCGCGCTCAACGGGCCGGCCTCCCTCGTCGTCTCCGGCGACGAGGACGTGGTCGACGCCCTCGCCGGGCACTTCGCGGCCCTGGGCCGCAAGACCAGCCGGCTGCGTGTCTCGCACGCGTTCCACTCGCCGCTCATGGAGCCGATGCTGGAGGAGTTCCGGCAGGTAGCCGCCGAGGTGGTCTACGGCACCCCGGCGATCCGGATCGTCTCCAACGTCACCGGACGCGAGGCCCGGCCGGAGGAGCTGGCCGACCCCGGCCACTGGGTCCGGCACGTGCGGCAGGCGGTGCGGTTCGCCGACGGTGTACGGCAGTTGGAGGACGACGGGGTGACCCGCTTCGTCGAGCTGGGTCCCGACGGCGTCCTCAGCGCCCTCGCCGCGGGCTGCGTCGAGGGAACGGGCCACGCTGTGGTGCCCACGCTGCGCAAGGGCCGCCCCGAGCCGGAGACCCTGCTCGCCGCTCTGGCCCGGCTGCACGTCCACGGGGCGGGCCCCGGCTGGGCGGCGCTGTTCGCCGGGCGGGGCGCGCGGCGGGTGGACCTGCCGACGTACCCGTTCGAGAAGCGCAGGTACTGGCTGGACGCGACGCCTGCACCCGCCGCCGGGGCCGCCGGTATCGGACAGCGGCCCGGCGAGCATCCCCTGCTCAGCGCCGTCGTCGTCTCCCCGGAGTCGGGGGGTGTGGTGCTGACCGGCAGGCTCGCCATGGACACCCAGCGCTGGCTCGCCGACCACAACGTCCTCGGCACGCTGCTGCTGCCCGGCACCGGCTTCGTCGAACTGGCGCTGCGGGCGGGCGAGGAGGTCGGCTGCGACGTCGTCGAGGAGCTGACCATCGAGGCGATCATGCCGCTGACGGCCACCGGCGGAACCGCCGTCCAGGTCCTCGTCGGAGCCGCCGATCCCGCGGGCCGCCGCTCCCTCGCCGTGTACTCACGGGCGGAGAGCGCCCCCGATCACGTGGCGTGGACCCGCCACGTCTCCGGATTCCTCGCCTCGTCCGCCGGCACGAGCGACGGCACGGGCGGCGGCACGGCCCCGACGCCCGCGCCCCTCGGTGTCGGCGCCGGGGCCTGGCCGCCCGCCGGAGCGGAGGCCGTGGACATCAGCGACGTCTACGACTACCTGACCAGCCAGGGCTACTACTACGGTCCGACGTTCCGCGGCCTGAAGGCCGTCTGGCGGCACGCCGACGACGTCTACGCCGAGGTCGCCCTGCCCGACGAGGCCCGTGAGGAGGCCAGCGGCTACCGGGTGCACCCGGCCCTGCTGGACGCGGCACTCAGCGCCACCGACTTCCTCGGCGGCTACCGGCCCCAGGACGTCGGCGCCTCCCACCTGCCGTTCGCCTGGACGGGAGTCTCCCTGCACGCCGGGGGAGCGGCCCGGATGCGCGTCAAGCTCAACTCGATCGGCCCGGACGCCGTACGGCTCGAACTCGCCGACAGCACCGGCCTGCCCGTGGCGACCGTGGAATCCCTCGTGGTCCGCGCCGTCACCCCGGACCGGGTCGCCGCAGCTGCCGCCGCCTCGACCGGCGCCGAGCAGCGCGAGTCGCTCTACCGCACCGGCTGGATCCCCCTGCCGCTCGGCACGGCGGGAGGCACCGGCACGGTCGACTGGGCCGTCGTCGCGGGCACCCCCGCCGAGGCCGGACTGCCCGACGACGCGCCGGTCCACAGCGGCCTGGCCGCCCTCGCCGCCGCCGTGGACGCCGGGACACCCGCACCCGAACTGGTGCTGTACCCCTGCCCCCGGCCCGAGCGGGACACCCCGGCCGCCGTCCGCGCGGTACTGGACGACGTCCTCCAGGTGCTGCGCGCCTGGACGTCCGACGACCGGTTCGCCGGCTCCCGGCTGATGGTCGTGACGCGCGGCGCCGTGGCCGTCGGCGACGCCACCGGCACCGACGAGGACGTGGACGTCAGCCAGGCACCCGTGTGGGGCCTGGTGCGCAGCGCCCAGCAGGAGAACCCCGGCCGGATCCTGCTGACCGACCTCGGCGAGGACAGCCGCGTCACCCCGCCGCTCGCCGCACTCGGCGAGCCCGAGATCGCCGTGCGCGGCAGCGACGTACGGGTGCCCCGGCTCACCGGGATACCCGTGGACGACGTCGTACGGACGGCCCCCTGGGACCCGGCGGGGACCGTGCTGATCACCGGTGGCACCAGCGGGCTCGGCGCCCTGATCGCCCGGCGCCTGGTGACCGAGCACGGTGTGCGCCACCTGCTGCTCACCAGCCGGCGCGGTGCGGACGCCCCCGGCGCGCGGGAACTCGTCAAAGAACTCGCCGCGCTGGGCGCAGACGCGGTCGTCGCCGCCTGTGACGCCGCCGACGGGCCCGCCCTGGCGGACCGCCTCGCCGGCATCCCGCAGGACCGTCCGCTGCGGGGAGTCGTCCACGCGGCGGGCGTCATGGACAACGCCCTGGTGGGCGCCCTGACCCCGGCGCAGATGGAGGCCGTACTGCGACCCAAGGTCGACGCGGCGTGGAACCTGCACGAACTGACCCGCGAACTCGACCTGACGGCGTTCGTCCTGCTGTCCTCGTGCGCCGGACTCCTCGTCGGTGTCGGACAGGGCAACTACGGGGCGGCCAACCGCTTCGTCGACGCCCTCGCCCTGCACCGCCGGGCGGCCGGACTGCCCGCCACCTCCCTGGCGTTCGGGCTGTGGACCGCGCGCACCGGGCTCGGCGGGGGAGTCACCGAGGCCGACCTGCACCGCATGGAACGCCTGGGCATGCCCGCCCTGTCCACCGAGGAGGGACTGGCACTCTTCGACGAGGCCGTCGCCCTCGACGAGCCGGTCCTCGTCCCCATCCGCCTGGAGACCGGCGCGCTCGCGGCGGCGGCCCCCGAGGAACTGTCGCCGCTCTTCCGTGAACTGGTGCGGACCGCTCTGCGGGCCGCGGACCGGCCCACGCCCACCCGCGCCCCGCAGACCGCGGCCCCGGCGGCGGGCACCCCGGCCGCCCAGGGCGCGGGCACGCTGGAGGAACGGCTCGCCGTCCTCGGCAGCCGGGAACGCGAGCGGACCCTGCTCGACCTGGTTCGCACCCACGTGGCCGCCGTACGTCACGACGAACCGCAGGCGATAGACGTCACCAAGGGATTCACCGAACTGGGCCTGGACTCCCTCGCCGCGATCGAACTCCGCAACCGGCTCCAGACCGCCACGGGACTGCGGCTCCCGGCGACCCTGATGTTCGACTACCCGAACCCGGCGACGCTCGCCGAGTTCCTGCTCACCGAACTGCAGCCCGGCCTCCCCGACGCCGACACCGGCGAGCAGAGCGGCGTCAGCGGCGAACGGGACGAGGCGGCCATCCGCGACGCCCTGCGGACCATCCCCGTCGACAGCCTCCGTGAGGCGGGCCTGCTCGACGGACTGCTCGCACTCGCCGCGTCCGCGGGGACACCGTCCACGCCCGGCGGCCCCGCCGCCGGCGACTCCACCGGCGGCCCCACCGAGGGCGACCGGAGCGACGCGATCAAGGGCATGGCGATCGAGGACCTGGTACGCGCCGCCCTGTCGACCGACGACCCCCACTGAACGGGCCCGGGGTCCCGCCGAAGCACCGCCGACGGCCTCGCCAAGCCGCCGTACCCACTGATCGAGAGGCTTACCTTCACCGTGGACGCATCCGTTGAGCAGATCGTCGAGGCGCTCAGAAAGTCCATGCTGGACAACGAACGCCTGCGACAGCAGAACAGCAGACTCGCCGCCGCGGCCACCGAGCCGATCGCGATCGTGGGCATGGCCTGCCGCTACCCGGGCGGGGTGGCGTCCCCGGACGACCTGTGGAAGCTGGTCGCGGACGGAGTCGACGCGGTTTCGCCGTTCCCGGCCGACCGCGGCTGGGACATCGACGGCGTCTACGACCCGGAGCCGGGCACACCCGGCCGCAGCGTCTCCCGAGAAGGCGGATTCCTCCACGAAGCCGCCGACTTCGACCCGGCCTTCTTCGGCATCGCCCCGAACGAGACGCTCGGCATGGACCCCCAGCAGCGGCTGCTCCTGGAGGCGTCCTGGGAGGCCGTCGAGCGCGCCGGCATCGACCCGCAGTCGCTCAAGGGCAGCCGCACCGGGGTCTTCGCCGGCGTGATGTACCACGACTACGGGTTCGGAACGAGCGACGGCAGCCTCGTCACCGGCCGCGTCGCCTACACCCTCGGCCTCGAAGGCCCGGCGGTGACGGTGGACACGGCGTGCTCGTCGTCCCTGGTCGCCCTGCACCTCGCCGTCCAGGCGCTCCGCTCCGGCGAGTGCTCTTTGGCCCTGGCCGGCGGAGTGACGGTGATGACCAACCCGGACATGTTCGTCTACTTCAGCACCCAGCGCGGCCTCGCCGCCGACGGCCGCTGCAAGTCCTTCTCCGAGGCCGCCGACGGCGTCGGCTGCTCGGAGGGCGTGGGCATGCTCCTGGTGGAGCGGCTGTCCGACGCCCGCCGCAACGGCCACCCCGTCCTCGCCGTGGTACGCGGCAGCGCCACCAACCAGGACGGCGCCTCCAGCGGCCTCACCACCCCCAACGGCCCTTCCCAGCAGCGGGTCATCCGGCAGGCGCTGGCGAACGCCCAGCTCTCCGCCGACCAGGTCGACGCTGTCGAGGCGCACGGTACGGGGACGACGCTGGGTGACCCGATCGAAGCACAGGCGCTGCTGGCCACGTACGGCAGGGAACGCGCGCAGGACCGGCCGCTGTGGCTGGGCTCCATCAAGTCGAACATGGGCCACACCCAGGCCGCCGCCGGAGTCGCGGGCATCATCAAGATGGTCATGGCGATGCGCCACGGCACACTCCCCAAGTCCCTCTACGCCGAGACCCCTTCGTCCAAGGTGGACTGGGACACGGGCGCCGTCGAGCTGCTGACCGACAACCTGAAGTGGCCCGCCCCGGAGGGCGACCGGCCCCGGCGGGCCGGGGTCTCCTCCTTCGGGCTCAGCGGTACGAACGCCCACGTGATCGTGGAGGAGGCGCCGGCCGGGGCGGAGGCTCCGTCTGCGGAGTCCGTGTCCCCGGCGGTGGGATCGTCGGTGGTCCCGTGGGTCGTGTCGGCGCGGGCCGCGGAGGCGGTGGCGGCACAGGCGGAACGACTGGCGGCCTGGGTCGCCGAGCGTCCGGGGCTTTCGGTGACGGATGTCGGCTTCTCATGTGCGACGACGCGGTCGGCGCTGGAGCACCGGGCCGTGGTCGTGGGCCAGGACCGGGACGAGTTGCTGGCGGGGCTGGAGGCGATCGCGCAGGGGCATGGCGGCAGCGCTGCCGCCACGGCCGACCGGGCTCGTCCGGGTGGTCTGACGGCGGTGTTGTTCACGGGTCAGGGGAGTCAGCGGCTGGGGATGGGGCGGGAGTTGTATGCCGCGTTCCCGACGTTCGCTGCTGCCTTTGATGCTGTGTGTGGCGAGTTGGATCCGTTGCTGGGGCGGTCGTTGCGTGAGGTGGTGTGGGGTGAGGATGCCGGGCTGTTGAACCGGACTGTCTTCGCTCAGGCCGCTTTGTTTGCGGTGGAGACGGCGTTGTTCCGGTTGGTGGAGTCGTGGGGTGTGCGGCCGGACTTTGTGGCTGGGCATTCGATCGGTGAGCTGGTCGCGGCGCATGTTGCTGGTGTGTGGTCGTTGAAGGATGCGGCTGTGCTGGTGGCGGCGCGGGGCCGGTTGATGCAGGCGTTGCCGGAGGGCGGGGCGATGCTCGCCGTCCAGGCGACCGAAGAGGACATCACACCGCTGCTGAACGCTGAAGTAGGTCTCGCGGCCGTCAACGGGTTCTCGTCCGTGGTGGTTTCCGGCACTACGGGTGCTGTGGGCGTCGTCGAGGAGCATTTCGCGGGGCTGGGGCGGAAGGCGACCCGGCTGCGGGTGTCGCACGCTTTCCACTCCCCGCTGATGGAGCCGATGCTGGCCGAGTTCCGTGCGGTCGCCGACTCGCTCACGTATGCCGATCCGTCGATCCCGGTCGTCTCGAACCTCACCGGTGCCGTGGCGTCCGCCGAGGATTTGCGTGACCCGGGCTACTGGGTGCGCCATGTCCGTGAGGCCGTGCGGTTCGCCGACGGCGTGCGGGAGTTGAGGGCGCAGGGCGTCACCCGCTTCGTCGAGTGTGGCCCGGACGCGGTGCTGACCGCGCTCGCGCAGCAGACCGCCGAGGGTGACGGGCTCAGCTTCTCCTCGGTGCTGCGCAAGGACCGTCCTGAGGACACCACGGCGGTCACCGCACTCGCGCAGGTCTTCGCGTCGGGCGGTGAGGTCGACTGGGCGGCGTTCTACGCGGGCCGGGGTGCCCAGCGCGTCGACCTGCCCACCTACGCCTTCCAGCGCCGCCGCTACTGGGTCGACGCGCACTCCGGTGTCGACACGGGGCTGTCCGCCGTCGGCCAGGAGGACGTGGAGCACCCGCTGCTGGGAGCCGAGGTCGCCCTCGCCGACACCGACGGGGTCGTCCTCACCGGCAGGCTGGCCCTCGACACGCAGCGGTGGATCGCGGACCACGACGTCCTGGGCAGTCTGCTCCTTCCCGGCACCGGGTTCGTGGAGCTGGCGGTCCGGGCGGGTGACCAGGTCGGCTGCGGTCTGCTGGAGGAACTGACCCTCCAGGCCCCGCTGATCCTTCCGGAGCGGGGCGGGCGCAGGATTCAGGTCTCGGTGGGCGCCTCGGACGCGACCGGCCGCCGACGGGTCCACATCTACTCGCGTGACCAGGACGCCCCGGCCGAGGAACCGTGGACGCTGCACGGGGTCGGCGTGCTGGCGGACGACACCGCGGTGCCGTCCTTCGACTTCGCGCAGTGGCCGCCGCCGGGCGCGACTCCCGTCGACGTCGACGGGGCGTACGACCTGCTGTTCCGGCAGGGGTACGGGTACGGTCCGTCGTTCCAGGGGCTCAGGGCGGCCTGGCGGCGCGGCGACGACGTGTTCGCCGAGGTGGCCCTGCCCGAGGACGAGCACGCCGAGGCCCAGCGCTTCGGACTGCACCCGGCGCTGCTCGACTCGGCCATGCACGCGCTCAGCCTCGGCGAGACGGGCGACGAGCAGACCCTCCTGCCGTTCTCCTGGGGAGGTGTCTCGCTGCACGCCGCGGGCGCCACCACCCTGCGTGTGGCCCTGTCACGGGAGACCGCCACCACGGTGTCGATGGAGCTGGCCGACCCGGCCGGACACCCGGTGGCCTCGGTGCGGTCCCTGGCCTTCCGGCCCGTGTCGGCCGACCAGCTCACGGCCTCCGGGAGCGCGGCGGACCGGTCGCTGTTCCGCGTCGAGTGGAACCCGGTCGCCGTCGGTACGGAGGCGGCAGCGCCGGTGGCCTCGTGGGACGAGGCCACCGACGCCGGTACCGTCCCCGCCGTGGTGGTCCACGACTGCCCGGCGAGCGGGACGGGCGTCCTGGACGGAGCGCACGCGACCACCCGCGCCGTGCTGCGGGTGGTGCAGGAGTGGCTGGCCGACGAGCGCTTCGCCGAGTCCCGGCTCGCCGTGGTCACCCGGAGGGCGGTCGGCGTACGCGAAGGCGAGGTCGCCGATCTCGTCCAGGCGCCGGTGTGGGGTCTGGTGCGGGCGGCGCAGGCCGAACATCCCGGCCGCTTCGTCCTCGTCGACACGGACGGGGAGGACACGTCGCGGAAGGTGCTGCCCGCCGTACTGGCCTCGGGGGAGACCGAGGTGGCGATCCGCGGGGGCGACGCCCTCGTACCCAGGCTGGCCAAGGTACCCACCACGGCCGCTCCGACGCCCGCGCCGAAGCCGGACCCGGAGGGCACGGTGCTCATCACCGGCGGGACCGGCGGTCTCGGCGCCCTGCTCGCCCGGCACCTGGTCGCCGAGCACGGTGTACGGCACCTGCTGCTGGCCGGCCGTCGCGGCCCCGACGCCCCCGGTGCCGCCGAACTCGTCGCGGAACTCGCCCGGATGGGCGCCCGGGCCACCGCGGTCGCCTGTGACGTCTCCCGGCGCGACGCGCTGGAGGACCTGCTCGCGGCGGTCCCCGAGGCGCACCCGCTGACCGGCGTCGTGCACGTGGCCGGTGTGGTCCACAACGGCCTGGTCGCCACCTGGCCCATGGAATGGATCGACGAGGGCTTCGGCCCGAAGGCGGACGCCGCCTGGCATCTGCACGAGCTGACCCGGACCATGGACCTGTCGATGTTCGTTTTCTACTCCTCGGCCGGCGGAATGGTCCTCGCACAGGGCCAGGCCGGTTACGCGGCGGCGAACGTGTTCCTCGACGCGCTGGCCGAACGCCGCCGGTCCGAGGGACTGCCCGCGACGTCCCTCGTGTGGGGCGCGTGGGGGATCGACTCGGGCATGAGCCGGGAACTCAGCGAGGCCGACCTCGAACGTATGAGGCGCCAGGGACTGCCCGCCTTCACCGCCGACGAGGGACTGGGCCTCTTCGACGCCGCCATGCGGACCGGTGAGACCGTGGTCGTCCCCCTGCGCGTCGACACCGCCGCACTGCGCGCACGGGTCGGGGAGACACCGGCGCTGCTGCGCCAACTCGTCGGCGGGCCGGCGCGCAGGACCGCGCGGGCCGAGTCCGGCGGCGCTTCCGCCGCCACCGCGGTGGACCTGCTGACGGGGCTGCCCGCGGCCGAGCGCGACCGGAAGATGCTGGAGATGGTGCGCGCCCAGGCCGCCGAGGTCCTGGGGCACAGCGACTTCCAGGCCATCGACCCCGACCGGGGCTTCCTCGACATCGGGTTCGACTCGCTCAGCGCCCTGGAACTGCGCAACCGGATGGTCACGCTGGCCGGACGCAACCTGCCGCCCATGCTGGTCTTCGACCACCCGTCCGCCACCGTCCTGGCCGCCTACCTGTGCGAGCTGCTCTTCGAGACCGAGGCGCCCATGGTGGACGAGGACCTGGCGGACGCCTCCGCCGACGAACTCTTCGACATCCTCGACAGTGAACTCGAGATCTTCAAGTGACCGACGGCCGGGACCCGGATCCCCGGGCCCAAGTGGCCGGATTTTAGGGGTGGGTAGGGGATCTCGCCCTCCTCGGCGTGACCGCATACTGCGCACAGAGCCGGATCCACATACCGAGAGGAAAAACTCATGACCGTGGTGAGCGAGGGCGCGGACAGCACGGATGTCGATCCGCCGCTCTTTCCGCTGGAACGCAAGTGTCCTTTCCAGCCGCCGGCGGAATACTCCGAACTCCGGGCGACAAAGCCCGTGTTCAAGGTGAAGCTCGCGGTCTCCGGAAAGGAGATGTGGGTCGTCTCCCGGCAGGAGCACATCCGGCAGATCCTGACCGAGCCGAAGATGAGCTCGAACTTCAAGAACCCGGGTTATCCCCTTCAGGTTCCGGTCCCGGAAGAAGCCCTCCAGGCCATGGAACTGCCGCTCGTGGCGATGGACCCCCCGATGCACGCCCAGCACCGCCGCGCGATCATTCCCGAGCTCACGGTCAAGCGCATGCAGGCGCTGCGCCCCCGTATCCAGCAGGTCGTGGACGAGCACATCACGGCGATGCTGGAGAAGGGCGGGCCGGTCGACCTGCTCACCGAGCTGGCCATTCCGGTGCCGTCCCTCATTCTCTGCGAACTCCTGGGCGTTCCGGCCGAGGACATCTCCCACTTCCGGGACTTCGCCGAGCGCACCGTCCGCAACGATGTCACCCCCCAGGACATCGCCATGGCGATGCAGGAGATGGACATCTACCTCGACAAGCTGGTGACGTCGAAGGAGAAGGAGCCCACCGACGACCTGCTCGGGCGGGTCGTCACCAAGAACCGCGAGGACGGCACCCTCGCCCACCGGGAGATCGTGGCTCTCGCCAGGATGCTCATCTCCGGCGGCTTCGACACCCTCACCAACATGATCGTCCTCGGCGTCGGGGTGCTCCTGGAGCACCCGGAGCAGCTGGAGCGGATCAAGCAGGACCCGTCGCTGACCAAGAACGCGATCGAGGAGCTGCTGCGGTACCTGAGCATCGCCGACTCCGCGACGGCCCGGGTCGCCACCGAGGACATCGAGATCGAGGGCGTCCTCATCCGCAAGGGCGAGGGCATCATCGCCCTCAACGGTTCGGCGAACCGCGACGAGCGTGCCTTCGAGAACCCCGACACCCTCGACATATTCCGCGAGATCGGCCTGCACTCGGCATTCGGCCACGGCATCCACCAGTGCCCCGGAGCCAGTCTCGTCCGGGTCGAGCTGGAGATCGTCTACAACACCATTTTCGCGCGTATTCCCACGCTGCGCCTCGCGGTGCCGGCCGAGGAGCTGCCCTTCAAGACGCACACCCTGATCCAGGGGCTCGACGCGCTTCCCGTCACCTGGTAGCAGCAGCACGGGCAGTACCTGGAGGTGCCCTACTGGCCCCAGCCGTCCTGTGCCACACCTGTCCGCCGACGCGCCGGTCCTCCGGTGCGTCGGCGTTGGCGTCCCGGCGCCGGGACGAGCGATACCGGGGGAGAAGAACCGTACGGCCGGCGTCCGGACGATTCCGGTGACCGGAGACGACTGTGGAACGAGAAAGAGGGAGGGAAGGCCGGTGCGCATACTGGTCGACCGTGAACGCTGCATCGGCTCGGGCACCTGTGTCCTCACGCTGCCCGACGTGTTCACCCAGGACGACGAGGACGGCCGTGTCGTCCTGGCGAACGACGCGCCGGACGCGGCTGCCTTGGCGTCCGTCAAGCAGGCGGTCCTCACCTGCCCCGTGTCGGCGATCTCCGTCGAGGACGGCGACGGCCGCTGACCCGGCGCCCGGGGCCCCGCCCCGGGCACGCCCCGGCTCACCGGGCACGCCCGGCCACCGCGGGCATACGACGGGCCCCGCTCCTCGAACTCGGAGCGGGGCCCGTCGTATGTTCCCGCGGCGATCACGCCGCGGGACAGGAGGACAGCGGGACCGTCACGTCAGTGTGGCCAGCCATTCCTCGATGATCCGGGCGGTGTCCGCCGCCTTCTCCTCCAGGATGCTGAAGTGGTTCGCGTCCACGGTCCGCACGGCGTGCGACGGGTCCCAGGGCTTGGCCTGCCAGTCGGTATCGGCGGCCGCCGGGTCCTCGTCGGCACCGGCCGAGAAGATCTCGGTGCACTGGATGAACAGCACGGGCGCGTCGATCGGCTCCGTCACCATCTTCGGCACCAGCTCCACGTAACGGCCCATCGTGGACAGCCGGTAGCTGTCGAACCGGCCCAGCGTCGACTCCTTCGCCAGCATGCTCAGCACCATGCCCTCGTCCAGGTCGTTCCTGCCGCTGTCCGCCCGGTAACTGTCGAGCAGGACCACGGCGGCCGGTGGCACCTTCAACTCCTTCTTCAGCCGCTGAGCCGTGACATGGGCGAGGAGACCTCCCGCGGAGTAGCCGACGACGACGAACGGCTTCCCCTCGGCGGCCAGCAGCACGCTCTCCGCCAGCGCCTCGACGGCAGCGTCCGCGGACGCCGGCAGGCTCTCCTCGGAGCCGAACCCCGACACCGGCACGGCCGAGACCTGACGTACACCACGGAAGTACGAGGCCAGCCGAGCCTGTTGGTAGACGCCGCCGGTTGCCATCGGGGTGCTCACGCAGATCAGCCGGGGATCGTCCGGGCCGTCGGCCAGCTTCACCGGTGGTGGCACATGGCCGAGTTCAGCGACCGAGGAGAAGCTGGGACGTACGTTGGCGACCGCCGCCAGCAGGTCGAAGGCCTTGGTCATCGGTCCGGACACGACGGCCCTGCGGAACAGCGCGCTCAGGGTGTCCGAAGCGGCGTCCTCGTCGGCTCCCTTCGAGCCGACCGCCGTGCCGGCGGCCGCGTCGCCTGCGGCGCCGGTCAGAGAGGCGCTGAACTCGGCTTGCACCAGCCGGGCGAGGGCGGCCGGATTCTTGTTGTCGAACACGACCATGGCGGGCAGACGCAGGCCCGTCGCCGCGTTGAGGCTGTTGCGCAGCTCCATGGCGCTGAGCGAGTCGAACCCGGCCTCCAGGAAGTCCCGCTCGGGGTCCACCGCGTCCGCACTGCCGTGTCCCAGCAGCGAGGCCGAGTACTCCAGAACCAGATCCGTCAGCACCCGGGTCCGCTCGGCCTCGTCCAGCCCGGCCAGGCGCGGACGCAGCGTGTCCGACGGCGCCCCACCGCCCGCGGCACGGCGTCGTACCGGGGCCATGCCTTGGAGGAGGGCGGGGGGCGGGGTGGTCTGGGTGCGTAGGGCTGCGGTGTCGATGCGGAGGGGGATCTGGACGGGTTGGCCGGTGTGGGTGGTCAGGGCGGCGTCGAGGAGGGCGAGGGCTTCGTCGACGGGCAGGGCGGGCAGACCCTGGCGGGCCATCCGGGTCTCGGCGTCCGTCTGGGCCTGGTTCATTCCGGTGGCGGCGGCCCATAGTCCCCAGGCGAGGGAGGTGGCGGGGAGTCCGGTGGTGTGGCGGTGGGTGGCGAGTGCGTCGAGGAAGGTGTTGGCGGCGGCGTAGTTGGCCTGTCCTGCGGCGAGGACGAGTCCCCCGGCGGAGGAGAACAGGACGAACGCGGCGAGATTCAGGCCGGTGGTGAGTTCGTGCAGGTGCCAGGCCGCGTCCGCCTTCGGGGCGAGGACGGAGTCCATGCGGGTGGTGTCGAGGTCCTGGACGAGAGCGTTGTCCATGACACCGGCCGCGTGAATGACCGCGGTCAGCGGGTGAGCGGCCGGGATCTGGGTGAGGAGGGTGGCGAGGGCGTCGCGGTCGGCGGCGTCACAGGCGGCGACCGTCACCTCGGCGCCGAGGGCGGTGAGTTCGGTGGTGAGGTCGTCGACGCCGGGGGCGTCGGGGCCACGGCGGCTGGTCAGCAGCAGATGCCGGACGCCGTGCCGGGACGCGAGGTGCTTGGCGACGAGGGCACCGAGACCGCCGGTGCCACCGGTGATCAGGACCGTGCCGTCCGCATCCCAGCCCGCGGTCGTTCGGGGCTCGTCCGGCGTGGCCTTCGGCATCCGGGCCAGCCGGGGTACGTACACGCGGCCGTCACGGATCGCGGACTCCGCCTCACCGGAAGCGGCCACCGCGGACAGGATGCTACCCAAAGAGTCCACGTCGCTGTCGGTGTCGGTGTCGGTGACGAGGAAGCGGCCGGGGTTCTCCGCCTGCGCCGCCCGGACCACACCCCACACCGGGGCGAGCGTCACATCCACGTCGGTGTCGTCGGCAGAGACGTGAACCGCATGGCGGGTCACGATCAACAGGCGTGAGGCGGCTGTCCTGGGGTCGGCCAGCCACTCCTGCACCACGGCCAGAACTCGTCCGGCCACCGCGTGCGTGCGCTCCAGCACCCCGCCGTCGGACTCGGGCACCCGCCAGACGACCACCGGCGGCACCTCATCCTCTCCGCCCGCGAGGTCGTCCCACACCGGCAGCACCCCGCCGGACGAGGTGGGCGCCTCGACACTCACGGGGGTCCAGCCGATCCGCCACAACGACCGGTCCACCGCACCACCAGCCGACTCCAACTGTCCCACCGACACCGGCCGCCCGACCACCGACCCCACGGAAAGGACCGGCTGGCCGGCACTGTCAGCGACGTTCACGGTGACGCTGTTCTCCGCAGCGGGCGTGATGTGGACGCGGAGTCGGGTGGCGCCGGTGGCGTGGAGGGAGACCTGGTTCCAGACGAACGGCAGGACGGGCTCACCGTCACGTTCGCCGCTCTCGTCGACCAGAGCCGCGTGCATCGCCGCGTCCAGCAGAGCCGGATGCAACCCGAACCGCGCCGCCTCCGCATGAGACTCCTCCGGCAGAGCGACCTCCGCGAACAGATCGTCACCCCGCCGCCAGGCGGCCTTCAAACCCTGGAACACCGGCCCGTACGCGTACCCCTGCCGCAGCAGCACCTCATACGCCTGACCCACCTCCACCGGCACCGCACCCGCAGGCGGCCACACCGCGAACTCCCCCGCCGGCACGACCCCACCCGCACGGCTCACCACACCCTGCGCATGCAGAAGCCAGCCGGTACCGTCCTCCCCACCCGCCGTCTCCACCCGCGAGTGCACCGAGACCGCACGCGCCCCACCGTCGTCCGCAGCCCCCACCGCAACCTGCATCTGCACCGCACCACGCCCCGGCAGAACCAAAGGCGCCTGAAGGGTGAGTTCGTCGAGACGGGGGCAGCCGGTCCGGTCACCTGCATGGAGCGCGAGCTCGACGAAGCCGGTTCCGGGAAAGACGATGGTGTCGCCGATCCGATGGTCGTCGAGCCACGGCTGGGTGTCCGTGGACAGCCGGCCGGTGAGCAGAACCCCGTCGGTGTCGGCGAGCGTGACGGTGGCACCGAGCAGCGGATGCTCGGTGGCGTCGAGTCCGGCGGACGTGACGTCGGCGGTACCGGCTTGCGCGTCGATCCAGTAGCGCTCGCGCTGGAAGGCGTACGTGGGCAGGTCGACGCGCTGGGCACCCCGGCCCGCGTAGAACGCCGGCCAGTCGACATCGCCGCCCGAGGCGAAGACCTGCGCGAGTGCGGTGACGGCGGTGGTGTCCTCGGCACGGACCTTGCGCAGCAGCGCGGAGAAGGTGCAGTCGTCGCCCTCCACGGACTGCTGGGCGAGCGCGGTCAGCACGGCATCGGGGCCGCACTCGACGAAGCGGGTGACGCCCTGGGCGCGAAGGGCCTGCACGCCGTCGGCGAACCGTACGGCCTCACGGACATGGCGCACCCAGTAGCCCGGGGCGCGCAGCTCCTCGGCGGACGCAACGGCACCGGTCAGGTTCGAGACGACCGGGATCGACGGATCGGCATACGTGAGCGAGTCGGCGACCGCACGGAACTCGGCCAGCATCGGCTCCATCAACGGAGAATGGAACGCATGGGACACCCGAAGCCGGGTCGTCTTCCGCCCCAGCCCCGCGAAGTGCTCCTCAATGACGCCCACAGCTGCTGCCGTGCCCGACACGACCACGGACGACGGCCCGTTGACCGCCGCGAGACCCACCTCGTCATCCAGGAGCGACAGAACCTCGTCCTCCGTCGCCTGGACGGCGAGCATCGCCCCGCCCTCCGGCAACGCCTGCATCAACCGGCCCCGCGCCGCCACCAAAGCAGCCGCGTCCTTCAACGACCACACACCAGCCACATGCGCCGCGACCAGCTCACCGATCGAATGCCCGGCCACAAAGTCCGGCCGCACACCCCACGACTCCACCAACCGGAACAACGCCGTCTCCACCGCAAACAACCCCGCCTGGGCATAAACGGTCCGGTTCAGCAGCTCAGCGTCCTCGCCCCACACCACCTCCCGCAACGACCGCCCCAGCAACGGATCCAACTCGCCACACACCGCATCGAACGCGGCAGCGAAGACAGGGAACGCGGCATACAACTCCCGCCCCATCCCCAGCCGCTGACTCCCCTGCCCGGTGAACAGCACCGCGGTACGGCCACCCGGACGAGCCCGGCCCACCAACGCCCCGCCACGACCCTCCGCGACAGCCGCCAGCCCCGCCAACAGCTCATCGCGGCCCCGCCCGACAACCACGGCCCGGTGCTCCAGCGCCGACCGCGTCGTCACACACGAGAAACCGACATCCGTCACCGAAAGACCCGGACGCTCCGCGACCCACCCAGCCAGCCGTTCCGCCTGCGCCGCCACCGCCTCCACAGCCCGCGCCGACACCACCACCGGCACCACCGACGACCCGACCGCCGGGGACACGGACTCGGCAGACGGAGCCTCCGCCCCCTCCGGCGCCTCCTCCACGATCACGTGCGCGTTCGTACCGCTGATGCCGAAGGAGGAGACCGCGGCGCGTCGTGGTCGGCCGTCCTCTGATGTGGGCCAGTCGCGCGCTTCGGTCAGCAGCTCCACCGCGCCCGCGCTCCAGTCCACTTTGGACGAAGGCGCGTCGGCATAGAGGGACTTGGGGAGTACCCCGTGCCGCATGGCGAGGACCATCTTCATGATGCCCGCGACGCCGGCCGCCGCCTGCGTATGGCCCATGTTCGACTTGATGGAGCCCAGCCACAGCGGCTGTCCCTCGCCCCGTTCCTGGCCGTAGGTGTCCAGCAGTGCCTGCGCCTCGATCGGGTCACCCAGCGTCGTCCCCGTACCGTGCGCCTCGACCGCGTCGACATCCGCTGCCGACAAGCCCGCCCCGGCGAGGGCCTGACGGATGACCCGTTGTTGCGACGGCCCGTTGGGAGCGGTCAGGCCGTTGCTCGCGCCGTCCTGGTTGATGGCGCTGCCGCGGACGACGGCGAGGACGGGGTGGCCGTTGCGACGCGCGTCGGACAGCCGCTCCACCAGGAGTATGCCCGCGCCCTCGGCCCAGCCGACGCCGTCGGCGGCCTCGGAGAAGGACTTGCAGCGGCCGTCGGCGGCGAGGCCGCGCTGCCTGCTGAACTCCACGAACACCTCGGGCGTGGCCATCACCGCGACGCCGCCCGCCAGGGCGAGCGAGCATTCGCCGGACCGGAGGGCCTGGGCCGCCAGGTGCAGGGCGACCAGGGACGACGAACACGCCGTGTCCACCGTCACCGAGGGGCCTTCAAGGCCGAGGGTGTAGGAGATGCGTCCCGAAGTGATCGAGCCGGAGGCGCTGTTGTACGGGTAGTCGTGGTACATCATTCCGGCGAAGACGCCGGTCCGGCTGCCCTTGAGCGTCTGGGGATCGATGCCGGCGCGTTCCAGCGCCTCCCAGGCGGTCTCCAGCAGGAGCCGCTGCTGCGGGTCCATGATCGGCGCCTCGTTCGGGCTGATCCCGAAGAAGCCGGCGTCGAACTCGACGGCGTCGTGCAGGAATCCGCCCTCCCGCGCGTACGTCTTTCCGGCACGGCCGGGCTCCGGATCGTAGACGCCGTCGACGTCCCAGCCGCGGTCGGCCGGGAAATCGGACACCGCGTCCACCCCGTCCGACACCAGCCGCCACAGGTCCTCCGGCGACACCACACCACCCGGGTATCGGCATGCCATTCCCACGATCGCGATCGGCTCACGCTGGGCAGCCGACATCTTGCGGTTCTGGCCCCGCAGTCGCTCGGCTTCCTTGAGGGACACACGGAGTGCCTCGACAAGCCGCTGATCGGAATTGGCCATCTCGGATTTCCCGCTTCCCGTGTCAGATAGTGGATGTCAGGTGATGAGCTCGGCGGTGGGCCTGATGCCGGGCCCGGCGGTGGAAGGCAAGCAGCGGAACCCGAATAGGAGTTCACGCGGAAATACTCGTCGGTGCGTCCTGCGGAATGGCGATTTCCGGTCCCGGGGGACCGTCCACGGAAATCCGGGGTCGGGCGCCTTCCGTGAGTCGCTGACGTAGTGGGCGTGGCGCGCGCGGAAAGCGCGACAATGCCCAGTCCACGGTAGGTCAGCGACGTACGGTCGGAACCCCTAAGCAGTCCCCGCGACCTAAGTCGCCACCCCCTAAGTACCGGGAGGGCGCGCGAATAGGGGGACGCGGCCCGCCTTCTCACGACGCGGGGACGGTACAAAGTCTTCGAGTCGGCTCGCGTCACTCGACCGAGGTGGACGGACCGTTTCCCGTGTCCCTTCGGTGCCTCGTCCCGGTGCCCTGCCGGTGTTTCTTCGGCAACAGCCGCCGATCGCGAGCCTGGTAGCGGCCCCGCGCCAGGGGTTCTGCCACTCGTGGCCCCGCCGAGGGGCCTCCTGAGCCATGTCAGTCATGTGACACATCTTCAGAACGTCGGGAGGGCCCCATGGGCCGGGTAGAAGGCAAGGTCGTCGTCATCACCGGTGCGGCACGCGGGCAGGGGCGCAGCCACGCCGTGCGCCTGGCCGAGGAAGGCGCCGACATCATCGCGATCGATCTCGGCGAGGACATCGACGTCGTCGGGTACCCGCTCGGGACGGCCGAGGAGCTCGCCGAGACCGCGCGTCTGGTGGAGAAGACGGGCCGCCGGGTGGTCACCAGGCTGGCCGACACCAGGGACCGCGCCGCGCTGCGCAAGGCCGTCGACGAGGGTGTCGCCGAGCTGGGCCGGCTGGATGTCGTCGTCGCGAACGCCGCGATCGGCCCGGTCGGAGCCGACCGTCCGCTCAGCGCGTTCGCCGAGGCCGTCGACGTGAACCTGAGCGGCACCCTCAACACCGTGCACGCGGCGCTGCCGCACCTGAAGGAGGGCGCCTCGATCATCCTGATCGGCTCGGCCGCCGCCTACTTCGCCTCGTACGGCGCCGACCCGGGCGGCATGGGCCCCGGCGGCATCGGATACGCCTTCACCAAGCAGATGCTGGGCCACTACGTGAACTGGTTCGCGCCGTTCCTCGCGCCGCGCGGCCTGCGCATCAACGTCGTGCACCCGACCAACGTCAACACGCCGATGCTGCACAACGAGGCCATGTACAAGGTGTTCCGGCCCGACCTCGAGCACCCCGTCCAGGAGGACGCGGAGCCCGGTTTCGCCATGGTGCAGGCCATGTCCATCCCGTACGTGGAGCCCATCGACGTCTCCCACGCGGTCACCTACCTGGCGTCCGACGAGTCGCGGTACGTCACCGGCACCCAGATGCGGGTGGACGGCGGCGCGGTGGTCCAGAACGGCAAGTGACACGTGCTTTCGCGGGTCCACCGAAGGAGGTAATCGGATGACGCACGCCGTGCCGGAGACGGCAGCAGCGCCCACATCCGCCGAAGAGCTGTCGGCGCGGTTCCGGGAGGCGATGGCCTCGTACCCGAGCGGCGTGACCATCGTGACCACCACCGACGAGCAGGGCGAGTGGCGGGGTTTCACCGCCACGTCGTTCTGCTCGCTGTCCGTGGCGCCGCCGCTGGTGCTCGTGTGCCTGGCGCGCACGGCCCAGTGCCATGCCGCGTTCCAGAACGCCGGATCGTGGGTCGTGCAGGTCGTGCCCGCGCGGCGCGCGGACCTGGCGCTGCGGTTCGCGACGCGGGGGGCGGACAAGTTCGGACAGGGTGACTTCAAGGCCAACGCGGAGGGCCACCCCGTTCTGCAGGGTGCCTCGGCCGTGCTGGAGTGCGAGGCGTACGTCCGTCACGACGTCGCCGACCACACGATCCTCGTCGGGCGGGTCCGGGACGTACAGCTCCGTGACGACGCTCCGGCGGTCTACTTCCACCGCGGCTTCAGGGCGCTGGCCGGCTGACGCCCCACGCCCCTGGCGAACGGCCTCCGAGGCGGTACGGCCCCTCCCCACCCGGGAGGGGCCGTACCGCCTTTCCGTTCCCGGTCCTCCCCGCCGGTCGCCCCTCCTGGCCGCCGCTCCTCACGCCCGGCTCGGCGCCCGCCTCCAGCGACACCCGGTACCGTCCGTGGCCTGCCGGCCTGCCTGCCCTGCTTGTCTGCCTGTCTGCCGCCCGGCGGCGCGACGACAGGACGGTGGGGTGTGCGTCCGACGCACACCCCACCGTCCTGTCCCGGCCGGGTGGCCGGGGCTCCGCGTCAGTGCGAGGCCGCCACGGGCTCGGCCTCCGTGCCCTTCGCCCCCGTCACCGGGTCGTGCGGCCGCAGCTTGGGCATCAGGAGGGCGAACAGGCCCGACAGGGCGAACGCGGCCACCGTGACCCACAGGGCACGGGTGACGGCCGTGTTCAGCGTGCCGAAGGTCGGGTGGTCACCGGCCGTGTTGAAGAAGATGACACCGGCGACGGCGACTCCGAGGGAGTACCCGACCTGCTGGAACGTGGTGAACGTGCCCGACGCGGCGCCGGCGTCGGTCGGCGGCACGGTCCGCAGGGCCTCGTCCAGCAGCGGCACGATCAGCAGGACCATGCCTGCGCCGGAGGTGCCGAGGGCGAGTGCCAGGTCCCAGCCGGTCAGGCCCGTACCCTGGTCGTGGATGGTCCAGATCGCCCAGACGAACGCGGCGGCCTGGATGAGACCGCCCGCGAAGATGACGTGCTTGCCGAACTTCTTCGCCAGCGGGGCGCCCGCCGGGGTGATGACCATGGAGCCGACGGTCATGGCGAAAATCGTCAGGCCGGTCGCCAGCGGGGTGAAGTCGAGGGCGATCTGCAGGTAGTAGCCGAGCGCGATCATGTAGCTGCCGTTGGCCATCCAGAACAGGATCTGCACGACCAGCCCGCTGCGGAAGCCGTGGTTGGCGAACAGCTGCATGGGCAGCAGGGACGAGCCGTCGCGGCGCATCTTGGCACGCTGCTGCAGGACGAAGACGACGGTGACGACCGGGGCGGCCGCCAGCATCCCCCAGATCCACGGCGCCCAGTCGGCGAGCCGGCCGTCGATGAGCGGGAACTCCACCAGGAAGACCGCGCCGGCGGCGAGGATCACACCCAGGATGTCCAGCTTGAGCGGGTGATCGGAGCGGCTGTTGGGCACGAAGAAGCTCGCCGCGGCCAGCAGGAGCACGCACACGGGCACGTTGACCAGGAAGATGCTGCGCCAGGCGAGACCGAAGATGTCGGCGGTGACCATCCAGCCGCCCACGATCAGGCCGACCACCGAGCCGAGGGCGCTGATGGCACCGATGAGGCCGTAGATCTTGCCCCGCTCGGCGGGCTCGTACATCACCTGGACCGAGGACAGCACCTGGGGCACCATCACACCCGCGAAGGCGCCCTGCACGACGCGGGCGACGACGAGGAGTTCGCCGCTGTCGACCGCCGAAGCCCAGGCCGAGGCGAGGCCGAAGCCCGCGACGCCGACCAGGAACATGGTGCGCCGGCCGAAGATGTCGCCCATCCGTCCGCCGGTGATCAGCAGAACGGCGAAGGCCAGCAGATAGCCGGCCATGATCCACTCGAGGGCGGCGTCGGTGGTGTCCAGGTCCTTCTGGATGGCGGGCAGCGCCACATTGGTGATCGTGGTGTCGACCAGGTCCATGAACTGGGCGGTGATCAGAACGGTAATCGCGATCGTCCGTTTCTTCATCACGGACTCTCCTTACTCATGACGTAAGCGCTCGGGTTCCGGCCCGGCGCGTCACCAACTGATGAGGGGTCACCGCCGCCGAAGGGGCCCCGAGGTGACGCGCACACAGGCGCGGTACGGCCACGGGCGGGCGGTGGATGCGGCAGGGGTGCCGTGCGGCGCTGCTCGGGGCCCCGGACAGGTCCAGGGAGGGTCAGCGAGCCGCGAGTTCGGCGAGGTCGAGGACGCCGGTCGACAGTCCGGCGGTGAGCACGGGGCCCTGGGCGGCGGCGACCTGCTCGGCCGGCGGACCGTCGAGCCGCATCGTGTGGGAGATGAGGGTGCCGCCGCCGTCGAGGGGGGTGAGCCGGCAGATGGACTGCGCTATGAGGTCACCGCCGGGACGCGTCTCCATGGTGAAGCTCTCGCCCTTGTCGACGGAGACCAGGGTGAACGGGACCGGCGGCCGGCCCTCGTTGGTGACGGTGCCCGTGGTGCCCTCGGCGAAGGGCCCTTCGCGGTCCACGACGACCAGGTCCGGGTTCCAGGCGGGCCAGGTGGCCGGGTCCTCGTAGCAGCTCCACACGGCCTCGGGGGAGGCGGTGGTCTCGGCTGTCTGCGTGGTCTCCCACATGACACGACTCCTGTCATTTGTTCCATACGTACTTACGCTTAAGACAAATGTACAGATGGCTGCTCGCGGTGACAACCGGGATGCGTGAACCCGCTCCCAACTCCCGCGACGGAAACGGAAGAAGGCGGGTCCCGGCACCCGGTAGGGGTGTCGGGACCCGCCTGGCGCGGGGGGGGGGGGGCCCCCGGGGGGGGGGCCCCCCCCCCCGCCGGGGGGGGGGGGGGGGGGGGGGGGGGGGGGGGGGGGGGGGGGCGGGGGGGGCCCCGGGGGGGGGGGGGGGGGGGGGGGCGGTGGGGGGGGGGGGGGCGGGCCCCCCCCGGCTCGGGCGCCGGTGCGGGCGCCGGTTCACGGGCCGGTGTCTACGAGACGCTGCGCAGCGCGTCCGCGGGCCGCATCCGTGAGGCGCGCC
>NZ_JBIBFR010000048.1:0-21744 GCF_042956125.1 Streptomyces sp. NPDC008313
TTGCTGTCTTGCGTTTCCGACTCTATCAGACTCTTTCGTGTCCGATTTCCTCGGTGCTTTCCAGGTTCTCGCTTTCGCGTTTCCCTTTCCGGCGGCTCCGACTTTATCAGAGATTCTGAGTCGGAATTTCCGTCCCGCTCGGGTCCTCCGGGCACGCAGTTGTGCCGGGTTCCCCTCGGGCGGAGCCGTAAACCTACTGGAGCGGGGCGCCCCGATGCAAATCGAGGCGCCCCGCTCCGGGCCGGCACGTGGAGGAGGTCTCAGACCTCGACCACGACCGGGAGGATCATCGGGCGTCGGCGGTAGTTGTCCGAGACCCACTTGCCCAGCGTGCGGCGGATGAGCTGCTGCAGCTGGTGGGATTCGGCCACCCCGTCCTGCTGGGCCGTCCTCTCCAGGACCTCCGTGATGCGTGGCACAACGTCGGTGAAGGCCGAGTCGTCGATGCCGGAACCGCGGGCCTGGATGTGCGGACCGCCGGTGATCTTGCCGGTGGTCGAGTCCATCACCACGAAGACCGAGATGATGCCCTCGTCGCCGAGGATGCGCCGGTCCTTGAGCGCCGGCTCACCCACCGCACCGACCGAGAGGCCGTCCACGTAGACATAGCCGGCCTGGACCTTGCCGGCGATCTTGGCCTTGCCGCCGACCAGGTCGACGACGACGCCATCCTCGGCGATCACGATCCGGTCGTGCGGTACGCCGGTCAGGGCGCCCAGCTCGGCGTTGGCTCGCAGGTGGCGCCACTCGCCGTGGACCGGCATCAGGTTCCGCGGTCTGCAGATGTTGTAGAAGTACAGCAGCTCGCCCGCGGAGGCGTGCCCGGAGACGTGCACCTTGGCGTTGCCCTTGTGGACGACGTTGGCGCCCCATCGGGTCAGGCCGTTGATGACCCGGTACACCGCGTTCTCGTTGCCCGGGATGAGCGACGACGCCAGGATCACCGTGTCGCCCTGGACGATCCGGATCTGGTGGTCGCGGTTGGCCATCCGGGACAGCGCCGCCATCGGCTCGCCCTGGGAGCCCGTGCAGACCAGCACGACCTCGTGGTCCGGCAGGTCGTCCAGCGTCTTGACGTCCACCACCAGGCCCGCCGGGACCTTGAGGTAGCCGAGGTCGCGGGCGATGCCCATGTTGCGGACCATGGAGCGGCCGACGAAGGCGACCCTGCGGCCGTACTCGTGGGCGGCGTCCAGGATCTGCTGGATGCGGTGCACGTGGCTGGCGAAGCTGGCCACGATGATGCGCTTGCTGGCGCCCGCGAACACCTGGCGCAACACGTTGGAGATGTCGCGCTCGGGCGGGACGAAGCCCGGGACCTCGGCGTTCGTCGAGTCGGCGAGGAGCAGGTCGATGCCCTCCTCGCTGAGGCGCGCGAACGCGTGCAGGTCCGTGAGCCGGCCGTCCAGCGGCAACTGGTCCATCTTGAAGTCGCCGGTGTGGACGACCATGCCCGCCGGGGTGCGGATGGCGACCGCGAGGGCGTCCGGGATGGAGTGGTTGACGGCGACGAACTCGCAGTCGAAGGGACCGATGCGCTCGCGGTGCCCCTCGGCGACCTCGAGCGTGTACGGGCGGATGCGGTGCTCCTGGAGCTTCGCCTCGATCAGGGCGAGGGTCAGCTTGGAGCCGATGAGCGGGATGTCCGGCTTCTCACGGAGCAGGAACGGGACCCCGCCGATGTGGTCCTCGTGACCGTGGGTGAGGACGATGCCCTCGATGTCGTCGAGGCGGTCCCTGATGGACGTGAAGTCCGGCAGGATCAGGTCGATGCCGGGCTGCTCCTCCTCGGGGAAGAGGACGCCGCAGTCGACGATCAGCAGTCGGCCGTCGTACTCGAAGACCGTCATGTTCCGGCCGATCTCACCGAGACCGCCGAGCGGGGTGACCCGCAGGCCCCCCTGGGCGAGCTTCGGGGGCGGACCGAGTTCAGGATGCGGATGACTCAAAAGACTCTCCTCACCACACACGCCACGTACCTGGCAAGGCACGTGGCGCGCATGACGTTCGTGCAGTAGCAGTTGTGTGGGATACGGGCCGTGGCCCGCACAGTCGTACGTATTCAGTTGTGAAGTCTGTGCTCAGAAGTCTGTGCTCAGAGCTGTACCCCGCCGGCGGCAAGATCGCTCTTGAGCTGTTCGGTCTCCTCGGCCGAGAGCTCGACCATGGGGGCGCGCAGCGGTCCGGCGGGCAGGCCCTGAAGGGCGAGCGCGGCCTTGGTCGTCATGACGCCCTGGGTGCGGAACATGCCGGTGAAGACGGGGAGCAGCTTCTGGTGGATCTCGGTGGCCTTCTGGACGTCGCCCGAGAGGTAGGCGTCGAGAAGGGTGCGCAGCTCCGGGGTGACGACATGGCCGACGACGGAGACGAAGCCGACTGCGCCGACCGACAGGAGCGGCAGGTTCAGCATGTCGTCGCCGGAGTACCAGGCGAGGCCCGAACGGGCGATGGCCCAGCTGGCCCGGCCGAGGTCGCCCTTGGCGTCCTTGTTGGCGACGACGCGGGGGTGCTCGGCGAGGCGGACGATCGTCTCGGTGTTGATCGGTACGCCGCTGCGGCCGGGGATGTCGTAGAGCATGACCGGCAGTTCCGTCGCGTCGGCGATGGCCTTGAAGTGCCGGTACAGGCCCTCCTGCGGGGGCTTGTTGTAGTACGGCGTGACGGTCAGCAGGCCGTGGGCTCCGGCCTGCGCCGCGGCGCGGGCGAGCCGGATGCTGTGGTGCGTGTCGTTCGTGCCGACGCCCGCGACGACGTGGGCGCGGTCTCCGACCGCCTCGACGACGGCTCGTACGAGATCTGATTTCTCCGCGTCGCTGGTGGTCGGGGACTCGCCGGTGGTGCCGTTGACGACCAGGCCGTCGTTGCCTGCGTCCACCAGGTGGGCGGCGAGCCGCTGCGCGCCGTCGAGGTCGAGTGCGCCGTCCGCCGTGAAAGGCGTGACCATGGCGGTGAGGACCCTCCCGAAGGGGGTCTGCGGAGTGGAGGTCGGAGCCATGGGTAACACGCTACTCGCTGCTCAGCGTGGGGTCTGCCCTAGGGGGACGCGACAAGGCGTGACAAAAGTGGAACCCGGCACTGCCTGCTCGGGGGTTCAAGCAGTGCCGGGTCCGTTTGATCAGGCTAGATGAACTTCTCGAAATGCCGCAATACGGACACTTCGCTCGGCTGATCCGTACATCAGTGCCGGACGGCCCGCGGGCGTGTGCGCCGGGGCGCGCGACTTCCGGGCCGGGAGCGCCCTACGGCGCCACGCGCCCGTTGGCGTTGAAGGCCGCGTAGGTGAGCGGCATGAGCCTGGCCCACTCCGCCTCCATCTTCTCGCCCACCATCTCGATCTCCCGCTGGGGGAAGGACGGCACCTTCGCCAGCTCGTGCTGGGTGCGCAGGCCGAGGAAGTGCATCAGCGAGCGCGCGTTGCACGTGGCGTACATGGACGAGAAGAGGCCGACCGGGAGCACCGCGCGGGCGACCTCGCGGGCGACGCCGGCGGCGAGCATCTCCTGGTACGCCTCGTACGCCTGGCGGTAGGAGTCCTCCATGATCCGGCCCGTGAGCTCCTGCTGCGCGGGGGTGCCCTCGACGAACACGTACTTGCCGGGGCGGCCCTCCTGGACCAGCTTGCGGGACTCGTCGGGCACGTAGAAGACGGGCTGGAGCTCCCTGTACCGCCCCGACTCCTCGTTGTACGACCAGCCGACCCGGTGCCTCATGAACTCCCGGAAGACGAAGATCGGGGCGCTGATCAGGAAGGTCATCGAGTTGTGCTCGAAGGGGCTGCCGTGCCGGTCCCGCATGAGGTAGTTGAGCAGCCCCTTGGAGCGCTCCGGGTCCTTCCCCAGCTCGTCCAGGGACTGCTCTCCGACGGTCGAGACACGGGCGGCGAACAGGACGTCGCTGTCGGACGCGGTGTGCTTGACCAGCTCGACGGTGACGTCGCTGCGGAAGCTGGGTTTGAGATCGTCGGCGGGGGTGGCGGTCACGGTGTGGAGGGTCCTTCCCATCTCTGGCTCGGGCGGCGCCCACTCTACGGCCCGGCACCGGCACCGGGGCGTTCGGTGCGGTGCCGCGACATTTCTCGGCGAACTTCTGCGAATTCGGTGAAAGTGGGCACCTCGACCCGCTTTCGCTCGTCTGTATGGGTGACAGCGGTTCGTTCGGGTCGTCCGGTGCGGGCGATTCGTCCGGTGCCGGTGAGGCTTCGGGGGCTGCGAGACGTCGGGGGCGCGTGAGTCATCCGGCGTGCGGCGGGCACCCGACTGCCTGAACCACCGGACCGCCCGGGTCACCGGACACCGGACACCGTCGGGAGCTGTCACCGGATCCCCTCGGGGATCACGCTCCGGGCCTCCAGGGCCCGCACACCCGCAGACCTGCCGTTCCAGAGGAGAAGCGTTCCCCATGTTCCGTCGGCGCGAGCCCGTTCCGTTCGCCTTCATCGCCGAAGCCGACTCGTTCCGCAGCAATGTCACTCCCCCGCCCCGTGAGCGTGCCTCCGCCGGTCAGATAGCCGGCCGATGGCTCGTCGGTCTCACGGTGATCGCCGGGCTCGTGGCGTCCCTCGTCATCGGGATGCCCGCGCTCTCCATCGACCAGTCGCCCGGTCACACCCAGCGGTCCCAGGCGTCCGACCACCACTGATCCGGCCGCGCACCGCCCGACCGGCGCCCCCGCACCGGCCGGGAGCCTCCCCCACGGCCCCCCAAGGGTGGTGAGCGAGGACACCGCTCGATAGCCTCACCGAGCACACCCCCTGTGTGGACCGAGTGAGGATCAGTCGTGCCCCTGCCCTTCCTGACGGCCGATCGCGCCTTTGACGAGGCGACTGACGTCGCGCTGCCGTTCGACGACCGCGACCGCTGGCGGCGCCCGTACCGGCCCGGCCCGTGGCGGGTGGGCGCGGCCGCGCTCATCCTGCTGCTCGCCTCGTACGTGCTGTTCGCCGCCGTGATCATCGCCGCCACCGGGACGCTGGGCGGCGCCGGGGCCTGCCTCTGCGCGGCCGTCGTGGTCATCGCGTGCGCGCTGCGGCTGCTGCGGATGGGCGTCTGGGTCAGCGCGCACGGACTGCGCAGGGTCGGCTTCCTGCGCACGAGCACGGTCCGGTGGGAGCAGGTCGCGGTGGTACGGACCGTCCAGCAGCCGGTGCGCTGGCTCGGGCTGCCCCGCACCGTGCAGGGGCAGGCCCTCATCCTCGTACGCCGGGACCGGGCGGCCGATGCCGCGATCCCGCTGCTGACCACGCACAACGCGGACTTCCTCGCCCGTATGGAGGCCTTCGACCGGGCGGCGGACTGCGTCGAGGTGTGGGCCGAGGAGTACGCGCGGAGCTGAGCACGCCGACGAGCGAGCGAAGGGGCCGTGTCCGCGCGTGCGGGCCGGCCCCTTCGTCGCAGGCGTCGTACCGGAGTCCTGTGCGCGCCCCCGGTGTCGCGCTCCTGGTGCGGGGCTGCCGCTCCCGTCCGGCGATCACGCCTCGACGGGGGGCCTGCCCTCGCGCAGGGCGATCGCGCGCTGCATCGCCTTGCGTGCCCGGGGGGTGTCCCGGGCATCGTGGTAGGCGATGGCGAGGCGGAACCAGCTGCGCCAGTCGTCCGGGGCGTCCTCGGTCTCGGCCTTGCGCAGGGCGAAGACCTCGTCGGCCGAGTCGCGGTCGATGCGGCCGGACGGGGTGCGCTTCAGCTCGTCGACGGGCAGACCGCCCTCGGCGTCGAGTTCGGCGGCGAGCTGGTTGGCCTTGCGGACGAACTGGGTGTTCTTCCAGAGGAACCACAGACCGATGACCGGCAGGACGAGCACCGCGACGCCGAACGTCACCGTGAGGACCGTACCGGTCTCGATGAGCATGACGCCGCGGGTGCCGACCAGGACGAAATAGACGACCAGGACGGCTGCCGTGACGGCATAGGTGATCTTCGCGCGCATGTCTGTCCGCTGTCCGCCTCTGTCCGCTGTCCGCCGGCTCAGCCGAGGTCCAGGAAGTTTTCCAGGCCGAGGGTACGGCCCGGGGTGGTCACCACGCGGCGCACGCCGAGCAGGATGCCCGGCATGAAGCTGCTGTGGTGCAGGGAGTCGTGGCGGACGGTGAGGGTCTCGCCCTCACCTCCGAGCAGGACCTCCTGGTGGGCGAGGAGCCCGCGCAGCCGGACGGCGTGCACGGGGACGCCGTCGACGTTCGCGCCCCGGGCGCCGTCCAGCGCGGTGACCGTGGCGTCGGGCTGCGGGTCGCTGCCTGCCTCCCGCCGTGCCGCGGCGATGAGCTGCGCGGTGCGCGTGGCGGTGCCGCTGGGGGCGTCGGCCTTGTTCGGGTGGTGCAGCTCGATGACCTCGACGGACTCGAAATAGGGAGCCGCGATCTGGGCGAACTTCATGGTCAGCACGGCGCCGATGGAGAAGTTCGGGGCGATGAGCACGCCCGTCTCCGGTGACGCGGCCAGGGAGGTGTCGAGCTGCGCGAGGCGCTCGTCGGTCCAGCCCGTCGTACCGACCACGGCGTGGATACCGTGCCGTACGCAGAAGTCGAGGTTGCCCATGACCGACGCCGGCGTGGTCAGCTCGACCACGACCTGCGCGCCGGTCTCGACGAGGGTCTCCAGCTTGTCGCCCCGGCCCAGCGCGGCCACCAGCTCCATGTCCTCGGCGGCCTCGACGGCCCGTACCGCCTCGGATCCGATCCGGCCCTTGGCACCGAGGACCGCCACGCGCAGCTTGCTCATTGCTTGGTTCCTTACAGGAGACGGGGTGAGGGGGCGGTACGGGCGGCCCGGCCGTCAGGCGACGGTGTCGTGCAGACGGGACGCCTGCTTGTCCTTGAGCGGGCCGATGACCGACAGGGAGGGCCGCTGTCCCAGGATGTCGCGGGCCACGGAGCGGACGTCGTCCGGGGTGACCGCCGCTATCCGGGCCAGCAGATCGTCGACGGACATCTGGTCGCCCCAGCACAGCTCGCTCTTGCCGATACGGTTCATCAGCGCGCCGGTGTCCTCCAGGCCGAGGACGGTGGAGCCCTTGAGCTGGCCGATCGCACGGTCGATCTCGTCGTCGGACAGGCCCTGCTCGGCGACCTGGTCGAGTTCGTCGCGGCAGATCTTGAGCACGTCGTGGACCTGGCTGGGGCGGCAGCCCGCGTAGACGCCGAAGAGGCCGCAGTCGGCGAAGCCCGAGGTGTACGAGTACACGCTGTAGGCGAGACCGCGCTTCTCCCGGACCTCCTGGAACAGCCGGGACGACATGCCGCCGCCCAGAGCCGTGTTCAGGACGCCCAGGGCCCAGCGGCGGTCGTCGGTCCGCGGCAGACCCGGCATCCCGAGGACGATGTGGGCCTGCTCGGTCTTGCGGCCGATCAGCTCGACGCGGCCCGCGGTGCGGATGGTGCGGCGGCCGTCACGGGGCGCGATGGGCGCGGCGGCGTCGGCGGTGAGGGCACCCGCCTTCTCGAAGGCGGCGCGGACGCGGCGTACGACCGTGGCGTGGTCGACGTTGCCCGCACAGGCGACGACGAGGTGCGTCGGGTCGTAGTGCTTCCTGTAGAAGCGGCGGATGCGCTCCGCGGTGAGGGCGTTGACCGTGTCGACGGTGCCGAGGACGGGACGGCCGAGGGGGGTGTCGCCGAGCATCGTGTGCGCGAACAGGTCGTGCACGCAGTCGCCCGGGTCGTCCTCGGTCATCGCGATCTCCTCGAGGATCGCGCCGCGCTCGACGTCGACGTCCTCCTGGCGGATGAGCGAGCCGGTGAGCATGTCGCAGACGACGTCGATGGCGAGCGGGAGGTCGGTGTCGAGCACACGCGCGTAGTAGCACGTGTACTCCTTCGCGGTGAACGCGTTCATCTCGCCGCCGACCGCGTCGATCGCGGAGGAGATGTCGAGGGCGCTGCGCCGCGAGGTGCCCTTGAAGAGCAGGTGCTCCAGGTAGTGCGTGGCGCCGTTCAGCGTGGGGGTCTCGTCGCGGGAGCCGACGTGCGCCCAGATGCCGAAGGTCGCCGAGCGGACCGAGGGGAGCGTCTCGGTGACGATGCGCAGGCCGCCGGGGAGCGTCGTCTTACGGACCGTGCCGATGCCGTTCTCGCCCTTGACGAGGGTTTGGGTACGGGCGACGGCCCGCGCCTCCGAAGAGGTGCGGGCCGTCGCCTTGGAGCTACGGGACGTCACTTGTCGCCGTCGTCCTTCTTGTCGCCCGCGGCGGACCCGCCGTCGGAGTCCGCGCCCTCGCCCTCGATCACCGGGATGAGGGAGAGCTTGCCGCGCGAGTCGATCTCGGCGATCTCGACCTGGACCTTGTGGCCCACACCGAGGACGTCCTCGACGTTCTCCACGCGCTTGCCGCCGGCGAGCTTGCGGATCTGCGAGATGTGCAGCAGGCCGTCCTTGCCCGGGAGCAGGGACACGAACGCGCCGAAGGTCGTCGTCTTCACGACGGTGCCCAGGTAGCGCTCGCCGACCTCCGGCATGGTCGGGTTGGCGATGCCGTTGATCGTGGCGCGGGCGGCCTCGGCCTGCGAGCCCTGGGCGGCACCGATGTAGATGGTGCCGTCGTCCTCGATCGTGATGTCGGCGCCGGTGTCCTCCTGGATCTGGTTGATCATCTTGCCCTTGGGGCCGATGACCTCACCGATCTTGTCCACGGGGATCTTGACGGTGATGATCCGCGGGGCGTTCGGGGACATCTCGTCCGGCGTGTCGATCGCTTCCATCATCACGTCGAGGATGTGGAGGCGGGCGTCGCGGGCCTGCTTGAGGGCCGCGGCCAGGACGGAGGCGGGGATGCCGTCCAGCTTGGTGTCGAGCTGGAGGGCGGTCACGAACTCCTTGGTGCCGGCGACCTTGAAGTCCATGTCACCGAAGGCGTCCTCGGCACCGAGGATGTCGGTGAGGGCGACGTAGTGCGTCTCGCCGTTGATCTCCTGGGAGATCAGGCCCATGGCGATACCGGCGACGGGGGCCTTCAGGGGCACACCGGCGTTCAGCAGCGACATGGTGGAGGCGCAGACGGAGCCCATGGACGTCGAGCCGTTGGAGCCGAGGGCCTCGGACACCTGGCGGATCGCGTAGGGGAACTCCTCGCGGGTCGGCAGGACCGGGACGATCGCGCGCTCGGCGAGGGCGCCGTGGCCGATCTCGCGGCGCTTGGGCGAACCCACGCGGCCGGTCTCACCGACGGAGTACGGCGGGAAGTTGTAGTTGTGCATGTAGCGCTTGCGGGTCACCGGCGACAGGGTGTCCAGCTGCTGCTCCATGCGGAGCATGTTCAGCGTGGTGACGCCCAGGATCTGCGTCTCGCCGCGCTCGAACAGCGCCGAGCCGTGCACGCGCGGGATCGCCTCGACCTCGGCGGCCAGGGTGCGGATGTCGGTGACACCGCGGCCGTCGATGCGCTTCTTCTCCTTGATGACGCGCTCACGGACCAGGGACTTGGTCAGCGAGCGGTACGCGGCGGAGATCTCCTTCTCGCGGCCCTCGAACTGCGGGAGCAGCTTCTCGGCGGCCAGGCCCTTGACGCGGTCCAGTTCGGCCTCGCGGTCCTGCTTGCCGGCGATGGTGAGCGCCTGGGACAGCTCGCTCTTGACCGCGGCGGTCAGCGCCTCCAGGACGTCGTCCTGGTAGTCGAGGAAGATCGGGAACTCGCCGGTCGGCTTGGCGGCCTTCGCGGCGAGGTCGGCCTGGGCCTTGCAGAGGACCTTGATGAAGGGCTTCGCGGCGTCCAGACCGGCGGCGACGACCTCTTCGGTCGGCGCCTCGGCGCCGCCCTTGACGAGCTGGATCGTCTTGTCGGTGGCCTCGGCCTCGACCATCATGATCGCGACGTCGCCGTCCTCCAGGACGCGGCCGGCGACCACCATGTCGAAGACGGCGTCCTCGAGCTCGGTGTGCGTCGGGAACGCGACCCACTGGCCGTTGATCAGCGCGACGCGGACGCCGCCGATCGGGCCGGAGAAGGGCAGGCCGGCCAGCTGCGTGGACGCGGACGCGGCGTTGATCGCGACGACGTCGTACAGGTGGTCGGGGTTGAGCGCCATGATCGTGGCGACGACCTGGATCTCGTTGCGCAGGCCCTTCTTGAAGGACGGGCGCAGCGGGCGGTCGATGAGCCGGCAGGTGAGGACGGCGTCCTCGGAGGGCCGGCCCTCGCGGCGGAAGAAGGAGCCGGGGATCTTGCCGGCCGCGTACATCCGCTCCTCGACGTCCACCGTAAGGGGGAAGAAGTCGAGCTGGTCCTTGGGGTTCTTCGAGGCGGAGGTGGCCGACAGCACCATGGTGTCGTCGTCCAGGTACGCCACGGCGGAGCCGCCGGCCTGCTTGGCCAGGCGGCCCGTCTCGAAGCGGATGGTGCGGGTGCCGAAGGAGCCGTTGTCGATGACGGCCTCGGCGTAGTGGGTCTCGTTCTCCACTAGCGTTTTCTCCGATACTTTTCGTCTTTTGTCCGTCCTGCCCGTGTGGCAGGGGGACGGGGGTGGAGAAGCGCTCCGTCCGGTGCGGGCCGGTCTTCGATCGAAGCACCCGGGGGCTCTTTCTCCCGGGGGCCACTACCGAGGACCGGCGGCGGCGAGGCGCGCTTCTCCTCGTTCGTCTCGGGCCGCCCCACCCGGCGGGTGCGGCGGGCCCTCATGTGTCCTGCGTGCGCTACCGCGTCCCGCGGTTTCGCGTGATGCTTCCTGCTACCACAGTACAAAGCCGTGGCGACACTCCGCACGTACAGCAAAGGGAGCGGCCCCCTGAGAAGTGGGAACCGCTCCCTCCACGGCGTCTTACTTGGCGCCCGCCGCACCGCGGCGGATGCCCAGGCGGTCGACCAGCGCACGGAAGCGCTGGATGTCCTTCTTCGCCAGGTACTGCAGCAGGCGACGGCGCTGACCGACCAGGATCAGCAGACCACGACGGGAGTGGTGGTCGTGCTTGTGGGTCTTGAGGTGCTCGGTCAGGTCCGAGATACGGCGCGAGAGCATCGCGACCTGGACCTCGGGGGAGCCGGTGTCGCCCTCCTTGGTACCGAACTCGGTCATGATCTGCTTCTTCGTAGCGGCGTCGAGCGACACGCGTACTCCTCGTAGTCTTTTCGTGGCCACCGAGTGCCCCTGGTCCACTTCTCAGGGGAGCTTCCATTACTCGGGAGGCGGGGATCCGCCGGGCGCGGCCTCCAGATCCCTCGGCGACTCCTTGCGGTGCGCCGGGGCGGGGTCCGGGGGTGCGTACACGAACGGCCGTTACACAGGGTACCAGCCCGTACGGTGCCACCCGGCCGGGGTCTGCCCGGCCCCGCCGCCGGTGCCGGGCCTGCGCTTGTCCGGCCCCGCCGCGTGCCGGAGAGGCCCCTCAGCTGGTCATGGCGCGGGCCCTGGCGTACACGTCGAAGACGGCGAGGGTCAGGGGCACCAGGGTGAGCAGGACGAAGCCCTCGGCGATCTCCAGGAAACGGCCCCAGAAGGGGGTGACGCCGCCGCGCGGCAGGATCAGGCCGAGCGCGGTGACCAGCGCGGCCGCGGCGGCGATCGCGGCGACGATCCAGACGGTGCGGATGTCGAGGCCGGTGCGGTCGCCGGCGAGGGCGTCGCGCATCAGCGCGTGCGGCGGGTCGAGCGCGAGGCCGAGGCCCAGCAGGACGAGGGCGCCGAGCCCCGCGGCCAGGACGGGGGCGACCTGGGCGGTGTAGCGGAAGAGGTGGGCGCGCATCAGCATCGCGACGCCGGTCGCGAGGGCGAGCAGCTGGCCCCAGACGTCGTCGCAGAAGCCGAGCACCGCCGCCGACCCGACCGCCAGCAGGGCGCAGCCGCCGACGAGCCCGACGAGGAGTTCGTGGCCGCGGCGTGCCTGGGCGGCGATGCGGTCGGCGTCGACCGGTCCCGGCGGGGCGGGGTCGTCGCCGTACGTGCCGCGCGAGGTGTCCGGGGGGTCGAAGCCGATGGGGATGCGGGCGAAGCGCATGGACAGGCCCGGCAGGAAGGCCAGGGACCCGACGGCGACGGGGGCGCACAGGGCGGCCGTCTCGGTGGGGGTCCAGTGGGTGAGGACCGCCAGGAAGACGGTGATCAGGCCGACGGCGGAGGCGAACACGAAGGCGACGAAGGGCCCGTCGCCGCGCGGCGAGCAGAGGGTGAGGACGAGCGAGGCGACGAGGACCGCGCCGCAGGCCAGCAGGAACTGCAGCCGGCCGATGCCCTGGCCGTCGGCCGGGGGCAGCAGTCCCGAGCCCGCCACGGCCATGTTCGGCAGGGCGCCGAGTCCGAGGGCGACCGCCGACGCCCGGTCGTCGTACACCCGGGCGCGTACGGCGGCGAGGACGACCAGCAGCGCTCCGGTGACGGCCGCGAGGACGCCCGGCAGGCTGTGCATGTCGTGGAGCGGGTCGGCGGTCCAGGCCACGAAGGCGAGCAGGGCCGGCAGGACGCCGCCGCCGACGAGCCCCGCGGCGCGGGTCAGGTCGCCGCTCCACAGAGTGTGCTCGCGGGTGACGGCGGAGGCGACCGCTTCCGACACGTCGTCGAAGACGGCGGGCGGCAGCGACTCGGAGAACGGGCGCAGGGTGAGAAGTTCACCGTCGAGAATCCGCTGCGCGGCGAAGGAACGGGAGCTGTCGAGGACGGTTCCGTCCCTGCGTACCAGGTGGTAGCCGACCGGGGCGCCCTCGGCGGGGCTCTGCCGGGAGAGCCTGAGGATCTCCGGATGGATGTCGGCGACCGGGATGTCGTCGGGCAGCGCCACGTCGATCCGGCTGTCGGGCGCGACGATCGTGACGCGGCAGAAACCGAGTCCCGTACCCGCCCCGGAAGGGGCTCCGGTACCGGGCCCGCCCGCCCCGGCGGCCGTCGTGGAGGCCGTCATGCTCACCTGCTGCTCCCCCTCAAGGATGGTCCTGCGCTGATCCCGCGCTGCTGTGCGTCTGCTGCGCACCGCTGTGTCGTGTGGGTCCGGTGCGTCCACGGCGTGAAGGTTCCGCGCCTTTTTCCGTGCCTCGTTCCGGGGACCGCCGCACCGGCGGTTCGGTGAGGTCGCGAATCGAGGCGCGGCAGGCCGCCGTTGGTTTCCGCGCGTCTCCACATCGCGCGAAATGCCCTGATTTCCCGGCCCGGTTCACGTGTGCTCACGCGAACATCCGGCACCCTACCGCCCACCGGTGGGCGCCGAGGTCAGTAGGATCGCGCGGCGGCCTGCGTCCGCCTGAGACGGGGCGGTGGGCGGAAGATCCTGGGTCCGGCAAGGGAATTGGTGAGCAGTGAGCCACATCGTCGTGAAGCGCCCGCCTCGGGCGCTGCCGTCCGAAGTGCCCACGGAGGACCTGGTCCTGCAACCGCCGCCCGAACTGCCGCGCGGACACCAGGACAGTGTCCTGATGCAGTTGCTGCCGACCCTGGGCATGGGCGGCTCGGTCGTCTTCTTCTTCACCAACGGGCAGCCGTTCATGAAGATCATGGGCATGGTGATGATCGCGTCGACGGTCGCCATGTCCATCGCGATGGTGGTCCGCTACCGGCGCGGCTCCCAGGGCCAGTTGGCCGACATGCGCCGCGACTACCTCCGGTACCTCTCGCAGACCCGGCGTTCCGTGCTGGACACCGCGAGGGCGCAGCGCGACGCCCAGTACTACCTCCACCCCTCCCCCGAGCAGCTGTGGGCCCTGGTCGCCGAGGGCAGCCGGGTGTGGGAACGGCGGTCAGGGGACGAGGACTTCGCCCAGGTGCGCGTCGGGCTCGGCCCGCAGTCCCTGGCCACCGCGCTGGTCGCCCCGGAGACCGGTCCGGTCGAGCAGCTGGAGCCGTTGACCGCGGGCGCCATGCAGCGCTTCCTGGCCACCCACGGCACGCTGGAGGACCTGCCGATGGCGGTCTCGCTGCGCGCCTTCTACCACGTCACGGTCAGCGGTGAACCGGCGTCCGTACACGCCTCGGCCCGCGCCCTGACCGCCTCGCTCGCCTCACTGCACTCCCCCGAGGACATGGTGATCGTGGTCGCCGCGGGCCGTGAGGCGCTGCCGCGGTGGGAGTGGACGAAGTGGCTCCCGCACGTGCAGGCACCCGGCACCGTGGACGGCGCGGGCAGCCGCCGCCTCATCGGCAGCGACCCGCACGAGCTGGAGGCCCTGCTGGCCACCCGGCTCACGGGCCGCCCGCGCTTCCACCGCAACGCCTCCCCCCTGCCGGACGAGCCGCACATCGTCGTCGTCCTCGACGGGCTGTCGCTGCCCCCGGACTCCGCGCTCGCCACCCCGGAGGGCCTGCAGGGAGTGACCCTCCTGGAGGTCGTACCCGGCGAGACGGCGGGCGGCCACGGCGACCTGTCCGTCGTCGTACAGCCCCACGCGCTGCGCCTGGAGTCCGGGAACGGCGTCGTCTACGAGGGCACCCCGGACACCCTGTCGTACGAGTCCGCCGAGGCGCTGGCCCGGCAACTGGCCCCGCTGCGCATGGCGTCGGGCGGGGACGACGACGAACCGCTGCTCGCCAACCTGGACTTCACCGATCTGCTGAACCTCGGGGACGCCGCGTCGGTGGACACCCGGCGGACCTGGCGGCCCCGTTCGCTCGCGGAGCGGCTGCGCGTGCCCATCGGTGTCGGCGAGGACGGCCGCCCCGTGATGCTGGACCTCAAGGAGGCCGCGCAGGAGGGCATGGGCCCGCACGGTCTGTGCGTCGGCGCCACGGGCTCCGGCAAGTCCGAGCTGTTGCGCACGCTGGTGCTCGGACTCGCGGTCACGCACTCCTCCGAGACGCTGAACTTCGTCCTCGCGGACTTCAAGGGCGGCGCGACCTTCGCCGGCATGGCGCAGATGCCGCACGTCGCCGCGGTGATCACCAACCTCGCGGACGATCTGACCCTGGTCGACCGCATGGGCGACTCCATCCGCGGCGAACTCAACCGCCGCCAGGAACTGCTGCGCGACGCGGGCAACTACGCGAACATCCACGACTACGAGAAGGCCCGCGCCGCCGGTGCGGCGCTCCAGCCGATCCCGTCCCTCGTGCTGGTGATCGACGAGTTCAGCGAACTGCTCACCGCCAAGCCCGACTTCATCGAGATGTTCGTGCAGATCGGCCGCATCGGCCGGTCGCTGGGCGTGCATCTGCTGCTGGCGTCGCAGCGGCTGGAGGAGGGCCGGCTGCGCGGCCTGGAGACGTACCTCTCCTACCGGGTCGGCCTGCGGACCTTCTCGGCCGCGGAGTCGCGCGCCGCGCTGGGCGTCCCCGACGCGTACGAGCTGCCGAACGTGCCCGGTTCCGGGTTCCTGAAGTTCGGCACGGACGAGATGGTGCGCTTCAAGGCGGCGTACGTCTCCGGGGTGTACCGGTCGGGCTCCGCGCAGGCCGCCGCGCTCGGCGGGCCGCTGCCCGTGGACCGGCGGCCGGTGCTGTTCACGGCGGCCGAGGTGCCGGTGCGCTACGTCCAGATGCCCTCGCAGCGGCGCGCCCCGGACGCGGACACCGACGACGCGCTCGCCGACACGGTGCTCGACGTGATCGTGCGGCGGCTGGAGGCGCAGGGCCCGGCGGCCCACCAGGTGTGGCTGCCCCCGCTGGACAGCCCGCCGTCGCTCGACGGGCTCCTGCCGGGGCTCACCGCGGTCCGGGGCCGCGGACTCACCCAGCCCGGCTACGAGGGCGCGGGGCGCCTGATCGTGCCCGTCGGGCTCGTCGACAAGCCGTACGAGCAGCGCCGCGACCCGCTGTGGGTGGACTTCTCGGGCGCGGCCGGCCACATGCAGATCGTCGGCGGCCCGCAGTCCGGCAAATCGACGCTGCTGCGGACCCTCATCGCGTCGTTCGCCCTCACCCACACCCCGCACGAGGTGCAGTTCTACGGGCTCGACTTCGGCGGCGGCGGTATGGCGGCGGTGGCCGGGCTGCCGCACGTCGGCGGCGTCGCGTCGCGCCTCGACCCCGAGCGGGTGCGGCGTACGGTCGCCGAGGTGTACGGGGTGATGACCCGCCGCGAGGAGTACTTCCGGTCGTCGGGCGTCTCGTCGATCGCCGAGTTCCGCACGCGGCGGGCGCGCGGCGACATCTCGGTGACCGACCAGCCGTGGGGCGACGTCTTCCTCGTCATCGACGGCTGGGGCAACTTCCGCACCGAGTACGAGGGGCTGGAGCCGGTGGTCCTCGACATCGCGGCGCGCGGCCTCGGCTACGGCATCCACGTCGTCCTGACCGCCTCCCGGTCCATGGAGGTCCGCTCCAACCTCAAGGACCACCTGATGAACCGCCTCGAACTGCGGCTCGGCGACACCATGGACTCCGAGCTGGACCGCAAGGTCGCCGCGAACGTCCCCAGCGGTGTACCCGGCCGCGGTCAGTCGCCGCAGAAGCTGCACTTCATGGCGGCCGTCCCGCGCATCGACGGCCTGACGTCGGACTCGGACCTCGCGGACGCGACGGCGGCACTGACCGCGGAGGTGGGCCGGCACTGGCAGGAACCGGGGGCTCCCGACGTCCGGCTGCTGCCCCGCGAGTTCCCGGCGGAGCAGCTCCCGCCCGGCGACCGGTTCCCGCGCCGCGGTGTGGCGTTCGCCCTCGACGAGGACAACCTCGAACCCGTCTACGTGGACTTCGAGCAGGACCCGTTCTTCCTCGTCTTCGGGGAGAGCGAGTCGGGCAAGTCGAACCTGCTGCGGCTGCTCATCCGGCAGCTGACCCGGCGCTACTCCGGCGACGAGTGCAAGCTCTTCGTCGTCGACAACCGGCGCGCCCTGCTCGACGTGACGCCGGCCTCGCACCTGGCCGAGTACATCCCGATGTCCAACACCATGGACCACCACATGGCCGCGCTGGCGGACCTGATGAAGCGCCGGACGCCCACCGCGGACGTCACCGCCCAGCAGCTGAGGGACCGCAGCTGGTGGCGGGGCCCGACGGTGTACGTGGTGGTCGACGACTACGACCTGGTGTCCACGTCCAGCGGCAACCCGCTCGGCGGGCTCACCGAACTGCTCCCCTTCGCCCGCGACGTCGGCGTCCGCTTCATCATCGCGCGCTCGACGGCGGGCGCGGGGCGGGCCTCGTACGAGGCCTTCATGCAGCGCGTCAAGGAGCTGGGCGCCCAGGGCGTGGTCCTGGCCGGCGATCCCGGCGAGGGCGACCTCCTCGGCGGGGTCCGGGCGCGGCCGATGCCGCCCGGCAGGGGTGTCTTCGTGTCCCGCAAGCGGGGCAAGCCGTTGGTGCAGACGGCGTTGGAGGAGGAGGGGGCTCCGTGAGGGGCACGCTCCGTGAGGAGGGGCTCCGTGAGGGGCGGTTTCCTGTGGCGGCATCGGCCGGAGCGGGGCGCGGCTCGGTCGATCAGGCCCGAGCACAGGTACGGGGCACGGGTACGGGGCACAGGCCCGGCGGAACGGTGTGAAGGGATCTGCGCATGGCGTGGGACGAGTGGGAGCAGCTGAAGGCGCAGGCGGCGGCCGGGCAGGAGCCGACGCACATGCGGCTCAACCAGCTGGAGCCGGGGCCGGGCGGGGGGCGCGTGACCGACCCCGCCAAGTACGGCGACCTCAAGGTCAGCCAGGGAGACCTGGCGAAGATCGGGGATCACGCCTTCACCCTCTACAACCACCTGTGGGACAAGGGCCGATCGGCGGTCTCCAGCAGCCAGAAGGCGGCCGGGGACCTCACGACGCAGGGCTTCGCGCTGGGCGCCGCACTCGACCACGTGTCGACGCGCTGGGACGAACAGCTGGGGTCACTGCGGGACGCGTGCGCGCACATCTCCAATCACATGAGCGTCACCAAGAAGCTGCACGCGGGCGACGACCACTACATCCGGCGGCAGATGAGCAGCATCGACGTCCTGGACGCGGGCTTCGACGAGCGGGTCGGTGAGCCGGGCAAGAAGAACCCGGTGTACGGCGCGCCGAGCGAGAAGAAGGAGAAGTAGGACCCACCCATGGACTTCGACGCCCTGCACTTCGCCAACTTCAAACTGCTCGACGACGCGGTCGAGGACTGGTCGACCATGGTCGGCAATCTCAAGACACTTCAGGACGACGCCGAGAAGGGCCTCAGAGGGGCCGCCAACAAGGCGGACTGGGCCGGCGTGAACGCCACGGTGTCGAAGGAGTTCATCGGCAAGACGACCGGTGAGTTCGCGGACGCGCACACCCAGGCCACGTCGATCCGCAACATCCTCAGGGACACCCGGAACGAACTGAAGGACTACCACCGCAAACTGCACGACGCCCTCGAGCGCGGCAGGAAGAAGCACCTGACGGTCAGCAGTTCGAAAGGCGGCGGTTTCGTCGTCAAGGCGGATCCGAAGGGGAAGGACGTCAAGGACGCGTCGGACGCTTCCGCAGGCGACGAGAAGGACGTCACCGCGCTGCGGGACGAGATCCAGAGGATCCTCGACGACGCGAGTGAGAGCGACAACACGGCCGGTACGGTGCTGCAGGCGCTCGTCGACCAGACCCGGCTCGGCTTCTCCGACGCGACATACAAGGACAGGGACGCGGCGGCCGACGCGGTCGAGGAAGCGGACGAGCTGGCCCGGCTGGCGAAGAAGGACCCGGACGATCTGTCCGTCTCGGAGTTCGACCGGCTGAGCGCGGGGCTCAAGAAGTACCGGAACGACGATCTGTTCGCCGAGCGGTTCGCCGTGGACCTCGGTCCGAAGAAGACGATGGAGTTCTGGGCGGGGATCAACGACCCGCAACGGGCGGGCGGCGACCTGTACCAGGACCGGCGGGACCACTTCGATGACCTCCAGCGCAATCTGAGCATGACGCTGGCCAACGCCACGCAGAGCGACACCGCGGCGATGTCCGAGTGGAAGAGCACAGCGATCGACCTCGGCGACAAGCCCCTCTACGGGAACCGCGGGGGCCCGATGGGCTTCCAGGTGATGAGCAACCTCATGCGCGTCGGCGACTACGACGACCAGTTCCTGCACGACTACGGCACCCAGCTCATGGCCACGGAACGGAAGCTCACCGACAACGGGGCTCACGGCAACGGGTTCTGGCAGCGCGGGGCCCCGGATCCATGGCTGAACCGCATCGGAGAGGACAGCGGCTCCGACCCTCTGACCGGTTACCTGAAGGGCCTCTCCAACAGCCCCGACGCCGCGACCGACTTCTTCAACGAGCAGTACATCTCGAAGGACGACGAGGACAACCCCTTCGAGCGCGACACGGACGGCAACGGCAAGAAGGGCAAGGTCAGCCTCTCCAACTTCGACTACCTCTTCGAAGAACGAGACTGGCCCCAGGAAATGAGCGCCGACGGCGACGAACTCCACACGGGCAAGAACAACCTGGCCCTGGCCCTGGAAGCGGCAACCACGGGCCACCCGGCAGGCGAGCTGCCTACGGTGGACACCCCTGCACATAATGCGGGGCAGGCGAAGCTGTTCGAGGACATCGTGGCGTCGATCTCTGACGATAACGAGCGCCTCACCAATAGTTCATACATGTCAGACAGTATGGGGCAGATTGCATCGGAGTATCTTCCTGACATCAATCGCGCTATGACCGATGACCCAAAGGGCGACACGAACAGACTTTTCCCCCTAGCCGGCTCTCAAGCGACACTCGAGCATCGGGACGTGACTCGCTTTCTGTTCACCGTCGGCCAGAATCCCGAGGGGTACGCAGCGGTCGAAGTGTCACAGAAGGCTTACATGGCAAACCTGATGGACTACCACCTCGACCCCAACCTGCCCGAAGATCAGCAGTATGACGATGACGCTAAGTTCACAGTCGAACAAGTCGCACGTGGCTCTGGTGAAGTCTCAGGGACTCTTTCACAGGGACGTGCTGAAGTTGTCGCAGGAGAGGCCGATGTGAAGGACAAGGCTTATGAGTATTCCGTGGCGCAGCGAAAAAATCTAATTTCTGGCGTGGTGGGCACCGGGGTGGGCATGGGGACCACACTCATCGCCAGCCCTGCCGGAGGAGCAGCGGCGGGCGGCGGCGCGGGAACGGTGGCCAGTATGGTGCTCGAAGAGGTCTTCAAGGATGCCGAGGGTAAGGCCAAGGATGACGCCGGACCCGTCATGGGGGAGATCTGGGACAGCGGAGTCGACGACAACACCCGGTACACCAAGAAGGCAGCCGAGCTTGCAGCGGAAGCTCACCAGCGGGCCGACCTCAAGGGCATCGGAGAACGGGCTCGTACTGGCACACAGGACGGGTTCAGGGCCTCAGGCACGAACGTCACCGCCACCGCAGCGGACTTGAAGACGGAGATCTGACGCCACCGTCCTCTCGCTACTCGGCATGGACTGTCCCCAGAGAGGCTTTCCACCATGCGATATCCCTCCACCTCGCCCGCTTCGAGAACCGGCACGTTCGCTGCCGTAGCAGCCATCATATTGGCGGTGCCACTGTCCGCATGCTCGAAAGGAGCGGAAAAGGCGTACTCGGTCCCGCATATTGTGTGCGGCACCAAAGTGAATGCCGATCTCATGTCACCTTTCCTGCCTCCCGGCAAAAAAATTTCTACACAGTCACTTACGCCGAATGACGGAACCAGACGATGTCGAGTCATCGTGGACGAGAAAGTGGCCCTTATTTTTGGACAGATTTGGTGGGGCGAAAAGGGGAGTATCGCAGATGTGGCCTCGGTCCATTTCAGGGTTACCCCCGAAAATGCCGCGGAGAATGGGAAGTACCTGTATTCAGAAACAGGAGCCGTTGCAAAAACGGAAGAATGTAGCACATCGAAGCATCCCGATCAGGACCTCTTCACTGTAATTCAAGTATCGGCCCCGGATCGGGAAAACAAATCCGTGATGAGGCGTCTCATCGCGGATTACACCGAAAATGTCGAAAAGTCGGACGCCTGTGCCGGAGACACGCCGTAGAGGCGGGACTCGCAATCAGTCGTCGGCGCGGCGGCTGTGCAGCCAGATGGCGAGGGCCGCGACGGCGGCCAGGAGGAGGACGAGCCAGAGCCACGGGATGCCGCCGCCGGAACCGCCGTACGTGGAGTGGTGGTAGTGGTGGTATCCGCGTCCGCGTCGGCCGCCGATGGCAAGCACGTGCAGGTCGTTCAAGGTCATGAAAGCGACCGTAGTGGGCCCGGAACTGGCATGGCCACACCTCGACTCGACGTGTGACACCTCTGTTGCATACCGTGACAGTCGCTGCTCCGGCCAACTCGGAGCGGCCCCGACTGTTGCCCAAGTAGTCTGACCGCACAGCTCGTCAGCACGCAGAGAAGGGGGCGGCTTCGTCATGACCGAGGCCCAGGATCAGGAAACCAAAGCGCGCAAGGAACGCGAGAAGGACGAGCTCTACGCCCTCGACATCTCGGGCGTCGAGTGGCTCAGCGCCCCGGGCACCGAGGAGCACGAGGAGCGCGTCGAGATCGCGTACCTGCCTCAGGGTGCCGTGGCCATGCGGTCCTCCCTGGACCCCGACACCGTGCTGCGGTACACCGAGGCGGAATGGCACGCGTTCGTACTGGGCGCACGTGACGGTGAGTTCGACCTGGAGCCCGCGCCGCACAACGGAGGCGTACCGCCGGAGGACGAGACATCGCAGGCGCAGCAGGCGTAGGCGTGGGCGAGGGCCCTGCGGCTCCGTAGGGCGCGCCCGCTCTCGCACCGCAGAGGGCCCGTAGGGCAGAAGAACGGGGTGGGCGCCTCCCGCGCGCGCCCACCCCGGTGTCCTCGTCCAGACGCCGCTCACCGGCGCTGATCAGGCGCCGCCGGCTCACTGCGACGTGATCCGCCGGACAGGCCCTAGGGCCTGTCTGATGTTGTGATCACTGGGTGGCCTGGAGGCTGCGGATCCAGAGGAGTGCCGCGCGGAGTTCGAGGCCGGCTTGGTAATTGG
>NZ_JBIBFR010000049.1:0-17461 GCF_042956125.1 Streptomyces sp. NPDC008313
CGCGACGGCGCAGCTCAAGCGGGTAACGGGACGGTCGTGCCATGACTCGATCCTTTCATGAAATCGAGTCTCCATTCGACACGGGGCGGTTCAGTTTGAGGCCGCGTCGGCCGGTGGGCATGGTGAGGGGCCGACGCGGGGTCGGGTTCTCCGAGGTCCTTGAGTCGAGGTGGGCGGGGACGACGAGTCAGCTGGCGGGGCGAGACAGTGCGGCCAGGCGGTGGTATGCGGCCGCGAGCTCATGTCGCCAGGGCCAAGTCGCTGATATGCGCAGGTGGAGGCGGCGGCCGCCCCGGGTGATCCGGGCGGCGACGTGCAGGAGCTGGTAGCGGAGCTTCTTGGGTTCGTCAGCCGCGAGTTCGCCGTCCAGCAGGAGGACGCGGGTCCAGGACAGGAGGTCGATCGCCGCGACAGCAGTCCGGACGCCGATCCGGCGGTGATCACGGGCTACAGGGCGGCCCCGAGCCGGGCCCCTGACTCATGGTCAGAAGCTGTCCAACAAGGTGCTGGCTGCTGTGCGGGCCCCGGTCGAGCACGGCTTCGCCCATCTCAAGAACTGGCCCGTCCTCGGCAAGGTCCGCACGGACCGAAGTGGGCGACCGCTCTGGTGCTTGATGGTGTTGACGAACCGGCAAGTCTCCCGGGGACGGATGACCTCGTCGGTGGACTACCGCTCCGGACCGCCGATCTTCCTGACGCCTACGCACACCAGGCCCACTGAACTGCAGCCTTTATTTCGCACGGGTCTCATGCGGGCCTCGCTCACGCGAGGCCCTACGGCGGGATCAGACGGTGAGAACGAGCTTGCCCTGGAGGTGACCGCCGTCGAGCAGCCGGTGCGCGTCGGCGACGCGCTCGAACGGGAACGTCCCCTGCACGTGGACCCGGAGCCTGCCCTGTTCGACGAGTTCGACGAGACCTCGCAGGGCGACCGGGTCGGGGTCGACCGCAATGCCGCTGAAGCGCGTGCCGGCCGCCTCGTACTTGGCGATGAGCTCCGAATCCTCCTCGGCGACCGCCGTCACCAGGTGACCGCCTGGGCGGAGCACTTCGAGCGACTGCTCGACGGTGTCGCCGCCGATCGTGTCGAGCACGACGTCGATGTCGCGGACGGCCTCGGTGAAGTCGACCGCCGTGTACTTGATCACCCCGTCGGCGCCGAACCCCTCGACGAACTTCCGTTTGCTCTCGCTAACGGTCGTGATCACGTGCGCGCCGAGCGCTTTCGCGATCTGGATCGCGACATGGCCGACCCCGCCACCACCACCGTGGACCAGGACGCGGTCGCCCTCGCTCACGCCGCCGAGGTCGACGAGGCCCTGCCACGCCGTCAACCCGACGATCGGCAGCGCCGACGCCTCGACGTGCGAGAGCGACGCCGGCTTGCGTGCCAGGTGCACCGCCGGCGCCGACACTACCTCGGCGTACGCGCTCGCCGCCCGCGGGAACAGCGGCATCCCGAACACTTCGTCGCGGGGCCTGAACCGCCCCGTCTGCGGCGCCTCCTCGACCACGCCGCTGATATCCCAGCCGAGGATGAACGGCGGCTGGCCGACCAGCGGGAACTCGCCGGCCCGCAGGCGCGCCTCCAGCGGGTTCAGCCCGATCGCCTTGACGCGGACGAGTCGGTGGAGCCGATGGCCGCCCGCCTGGGCGAGGACGGGAACCGGCAGGCCCTGGCCCACGTTGTCACTTCCAGCCCGTGGGATGCGGCGCATCTGCGGGCCCGGTTGGCCTGGCGCATGCAGCCGGTCGTCAAACCCACCGCGCTGGTCATCGATGACACCGGGTTCCTCAAGGACGGGGATGCGTCGGCGTGCGTGACCCGGCAGTACACCGGCACGGCGGGCAAGGTCACCAACTGCCAGGCCGGAGTGTCGCTGCACCTGCTTCCGACTGTGCCTCGGCGGCGGTGAACTGGCGTCTGTTCCTGCCCGGGAGCTGGGATCCCGCCTCGCCCAAGGCCGACCCGGCCAAGGTCGCACGCCGTGCCAAGTGCGCCGTTCCTGCCGAGGTGGGGCATGTCGAGAAGTGGCAGCTGGCCCTCGACATGATCGACGAGACGCGGTCCTGGGGCATCGAGTAACCCGGGTCATCGCCGACGGCGGCTACGGGGACACCGCCGTCTTCCGGCTCGGCCTGGAGGAACGCGGTCTCGATTACGTGGTGGGCATCTCGACCACGACCACCGCGCAACCCGAAGACGCACAGCCGTGCACACCTGCCTACTCCGGCCGCGGTCCTCATCCGGTTCCTGCTTACCCCGAGCCGGCGCGGACCGTGAAGAGCCTGGTCATCGCAGCCGGCAAATCCTCCGCACGGCCGGTGCAGTGGAGGGAAGGATCACGGCCGGGCAGCGGCCGCAGCGGGTTCAAGCGCATGTACTCGCGTTTCGTGGCCCTGCGGATCCGGCCTGCCGGACGCGAGATCCGCAAGGCCACGGCCACCGCCGAGCTTCCGGTCCGCTGGCTGCTGGCCGAATGGCCCGCCGACCAGGCCGAACCCGTGCAGTTCTGGCTCTCCAACCTGCCCGCAACCACCCCGCTGCCCGTCCTCGTGCGCACCGCGAAACTCCGCTGGCGCATCGAGAACGACTACCGGGAGGTGAAACAGGCCCTGGGCCTGGCCCACTTCGAGGGCCGGACCTGGCCAGGCTGGCACCACCACGTCACCCTCGTCTCGGTTGCCCACGCCTTCTGCACCCTGCAGCGACTGAGTCGATCCCCAAAAGAGACGGCGTCGGCCTGAGCCTCTACCGAGTCGTTCGCGAGCTGCGGACACTCCTCGCGACCTGGACCGGCGCCTGCCCCACCTGTCACCGTGACATGCCAGACCCCGCACCAACATGACCAAGCACTACCAGGTCACCCGAGCGGGTTCCGTCGCGACGGCCTGATCCGGCAGGCTCAAGGGTTCCAGAAGCCCGAGCTGTGCACCCGGTCGAAACGCCGTCTGGCCAGGTCCTGTTTCGGAATCACCCAGTGCTGTGTAAATCCCTCCCGGCCGCGCAGCCCCACGTCCCACTGAGCGAGCAGCGTCCAATGCTCTGGAGCGGGCAGTTCCTCATCGTCGACGGTTTTGCCCGCCTCGACCAGGTTCCGGCGGACCTCCAGCGCTTCCAGCGCCGCATCCACGACGGGATCCGTCTCCGTGCACTCGTGGAAGGCGTACCCGCCGATGTGTAACGGGCCGTCGGCCATGACGGCGTGACGCGTGGCGTCCCACACCTCGGCCAAGTCGAGGGCAAGGGGGTGGCCGGGGATCGGAGCCGTCTGATACAGAGGGCCAGCGGACATGACCACGCAATGGCTCGGCAGGCACACATCGGCCGACACGCGCAACTCGTCCTGCGGGAACTGCCTAAGGAGTTCGAGGTCTTCCCCGGCATCCCCACCCGCCCCTTCGTCGAAGACGCACGCGTAGTTGACCCGCCGCTCCTCGACCGGCGTTCCGGCTGGGATGTATCTGACTTCACCACCGCCGTTGCCCCTGGTGTACCCGTCGTTGGGGAAGCCGAACAGCAAAAGGTGCCCGTCCGGCGGCGTTTGGAGACCCGTGACGCTGTCGGGTAAAGCCGCACAGTCGAGGCTGGCAAGAAGGGGATACCAGGGATCCGGCGCATCGGGAGGCAGCATCAGGGGTCCGCCGAACCGGCCGGCCACTGGCCCGTCCCCGCCCGTGACCAGCGTCGCGGTTGGGCAGGCGGTGGAGATCCACCGCTCGACGTCCTCGGGCGGTATCCCAGCCCTCAGCGCTGCCTCGCGAAACGGCGCCAGCCGGCCCAGCAACTCAGGAGTCATACAGTTAGTCTGCCGCACGATGGTCAGACTGCCGGCCGCCTCGTACGAGCCGGGGCCGCCGCAGGGGAGCAGGCCGCGCCCCCTCGGAGGCAGCTATCCCGGTGCCCGACGGCACGATGGGCACCGATGGGATCAAAGCCCACTCGCCTGAGCGGAGAACCACCCAGCCGCCCGCATCCACAACCGAGCCGCCCTTATTCGCGGCGATTCACCGAGCTGGCCGAGCGCCGTGCCACCGACGGCGCCCGACGGGAGGCAGAACAGCACGTAGTCAAGGCCGCCGCCGAACCGGTATCCACAGGTGGCACCGCTGAGTCGTCCGCGTAGTAACCAACGGCGGCGTGGTCTGTTGCCGTCCGCTGCCGGTTCTGCCTGGTCGGTGAGGTGTTGATGAACTGCTGAGGACCTCGTGCGTGCATCTCGCCCGCCCTGCCCACCGCACCCACGACCTGACCGCAGCCCGCACTCACCGCATCATCCGGATCTGCGAACGCCAAGATGTGCCCGTCCTCGCCGACCGCGCCAGGGGCGGGTCACGACCCCAGGCGCCCCTCGCACGAGCAACTCGAGTTCTTCACAGACTGGTTGTGCGTGCGGTGAACCGTTCAGGTGTCAGACAGATCTGTCTCTTCATAGCAGACTGATTTGTCTCATGACGGGTACGGTGGCGGCATGACTGCGACGCATACTCGACAGAGGCAGGGGAAGACCGTGAGGCGGACTGGCCCGATGACGCGTGTGGCAGTGCTGGCTTCCGTGAGCGCGGTGTTCCTCGCCACGTCGAGCGCGCCGACCCCGCTGTACGGCGTGTACGCGACCTCGTGGGGCCTGTCGGCGGCGCAGACGTCCCTGGTGTTCGGCGCCTATGCTTTCGCGCTGCTGTCGGCTCTCCTTGTGCTCGGTCGGTTCTCAGAACACGTCGGCCGCCGTACCGTCATCCGTCACGCCCTTCTGGTTCAGGTCGTGGCTATGCTCGTGTTCGCCGCCGCCGAGGGGGTTACCGCACTGCTCGTCGGTCGAGTGCTCCAGGGTCTCTCCACCGGTGCGGGTCTCGCGGCGGTGGGCGCGGCCCTGCTCGACACCGACGCCGACACCGGCCTCGGCCGGGTCGTGAACGCCGCGGCGCCGCCGGTCGGGTCGGCGATCGGGGCACTGGCCTCCGGCTTGCTCGTCGCCTACGCGCCCCTGCCGACACGTCTGATTTATCTCCTACTTGCCGTCGTGCTGCTGATTCAGATCGCGGCACTGGCCCTCGTGTCTGAAACCGCACCGAGGACGCCGGGAGTGCTCTCCTCCCTTCGGCCCGGGCTGCGGGCACCACAGCGAGTACGTGCTCCGCTGGGCGCGGCGATACCCGTACTCTTCGCCGTCTGGGCCGTGTCCGGTCTGTTCGGCGCCTTCGGCCCAGATCTGACGGAACACCTCACCGGTTCCTCCTCACCCGTCCTCGCAACCCTCCCCTTCGTCATTGTCGGGGCGGTGGCACCGGTGACCGCCTTCTGCACCACGGCGCTGCGGGCGCGCAGCGCGCTGGCGTATGGCATCACGGGACTGCTGAGCGCCGTCGCATTGACCGGCCTCTCACTCGTCTGGGGCCAAGCATGGCTGTTGCTTGTAGGGGCATCACTGGCAGGCGGAGGCTTCGGCGTCGGATTTCGCGGGGGCATGGACCTCGTGTTGCCCGCCGTCGGCGAAGCCGACCGCGCCGGCACCTTGGCGCTGCTCTACACCGCCTCCTACATGGGCTTCGGCGTACCAGCCATCGTCGCCGGGCTGGTGCTGCAGCACACGCGGAGTCTTCCCGCCACGACGCTGGGCTACTGTGGCGTCGTCGCCCTGCTCGGCCTGACAGCAGCCGGCTTTCTCCGGAAGACCGCTCGTCACGAAAGGACAGCTCCATGACCGCTCGCGCCACAGGCAAGGCGGCGGCCCTTTCCGCGCGGGAGCGCTTGCTGGCTTCGGCTGACGAACTCTTCTACAACGAGGGCGTGCACAGCGTCGGCATCGACCGTGTGATCGAGCACGCCGGGGTGGCCAAAGCGTCCCTGTACCGCCTCTTCGGCAGCAAGGAGGAACTCATCGCCGCGTATCTGGGGGCCCGGCACGAGCGGACACTGGCCGAACTGCGTGCCACCGCCGAGAGTTTCCCAGATCCGAGGGACGGCATGCTCGCGGTGTTCGACGTGCAGGCGCGGCGCCTGCGGCGCCGCGGCTACCGAGGCTGTGCATTCGCCCGGGCAAGCGCCGAGCGCTCTGCCGGCGGCCAGGTGCAGCGGGCCACCAGGGCCTACCGCACCGCGATCCACGGTCTGTTCGAGGACCTTGCCCTCCAGGCCGGCGTACGGGATCCCGGGCTGCTCGCCGCCCAACTGCACACGCTGTACCACGGTGCCGACGTCGTCGTCGGCAGTGGGACGATGCGCACCAGGCTGATCGACGCCACTCGGGCCGCCGCGCAGACGTTGATCGCTGTCGCGTGAACGGGCCCCGCGTCGTCCGGCCTTCTGCGTCAAGCCCGCGGCAGGGGTCTCGGAGGGCCGTCGTTCGGGCGCCGAGCCCGCCGTGCCGCGCAGCGGCAGCACCTCTTCGACCGGGCCGGACTCCTCCTCGAACGGGATCGGGCCCTCGATCCCGGCCTCGTCCAGGACCAGGTTCTGCCGGGCGGTCGACTGCTGGTCGGTCGAGACCCGCTTGTAGATCAGGTTTGCCATCGGGGCCCTTCCGTGCGGAGAAGTGGGCCCTATCTGTCGTCAAACCCTGTCATCAATCACCATCGGATCTGATTGGATTCGAGCCGCCCCGACACCCCGAAATGTCTGGGTTCATTGGACGCCCGCCGTGCCTGTCGTCATTCGATCGTTTGCCGACACGTGAGGTCCGAGGCCCCAGGCGGGGAGTCCCCGGATGGGGGCACCGCAGGCGATGACGTACGGTGTCCCACCAGCGATGGAGCCGGGCCGGTGTCAGGGGCATGCGGTGGCGGTACGGCCGCCTGTGACGCGCAGGAGGTCGAGCTTTCCCTCGTCGCTGCTACCGGACGCTGCCGTGTAGGTGACCATGCGCAGGTCCGCGCCCGGAACGATCAGGACGTCGCAGTCGAGCAGGATGTCGCCGATCTCCGGATGCCGGATCATCTTGTGGTCAGTGGTGTGCTGAGCGGCGGCTGTCTGCGTGGCCCAGTGATGGGCAAAGGCGTCGGATCCTGCCCGCAGTTCCTGCACGAGACGATCGAGCTGGGCGTCCGCCGGGTAGCGGGAGGCGGCGTCCTTGAGGTCGGCGACGATCGACGCCTCGAAGGCGTCCTGTCCGCGCTCGGACTGGATGGGAAACAGCGAGGCACGAGCGGCGCCGTTGCCGAAAAGGGCGCGCGCGAGGTTGCGCTCGGCGGTCGGGAGCACGGAGGGGTCGCCGTGCAGTGCGCTCCACATGGTGTTCCACCACACCAGGGCCCAGTCAGCGGTGAACACCCCGATCGGGACGTCGCCCAGGCGCGCGGCCAGCCGCTGGATGCCCGGGGGCACATGGGTGCTGACCGTGCCGTCCTGCGGCGGCAGGAGCCCGGCGCTTCGGTACAGCTGGTCGCGCTCGGGCCGGGAGAGCTGAAGGGCCCGGGAAAGGGCGCCGACGACCTGGGCCGAGGGATTCTTCGCGCGTGACTGCTCCAGGCGCAGGATGTAGTCGACCGAGAGCCCGGCCAACTGCGCGAGCTCCTCGCGGCGCAGCCCCGGGGCACGACGGCCTGCCGTCGCGGTGAGGCCGGCGTCGGCCGGAGAGAGGCGGTCGCGCCAGGCGCGCAGTATTGCACCGAAGTTGTAGCGGGAGGCAGCCATGGATCTATTCTCGCCGATCGGCTTCCAGCGAGCCTGGGTACTGCCAGTCCTAGTGACGGGAACGGCACTGGTTGGCGGTGGCGCAAGCGGCGAATGTGGTGATGCGCCCAGCCGGGCGCACACCGGCTGACCAGTAAAGAGGAGCCTCCCATGCAGCACACCATCGTGATGACGGGCGCGAGCCGCGGCATCGGTCGCATCGCCGCAGAGCACATCCTGCGCCAGTCGCCCAACGTGCACCTCCTTGTCGTCACCCGCGGATCCTCCGGCACACGCCTGGCCGGAGAGCTGAGCGCGGGCGGGTACACGGTCTCGCATGTCTCGGCGGACCTCGGCTCGCTGGACAGCGTCCAGTCGGCCGCCGCCGAGATCCGCGAGCGGCTGGAGCGTGGTGATCTGCCGCCGCTGCGCGGCTTCGTGGGTAACGCGGGCATGCAGTACACGAACGCGTTGACCAAGGGGCCCGACGGGTTCGAGTCGACCTTCGCGATCAACGTGCTCGCCAACCACCTGTTCGTCCGCCTGCTCCAGGACCGATTCGTGGCTCCCGCCCGGATTGTGATCACCGCCAGCGACACCCATTTCGGTGACTTCAAGCACAACATGGGCATGGTGCCCGGTCCAGCATGGAAGTCCCCGGACGTCCTCGCCCGTACGGGCGCCTTCCCCAAGCCGGACACTGCGGTCGGCGGGCGTACCGCGTACTCCACGAGCAAGCTAGCCGTGATCTATCTGGTTCACGAGTACGCCCGCCGGCTGCCGGCCGGGATCGACGCCGTCGCCTACAACCCGGGGTTCGTCCCCGGCACCGGCCTCGCCCGGAACGCAGGACCCGTCTCCCGGTTCGCGATGTGCCGCATCCTGCCGGTCATGACCCTCACCCCGTTCGCGACCAGCCGCAATGCCGCCGGGCGCTACCTCGCCGACGTCGTCCTCGGCACGACCAAGGCGCCGACCGGGTCCTACGTAGACCGCACCCGTGCGGCCCGGTCGTCCGAGGAGTCCTACGACCCTCAGCGCGAAGGCGAGCTCTGGGACACCGCCGAACGGTTCACCGCGGCGTACGCTGCCTGAACTGTGGAACCTCCGGGCTCAGCCCGGAGTACGACGCAGCCCTGGTGCCCGTCGGCTGAGAACCTGGGGCCCGGTGGATCATCGAGCCTTCCGGGGCGCTCCCGTGTGTCACCAGAACAGCCGGTCCTCGCTGGTCGGGGCGTCCGGGTGGAGCCAGTCGCTCACGTCCACAGCCAGCACGATCCGCTCGTCGGCCGCCCTGGGCAGCGGTAGGCCCGCCAGCACGCGCCGCAACCGCGCCGGCTCCAGCCAGTCCCGGTCCAACGCCGCGTACATCGCCCCGTGCCCACGCCGGTGCTCGACCGCCGGCGACAGCTCGACCAGTGTCTTCACCGGGCCGTCCGCACACAGCACCGCGTCCGTGAGCTCGAAGAGTGCATCCGCGCGGGCGTAAAGGCACTCGTGGAACGCGACCCGAAAGCAGGACAAGACATCGAACGCCTCGCCCGCGGGCGTGTTGACCGGGAGACTCATAGCAGCGGCCGTTCTCTCGTGCTTCGTGACTCGACATCTCCAAGCGTGGAGAACGGCCGCCTCCGCTGTCCCGACAAGAACCGCAGATCAGCAGGTCGGGTGACAGACGAGGTTGAACGCCAAGCTGAGTGTCCGAGGTGCCGAGAATGCCCCACTTGTGTGCCAGCCCGACCAGGTGGGCAGCGTTGCGGGCGTTCTCTTTGTCCACGGTGGCGTCGATTTCGGCGCGACGGGCACGAGATCTCCGGGAGGGGATGACACCGACATGTGGTGCCGCCGTTCTCGTCCCGTCCAGCGTTGCTGATGCGGCCGGGGGCTGCTGGGCTGGGGTCAGCGCGGGTGGAGTTGCCCGGCGGCGGGGACGTCGAGGACGAAGATGTGGCCGATGTCCGCGTCTGCGTAGCCGTAGTCGACGTTTTTCACCCGGAGCTGTTGCGGAGTGGCTTCGACGATCTGGACGGCGATGGGGTCCGGGCGGCCGGGCAGGGACAGCAGCCAGTCCCGGGCCAGGTAGCTCAGCCCCATGCGGTCAAGGCACTGGCGGGCGTGATGCTCGTTGGTGGGTGCGCCGAGCGGGTGGCCGAAGACGGTGACCGGGGTGAACAGCAGCGGGTTGTCGTCGACCGGGCGCAGGTAGCCGAGGAGTTCGCTGTCCTCACGGCGGTGGTGGCGGGCCCAGTGGGCGGAGCAGGATGACGCACAAGCAGTACCGCACCGCGACGCTCACCTCCGCCAAGAACCTCGATCCCACCTGCACCCTGTTCAACCGGACGAAGGCGGCCTGGGACGCGATCAGCGTCCCCGCACAGCCCGCGGACCCGACGTGCACCGGCACCCCGGCCTCCGACTTCTCCATGGCGCTCACCCCGGCTTCGGGCAGCGTCGAGCCGGGTCAGCCGGCCACGTCGACCGTCTCCACTGCCGTCACCGGCGGCAGCGCCCAGACCGTCGCGCTGACGGCGAGCGGGGCGCCGTCCGGTGTGTCGGTCTCCTTCGACCCGTCGTCGGTCACGGCGGGTGACAGCGCGACCATGAAGGTGACCGTCGCGGACTCCGCGGCCCAGGGCACCTACGTCCTCACCGTCAAGGGCGACGGCAGCGAGGCAGATCACACCGCGCAGTACACGCTGACCATCGACGGTGGGGGCAACCCCGGTGGCGAGGCACCCGACATCGACCTGGACAAGGGGAGGGCCCACCTGGCCCAGTTCCAGGCCATAGCCGACCGCAACGGCGGCAACCGCCGCTCCACCGGGAACGGCTACCGTGACTCCGTGACCTACGTGAAGGGCAAGCTCCAGGCCGCTGGCTACACGGTCACCGAGCAGCCCTGCACCTCCGGCTGCACCAGCGGGGCCGACCCCAACCCGATCGCTGAGTGGCCGAAGGGCGACGCGGACAAGGTCTACATGTTCGGCGCCCACCTCGACGGCGTCTCTGCCGGGCCCGGCATCAACGACAACGGCTCGGGCTCGGCGGCACTGCTGGAGAACGCCCTCGAACTGGCCCGGCAGAACCCGACCATGCTCAACCGCGTGCGCTTCGCCTGGTGGACCGACGAGGAACAGGGCCTCAACGGCTCCGACTTCTACGTCCGCTCGCTCAGCTCGACCGAGCGCGCCAGGATCAGGGCGTACTACAACTTCGACATGGTCGCCTCCACCAACGGCGGCTACTTCATCAACCACATCGACTCGGCCGCCGCCGCGCCCATGAAGGAGTACTGGGACTCCCTGGGCCTGGCACCCGAGGAGAACACCGAGGGAGCCGGCCGCAGCGACGACTACTCCTTCCAGCGCTACTCCATCGCCACCTCCGGCTACGCGATGGGCGAAGGCGCCCGCAAGACCTCGGCGCAGGCCGCCAAGTGGGGCGGCACGGCCAACCGGGCGTACGACCCGTGCTACCACTCCGCCTGCGACACCGTCGACAACATCAACGTGACCGGTCTCAACCGGGGGTCCGACGGAGTCGCCTACACCCTGTGGGAGCAGGCGGTCGGCGGCGAGGCACCGGCGAACGACCCTGACCGTCACCGGTGACGGTGGCGACTGCGGCACCGGCCAGAAGATCGTCAACGGCGGTTTCGAGAACGGTACCTCCCCGTGGACCGGCAACACCGGCACCATCGGTGCCCACAACGGCCAGTCCGCCCACACGGGCACGCGCTTCTCCTGGCTGGCCGGGTACGGGAGTCGCCACACGGAGACCATCAACCAGACGGTGACCGTCCCGAAGGGCTGTGCCAAGGTCACGCTCGGCTACTTCCTGCACGTCGACACGGCGGAACGCACCAGTACCCCGTACGACTTCCTCCGGGTCAAGGTGGACGGCACCACCATCAGCACCAAGTCCAACGCCGACGCGAGGCAGGGCTACGTCGAGCAGTCGCTCGACCTGAGCTCCTACGCCGGCAAGCAGGTCACGGTGACCTTCACGGCCACCGAGGACGCCTACCTGCAGACCGGCTTCGTCATCGACGACGTGACGCTGCAGGGCAGCTGACGCCCTGACGACGGGGCCCGGACCGCCTGGTGGCGCGCCTGGTGGCGGTCCGGGCCCCGTCGCGTGGTGCGGCTCTGCGGCACCGGCGCCGGCCCGGTACCTTCGCCGACCGTATGCCTGAATGTGCCTGTGCGTTCCACCGGGTGACCGTGCGGCAGCGACCGGGGGAACGATCTCACCCTGAGTGGTTGCCGACGGGCGTGTTTGCCGATGTGTGCCTCTCGTCGCCGGGCCCGTTGTCGTGCCCCTGCGGATCCTGCGACGGTTCCGCCCATCGCCCGGCCCCGCGGCCGGCCGCCTCAGCCGACAAGGACGGACTCATGCGAAGACTCGGACTTCTGGGCGCCATTGTCATGCTCACGGCATTAACGTCCGGAATCGCCCCGTATCCCTCCCACGCGGCGCCCGGTGGCGAAACCGGCGTCAATCTGGAGGGACTGGCGACCGGACGCGACCACGAGCGGCTCGTCCCGGTGGGGACCACCGAGGGGCCGCGCGGACTCACCTACCACGCCTACGAGCGGACCTACCGGGGGCTTCCCGTGGTGGGCGGCGACTTCGTGGCCGTCACCGACTCCTCCGGCTCCCTCGTGGGCACCCCCCTTGCGGGCAAGCCCTCCATCAAGGTGGCGGTGACTCCCACCATCACACCCCGCGCGGCCTCGGCCGCCGCCCGGACCCGGATGCCGGGGGCCACCGGGGTCACCGCGCCGCGGCTGGTGGTGTTCGCGCCCGACGACGAGGAGCGCCTGGCCTACGAGGTCGTCCTCACCGGGGCCCGCGAGGGCCGGCCGAGCAGGCTGCACGTGATCGTGGACGCCCGTTCCGGGGCGGTGCCGGCGGCCTGGGACGAGGTGCTGGACGGCACCGGACACGGCTACTACTACGACGACACGTCGATCGACACCCGCCGTACCGGCTCCGGTTACGAGATGTCCGACCCGGGCCGCCGCAACCTGCTCTGCGGCATCCAGGGCAACGGCGCGGTCTCGGGGTCCGACGACTCCTTCGGGAACGGTGGCGGCACCGACCTGGAGACGGCGTGTGCGGACGCCTACTACGCGGCGCAGCAGGAGTGGAACATGCTCCGCGACTGGCTCGGCCGCGACGGCTTCGACGGTTCGGGTGGCGCCTTCCCCCTGTTCGTGGGCCTGAACGCGGTGAACGCCTACTGGAACGGCCACACGGTCAACATCGGCCGCACCAAGGACAATCAGCGTCAGCTGGCCGAACTCGACGTCGTAGCACACGAATTCGGGCACTCGGTCTTCCAGTTCACCCCCGGCGGCTTCGACGGGTACACGGAGACGTACGCCCTGAACGAGGCCACCGGTGACATCTTTGGCGCCCTCACCGAGCACTACGCCAACCACCCCTCCGACCCGCCGGACTACGTGTACGCGGAGGAGGCCGACGCCCTGGGCCGCGGCCCGGAGCGCATCATGTACGACCCGTCGGCGGGACCGCGGGACGAGCCGAACTGCTGGTCGGACCAGATCCCCGATACCGAGGTGCACGACGCCGCGGGACCCGCCAACCACTTCTTCTACCTGGTGGCCGAGGGAACGAATCCGGGAGGCGGCAAACCGTCCAGTCCCGTCTGCGCGGGCGGACCGGACAGCGTGACCGGCCTCGGCATCAGCACCGCGGGCCGAATCTGGATGACGGCGTTGCTGCAGAAAACGTCCTTCTGGGAGTACGCCGACGCCAGGGTGGCGACCCTGAACGCCGTCACCCAGCTGTACCCCGGTGACTGCGCGCGCTTCGACACCGTCAAGGCGGCCTGGGACGCGGTGTCCGTGCCCGCGCAGTCGGCCGAGCCCGGCCGACCCGGCGACTGCGGACAACCCGCGCCCTCCTTCTCCCTGGACGTGACGCCTGCGACCGTCGAGACGACGCCGGGAGGCACCGTGACGAGCACCGTCGTCACCCGTACGACATCGGGCGACCCGCAGGACGTCACCCTCACCGCCTCCGGTCTGCCGGACGGAGCGAGGGCGGTGTTCGACCCGCCGTCGGTCGAGACGGGCGGCTCCTCCGTCCTGACCGTCTCCACCGCCGAGGACACACCCGCCGGCACCCACCGGATCACCGTGACCGGCACGGGAACCGACGGCGACAGCCGCAGCGCCGCCCTCGCGTTGACGGTGGGACGGACGACACCCGACACCTGCACGGGACATGAGGAGACCCGCACGGGCAGCCTCCGGGCGGGCGCCACGGCCTACCAGCCGGACGGCGGCTACTACCGCACCTCCGTCACCGGCACCCACCGCGCCTGCCTGCAAGCCCCGGACGGTACCGACTTCGACCTGGCCCTCCTGAAATGGAGCGGCCGGTCCTGGACGGTCGTGGCCGAAGCCACCGGCCCCGGCACGACGCTCACCCACACCGGGCCGGCCGGCTACTACCGCTACCGGATCCAGGCCCGCACGGGCGGCGGCGCCTACACCCTCGGCTACGACACCCCCTGAGCCCTTCCCACCGCACCCCGGCCATCCCCCACCAAAAGGTCATCTCTCCATGCGAAAACGCCTCGTGACCCTGGCGAGCGCCCTGGCGCTGGCCGTGGGCGCCCTCGCCGCCTCCTCCGGCTCCGCCGTCGCGGGCGCCGACGCGCCGGCCGCCCCGCCCGGCGCCCTCGCCCGGTCGGCCCTGCCCGACGCGACGACGGACGCGCAGGCACCGGAGATCCCCGCCGACAACCTGATGGCCCACCTGCGCGAGTTCCAGGGCATCGCCGACGCCCACGGAGAAAACCGCGCCCACGGCCGCCCCGGATTCAAGGCTTCTGCCGACTACGTCAAGGGACAACTCGACTCGGCCGGCTTCACCACCACGCTTCAGCCCTTCACCTACCGAGGCGCGACCGGCTGGAACGTCATCGCCGAATGGCCCCACGGCAACCCCGACGACGTCGTCTTCGCCGGCGCCCACCTGGACGGAGTACCGGAGGGCCCGGGGATCAACGACAACGGGTCGGGCTCCGCGGCGGTGCTGGAGACCGCGCTCGCCGTCTCCCGGGCCGACCTGCGGCCCGAGAAGCGGCTGCGCTTCGCCTGGTGGGGCGCGGAGGAACTCGGCCTGATCGGCTCACGGCACTACGCCGACGGACTGGGCCAGGCCGAACTCGACAAGATCGACGTCTACCTCAATTTTGACCTGGTGGGTCAGAAGGACACCACCAGGTGGGGCGTGTACAGCCACACCCCGTCCGTGGGCAAGGTCTTCAAGGACTACTTCGCGGCCCGCGACATCGGCACCTTCGACATCAAGTGGGACGGCAGCTCCGACCACAGCTCCTTCACCCGCCACGGCGTCCCGGTCAGCGGCATCGGCTCCGCCGACGACCCCTGCTACCACTCCGCCTGCGACGACATCGACAACGTCGGCCCGCGGGCCATGGGCATCGCCGCCAACGCCATCGCCCACACGGTGTGGGAACTCGCCGGCAAGGGCGGTACACCTGCGCAGGACTTCTCGGTGTCGGTGGATCCGTCGGCGGGTTCGACGGATCCGGGTGGGAGCACGACCGCGACGGTTGGGACGACGACGACGGCGGGTGACGCGCAGCGGGTGACTCTGACCGCGGGCGGGCTGCCGGAGGGTGCCACGGCCTCCTTCGAGCCAGAGTCGCTGACCACGGGGGAGAGCAGCGGGCTGACGGTCGCGACGACGGTCGGTACTGCTCCGGGTACGTATCCGGTCACGGTGACGGCCGCGGGTGAGCACGTGACGCGTTCGACGACGTACACGCTCACGGTGAAGGGTTCGGCTCCGATGGGCTGTGAGGACGCGGAGACGGTCAAGTCGGGTTCGTTGACGTCCGGTTCGAGTGCGTACCAGCCGGACGGGGGTTACTTCCGTACGACGGTGACGGGCCGGTTCGACGCGTGTCTGGATGGTCCGGGCGATGCGGACTACGACCTGTACCTGCAGAAGTGGAGCGGTGCGGCCTGGACGACCGTGGCGCGTGGGTCCACGCCGGCGGCCGACGAGAAGCTGACGTACACGGGCGGTGCGGGTTACTACCGCTACCGGGTCCACGCCTACAGCGGCAACGGCGCCTACACCCTCGGCTACGACACCCCCTGAGTCACACAGCCAACCCACCGGCGGGCAAGAGACCTGCCCGAGGCGCCCGGTCGGCTCCCCTATGCCGTCCGGGCGCCTCGTGCGTGCTCGTTGTGCGGTCGCGGATCGTGCGGCACACTCGCGTCCGTCCCCACCCGCCTCACGGGCAGGAGAGAACGGTGAACGACACGGTCGCCCCATCGGACCATCCGACGCCCCCCGGTTTCGGATCCACACTGCGGAGGCTGCGTCTCCTGGCGGGTTACTCCCAGGTGAGACTTGCCGCCGAACTGGGCTACCACCACAGCGTCATCAGCCGCTGGGAGACAGGTGACCGCAACCCGCCGCATGATCAGCTGAAGCGACTCGATGACCTTCTGCACACCGGTGGCCGTCTCACCCGCCTGCGCACGGCGGCCGAGGCGGAGCGCGACTTCGACCCATGGGCGCAGGATCTGACCCCCCACGCCCCCTACGGTCAGGGTCGCGCTGTCCTGGCCGTGCGGGACGTCAAGGCCTGGCCCTTGCGCCTGCCTCACCACGGCGTGCTGTGTCCACTGCACGGGTCCGCCGGCTGTGCTGTACCTCCGTCCGAGAAGGCGAACGACATCTGGCGCGACTTCGCGGCAGACCCGCTGCGGGCCGTTTGTGAGGACGTCGTCCACGTGCTGGCCGCGCACCTGTCCGTGGGAGTGCGGGGCGCCGAGGCGACGGACTCCTCGTCCGAGGGTGAGGCGGTGGAGGCGGCGCTCGGCCTGATCGTCGGCCTGCGTCGCGGACCGGCTTGCCCCCTGAGCCCCGCCCTGACCCGCCTCGCTGCCGGATACGCCTCTCTGGCAGGTCAGCTGAGGATGCTGCGCGGTCAACTGGGCGCGGCGATGTCCTTCTACGACAGGGGACTGCGATGGGCCGCACTCTGTGCCGACACCGCGCTCACGTTCACCGTCCTGTGCGACATGAACGCACTCGCCAGACTCGAGAACGACGGGGAGGGCGCGGTCGGCCGCGCCCGGGCCATGCTGTCGGTCGCCCGCGGAGAGGGCTGGGCGGATTCCCTCGCCCACCTGCATTTGGCCCGCGGGTTCGCCCTGCTCGGTGAGGCCGGGGAGACCACGCGCAGTGTCGCGAGGTGCCGGTCCGTGCTCGCGGAGGCGGCCCAGGACGTCTCGGACGGACCGGACTGGATCAGGGGTGCCCAGGGCGCCGTGCTCGTAGAGGCGGGCATCGGCGGCGCGCTGCGTGACGCCGCGGTGGCGACGAGCGACCGGGGACTGGCCCGGGACGCCCTCGACGTCATGCAGCGCGCAATGGCGCTGGTGCCCGATCCACCCAGGGCGGCGGCGGTGCTCCTCGGGCTGCGGCTGGCCGACTGCCACGTCTGCGCCGGCCGGCCGGAGACCGCGGCGTCCGTGGCCTCCCCGCTGCTGGCGGAGGCCCTGGCGGCCAAGCGGCTGACGGTGGGGCACGAGTTGCGCGGGCTGCTCGGCAGACTCGCCCCGCGCTGGCCCCACCTGGGGCTGACGCATGCCATGGCAGGGCTCCGATGACTGCTGCGCCTCTCGTTCCCGCGGGGCACCCCGAGTCGGGTCTGTCAAAAGAGTGGCTCTGGCCCGTAGTCGGTGGTGAAGTCGAGTAGCCATCCTCGGTCATGATCTTGTGATGGATGTCGACTCCCTTGTCGGAACGGTGTATTCCGGGCTGTTG
>NZ_JBIBFR010000050.1:0-17136 GCF_042956125.1 Streptomyces sp. NPDC008313
TTGCGCTCGAGTCACGGGCACTGTTCTACCGAAGGTTCCGGCCCGCCAAGGCCGGAACCGCCAATAGAGAGATCACGACATCAGACAGGCCCTAGGCCGGTCGGGGCGCGGTGGTACGTCTCATGGATTCGGACGACGGCGACGAAGCCCGCGCGCTGGAGGATGCTGTGTGCCTCGGAGTCGCCGCCGCGGGCAAGGAGTTCGTCGGAGCGCGGGTCGCGGCGGATGTCCAGGAAGCGGTCGGTGCGGGGCAAGGAGACGTTTCTCCTACGGCGATCGGTGGGCGTTGTGCCGGACGGCGTCCGGGGCCGGGACGGCGCGGGGCTGGACCAGGCGGTTTGCGGTGGTGTCCAGGTCCTGCTGGATGGCGTAGAGGCGGCGGGCAATCAGCTCCAGGCGGTGTGCCGTATCGGTGCCGGCTGCTCCCGGCTGGCGGGCGATCCGGTGCGAGGTGTGCTCGACGAGTCCGCGTACCGCGGCCAGAGGGCCGGCCTGTTCGTCGGCGAGCTGCCTGAGGATGGTCGCGAGCTGGGCCGACGCCGTGAGCGCCGCGCGGACGGCAGGCCGCGAAGGGGGGTCGGATCGGACAGGGATCAGGTGGAGGTCCTGTTCGATGCGACGCGCCTCCTGTGCCAGGCGCCGCAGTTTGTCCGCGGGGGGAGCGTGCCACGCGCCGTCGACGTGGATTAGGTTGGCGATCAGATCGAGGCGCCCTGGATGCGCCTGGACAGCGATCCATCGGCAGCCATGTTCCTTGCCGGGGATCTCGATGCCGGCGGCCCGCGCGAGCCGTTGAGCGACCTCGGCCCACTCCGGTGGGGTCAGTTCCCGGTCGTCCGGGTGAAGGCGGATGTCTAGGTGGAGGATCGCCCGCCGGTCGTCGTCGGGGCTGGCGGCGAACGGATGCTCCAGGTAGGGGTCTTCGAGGTGCTCGGCCCACTGGACGGACGTCCAGATCCTCTGCTCGTCGTCCAGGGTGAAGTAATCCAGGCCGGGCCAGTGGGCGACGATCGTGTGCTCCGTCAGGCCCTCGTTCGGTGAGACCGGCCGCCCCAGCGCCTCTTCGAGCGGGTCGTGGGGCCGGTGGGTCCGCTCGTGCAGGCGGGGGATCACCGGCCGCTCCGGATGTCGGCGATGTGCACGAGCTGGCCCAGGGCGGTGGTGGTGTACCAGCCGCAGTCGATCAGTTCGTCGCGGTCGGCGAACCGTGTGAGGAGGGTGTCCTCCATTGCCCGTAGATAGATCAGGCAGTCAGGGCAGCGGCGTGAGAGGTGCACGAGGTAGCGGGGGTGGGCGGTGACGTAGGACTGGGCGCCGCCGGTCGCATCTCGCAGCCGCCACCCGTCCTCGTCGGTCGGGGTGTGCCAGGAAGGGGCCACGACGCGCATCGCGTCGCCCCACAGTTCTCCGCCGGCCACCCCCTTCAGGACGACGACGGTGTCACCGGCCTGGAAGTGGGCGTGGGTGATGTTCCGGTCGGGGGTGAGCGGGTCGGTCGTCGGTGCGAACGCCGAGGTGGGAGGGGGCTGGGACATGAGTTCCTTCCACGCGATGCTGGCGGGGTGGGAGCATCAATAGTCCGGAGGAACGCCGGTTTGGCTAACCGGCGTTTCCCGGCTATGTTGCCCCGCCGTCAGCGGAAGGGGTTCTCCGTCCCGCGGTCCGCCTCACTGGCCGCGTCGAGGAGTTCGAGCAGGTCAGTGCCGTCGGCGTCGCGCTGGTCGATCCACCATCCGGCACGGGTGATGGAGCGGGCCTTCTCTTCCAGCTCCGCCCAGTCCGCCTCGTCCCAAGTGCCCTCGACGACGAGCGCGGTGTGCGCGGCCGTCATCAGCTGGTGGCGGGAGCGCTCGCCCCAGTCCAGGGCCTTCTCCGGGCCCTCCAACTGCGGCATGTCGAACTGCTTCGCCCACGCGACGGCTGCCTCCTGCTCCTCGGCCCGCTTGGTCGCGAGCCACTCCTCCTTGGACTCGGAGTCGGCGTCGCGCGCCGCCTTCCAGCAGTCGGTGCAGTCCTTCGACGCGAGCCAACGGGCAAAGCCCGCCCGCTTGTCGGCAGGACGATTGGACAGGTCATGATCCACGCTGTGGGAGCAGGCGTGCTCCACGGTCCAGTGCGTACGCACGGCCATAATTCGATCTCCTCAAAGGGGTTGGAAGGTGGGGGCGTGCCCTGATCAGGACGTCTTGTGCCGGCCTCGGAGTGGGAGGCGGTGTCGGCCGGGCGGCCGGTGCCCGGCGGGGCGGAGCTGTCGGCGCGCGGCGAGAAGGACGGCGAGGGCGAAGGCCGCGCCGGCGGCGGGAAGCGCCGCGCTGGCCAGCGTCTGCTCGGCGAGGCGTCCGGCCAGGGCGGTACCGGCGGACTGCCCGACGCCGATCGAGAGGATCAGCCACGCATACGCCTCGCTGGTCCGGCCCGCAGGGGCGAGAGCATCGGTGGTCACGTAGGCGCAGGCGACCACGACGGTCAGGAACGCACCAGGCACGGTGACCGCGGCGGTGGCCGCGAACGGCGCGGGCTGGGTTGCGAGCGGGAGCCATCCGGCGAGGAACGCGGCGCTGGCGATGATCAGCCGGTCGGCGGCGGTCCGACTCCAGGTGCGGCGCCCGTAGACGAGGCCGCCCAGGAAGCTGCCGGTGGAGAACGCGGCGGGGACGATGCCCGAGAGCATGTCCTGTTCGTGGTCCTCGGCTATGGCGATCGACCACACATTCAAGGCCCCGATCGCGAACCCGATGCCGGTCAGAGAGACGAACAGGAGCAGCAGACCGGGGCTGGTCAGCCGTCCAACGGGACCGTGCAGGGTGCCGACTGACGGCGTCGATCGCCAGCGCCGCGATGGCGGAGCGAGGACGACCACGGTGGTGCCGGCCAGGCCGAGGACGGCGGTGACGGTGAGCGCGACGCTGGGGTTGTACGCGGAGGCAAGGGCGGCGACGAGTAGGGGGCCGACGATGTACAGGAGGCCCTGCGTGCCGGTGTCGAGGGCGAGCGCGGCGTGCCGAAGGCGGGCGTCGGGCAGCACGCTGGGCCACAGGGCCCGCAGCCCGGCCTCCAGGGACGGGGCGGTCAGGCCGGCGGCGACGACGAGGGCCGTGGCGAGGCCCGGTCCGCCGTACGGTCCCGTCAGCGGAAGGGTCACCAGGAGGGCCGAGTTGAGCACGGCGGCCGGAAGATGCACCGCCGTCTGGCCGTGGCGGTCCATGAGGCGTCCCTTGACGGGCTGCACCACCGAGGAGGACAGCCCGTACAGGGCGCTGAGCAGTCCGCCGAAGGCGATGCTGCTGCCGCTCGTGGTGGCCCACAGGAGGATGGCGACGGGAGCCATGCCGTTGGGGAGTCGGCCGGTGAGGGTGCCGCCGAGGAGGCGGGCGACGTACGGGCTGCCCAGCACCGCGCCGTAGGTGATGCGAGGTGCCGGGGCCGGGGGTGCGGTCGGGGACAACGGGTGCTTTCTCGGGGTCTAGCGGTGGCGGGCGGTCGTGCTGGCGCGGGGTGGCGGCGTGGGCGGGGTGGTCTCCACTGCCGGGCGCGGGCGGGCGCGCAGCACGGGGGTGCGGTGCGGGGGCAGGACGGCGACGGTCGCGCCGAGGTCTTCGGCCGCCTCTTCGACTTCACGGGTGAGGAACTCGATCTGCCGGCCCAGCGCTGAGAGGCGGGCGGTGATCTGGCGGCCCTGCACGGTCTCCAGGGCGCTGGCGAACTGGCTGCTCGTCTCCAGGAGTTCCTGCAGACGGACCATCGGGCCGGCGGCGTAGCCGCGCTGGACGGCTCCGAGGAGAGCGTTCGATGCGTCACCGGCGGTGTGGCCTTCGACGACGTCGCGGATGAGTTCCTGCAGGGACACCTCCGGGGCCAGTGCCGGGCGGTTGAACCGGGAGACGTCCGCGCGCAGGATGCCGGGCGGGACCGGAGCGGGCAGGACCTTGCCCGCCTCGTACTCGTGGGCGTAGTGCCCGATCACCTGCCAGCCCGGTACCCCCGGATCGCCGCGCAGCGCGACCACCGTCGGGTCGTCGTCCTCGACCAAGTAAGCGAGGGTGATCGGCTGCCCGTCGGCGGCATACCACGACTCGGTCAGCTCCAACTCACCGCGCCGCTGCGCGGCCTGGGCCCTCTCGGTCCACATCTGCTGCTCCTCGTCGGTCAGCGGAGGCTTGTGGTGCTGGCCGTCGCGCTGGTCGGCGAGGTTGCTGGCGATAGAGCTGTGGTCCGCCCAAGCGGTGAGGTGCGGCCACAAGGCCGCGTGCTGAGTGAGTTCGGCCTGGGAGCCAGGGGCAGCCGGCCGGTCGAGGGCCCGGCGGATCTCAGCGGCGGAGGCCGCTAGGCCGTCAAGGACAGCCCGCCACCCGGCCAGGTGCCGGGCGGGTGGCAGCTCGTCGAGCACGAGGCGGGCGGCATCAAGGAGAGCCTCGGCGTGCGAGGCGAGGTGAGTGGCGTACGCCTCCACCGCTGCCTTGTCGCGGTGGGCTCGTGCGGATGCCGCGGCGCCCGCGTGGACGGTACGGCCGTAGCGGTCGCGTGTCAGGTCGAGCGCGGCCTCGGTCTCGCAGTCGATGACCGCCATCCGCAAGCGGAAGTCGCGTGCACCGTTGGCCAGTTCGGGAGCTGTCGGCAAGGGGCCGTCGGGGGCCGGGCTGCTCGCGGGTGTCATCGGGACCGCCCGCCGGTCGCGGCCGTCAAATGGACGGTCGGAGCGTACGTGGGCTTCGGCGGGATCGGCCGGACCGCTGGCGGGGAGGTGGTGGGCGGTGCGGAGCGCTGCGTCGTTCGGCCGGCGGCGGCCTGGGCGAGACGGCTGCGGCGCTCCTGGAGTCCGTTGGGCCGGGCGGGGCGTGGCGGGCCGGCCGAGAGGGACGGGTCGAGGCGGATGTCGGCCTGCACGGTGTAGCCGTGGCGGCGCAGGTCGTGGACGGCTTGGCGGGTGCGGCGGACTCCGTCCCGCTCGGGCTCGCTGAGCCGGTAAAGGCCGGGTGCTCCGGGAACGGGCTCGAACTGCTCGCGCTCCAGGTACCAGTGGGCGAGGTGCGCGGGCAGGGAGGAGGTGAAGGAGGCCACGAAGCCGTGTTCCTCGTGGTCGCCGAAGGCGAAGTGGGTGCCGGGTCGCAAGGGCGCGGGGTTCTCCTCGGGGCGTGGGACGGAAGGGTCAGGGGCCGCGGCGCGCGGGCCGGGCCGCGGTGAGGGGGCGGGCTGGCGCGGTGACGGGCAGGGCCGGGCGGCGGTGGGGTGCGCTGATGCGGGCCTGGCGCAAGAACGTTTGGCCGTCGGTGAGCCACGTCTCGATGGCCGGCCACGCGCGTGCTCGGCGCTCCTGCTCCGGCACGGAACCGCCATGGACGATCTCGTCGACCAGGCCCTCGGCATCGGTCACGGCGTCGGCCAGACGGGAAAGGACTGCGGCGTCGTCGGGCCACGGGCTGCTCGCGGGTCGGCACCGGTCGAGCAGCGGCGGGGCGTGGTCGACGACGGTCAGGAAACGGCGCCAGGCGTGGTCGAGGAACAACTCAGTCGCGGCGCCGAGGGCGGCGGCGCTCAGTGGGGTGGCGTCGCTGTAGCGGCCGGAAGCGTTCATGGCCTGCCAGGTGTCGTGCTCGGAGCGAATGTCGCCGAGCACGGCGGCGATGGCCGCCGTCTGGCGGGCGTGGACGGCCTGCTCGTAGGTGGGGAGGTACCGGTCGGTAAGGGCCTGGGCAGCCCGCCCGGGGAGCGGCGGCAGGACGATGCTGCGCGGGGCGTGGGGATCGCCGTAGCCCCCTTCGAGCCCCTCGGGCGAGAAGGCCCCTACCAGATAGTCGAGTTGACGGCCGGGACGCTCGATGAACAGCAGCGTGGTGCCCTGCACCATGTCGGTGAGGAGCGCGGCGTAGGGGATCCTGTCGCTCTGGACGGCGCGGCCGAGTTCGCCGCTGTCCCAGATCCAGGGGACCAGGTCTTCCTGCCAGGCGGGGTGCGAGTAGATCTCGACCGAGGCGTGCCACTGGCCGGGCAGGAGGCGCGCGAGGTCGCGGGCGGCGTCGCCGATGAACCGGCGGCTGCTCGTGTGCACGCTGGCGCGGTGCCGCTTCGCGCACGTGACCAGGTCGACGACGGTGGTCTGGGTGCCGTCCGCGGGCAGGCGCCAGACACCGTCGTCATCCCGCTGGAAGCCGCTCTCCCCGAGGGCGGTATGCGCCCAGGAGTAACGCTCGCCCGAGGCGGTGGCGACGATCCCGGAGTCCCGGCTGTGCGACAGGATGATCTGCGCCTCAGCCATGGACCTCCTCGCCACCGCGCAGGACGGCGCGCAGGCTGCGGCCGTACGCCCAGGCGTGCTCACGGGCCGCTGCCTCCAGCTGGTCGTATCCGGCCTGGGCTGTCATTTGCCCGTTCCACTTGCGGTACCTGTACACGGGCACTGGCAGCAGGACCCCGGGGGCGAGAGCGGTGACGCCGACGGCCGCGCAGTAGTCCTCGCCCTGGACGAGGCCGCCCATCGGCGCGGCGCGCACGAGGTCGGTACGGGCGAGGATCGTGGTCGGCCCGATGGGGATGGTGTCCGTCGGTGACTTCCAGTACGTCCACACGTCACCGGCCTCGTGCCGGCCGGGCGGCGTGGGGCAGCGCCACAGGGTGGTCGAGCCGTCGGGGTGCTGGTCCTCGCTCCAGCCGGCACACCAGCCGACCCGGGTGGATTCCAGGGTGTTCAGCCGTACGGCCATCGCGTCGTCGTTGAACAGGTCGTCGTCGTCTGCCCAGTTGGTGTACGGGGTGCGTACGTGAGCGAGGGCCAGGTTCCTGGCGCAGGCGGCGCCGACCGGCCGGGGCAGCACCAGCGTGCGAACGCGGGGATCCTGTGCGAGCGGGGTCGGCAGGCGGTCGGGCGATGCACCGTCGAGCGCGATCACGGCCTCCCACGGCACAGACTGCCGGGTGAGGCTGGCGTGCATGGCGGCCAGGTAGTCCAGCCGCTCTTCGCGCAGGCGGCTGGCGATGACGACGGTGATCAGGGGCGTGCTGGGCGGGGGCAGGGAAGGCTCCGGGAAGACGAGGGGGAATTAGCGGCGGGCGGTGGGGCGCGGGGTGCCGGCCTTCGCCGGGGCTGCGGTAGGAGCGCTCAGGGGCCGCTTGCCGCGGGATGCCCGGATGGCGGGCGGGGAGTCGAGGCGCCGGTCGCTCGTCAGCGCGAGTGCCGCGGCGGAGCTGAAGGGAGGGCTCGTGGCGGAAGGGACGGTGCACGAGCCGGGGTGGAGGGCAGCCGCGGTGCGGGCGCGAGCGAGGTGAGGGCCCGCATCCGGTCCTCGGCCACATGCAGGACCTCTCCGAGGCTGCGGATCTCGGCAGCGGCGTCGGCGAGGTCGTAGGACAGGTCGAAGCCGTCGTCCTCCTCGGCTTCCTTGGCTTTCTCGCCAGCTGCTTCGAAGAACTCGCCGAGCTGTGCCAGCAGGCCGTCGGTGGGTTCCAGGATCTGATGCAAAAGGGCAGCGGCATCCGCGTGCGACTCGGCTCCGTTGAGCCGGTCGGTCAGTTCGCGCAGCGCGTCGCCGTAGACGTAGGCGGGGCCGCGGTCTGGTTTGCCGGGGATGTCCCGGGACGGAGGCGGGGGCGTCGGTTGGGCCGGGTGCACGTGGGGGCTTTCGTGGGGCAGAGCGGGGTGCGGTAGCAGTCCGAGCTGGGCGAGGCGGAGGTCGATCGCCTCGATCATGGGTTGGGCGCTGCCGCCGTGGCGGGCTTCGGGCCGCCGGCGAGCGCCGGGGTGGTCGGAGGGGGCGGAGTCGTAGAGGACCTCGAACAGCGTCTGGTCGTCGGGGTGCTCGCGGGTCGCGATCCAGCCCTCGGGATCTCCGGGCGGGTGGTCGGAGGACGGTTCCTGCGGCGGACTGATGATCAGGTAGCTGTCGTCGGGGAGCGAGACACGCACGATGTAGGCGCTGAGGCCGAACTCGATGTCGCATGGCAGTCCCCGCGCTCGCAGCGGCGTGGTGATGTGCGCGTGGCGACGCCACAGCTCCTGCCACCACGGCATGTTCACGTCGCGGTGGTCGGGAAGTGGCGCGATCGGAGCCGCGCGGGCGTCCGTAGCGTTCGCCTCGTCAGCGGCCACGGATTCTCCTGCGAGACGCCGGTCGGTGTGACGGAGGCGTTCGGCGAGCGAGGTCGGCTTCTGGCTTCGGAACCGGACTGGAGTCGAGTTCGTACTCGTCGTAGGCGGCGATCAGGTCGTGTTCCAGCTGCGCTTCACGATCGGCGACTTGCGCCATGAGGTCGTCGTGCTCGGCCTGGCACTGCTGGTATTCGGCCCAGTCGGCGTCGCTGAAATGAGCGGGGCGGTTCAGAGCATTCCTTGGGATGTGGGTGGATCGGGCTTCGGGGCAGGCGCGGTCAGCGGTGGCGACCGCCCGGCCTGGGTGGCGGAGGCGCCGGCGGGCCTTCCTGACGGGTGAGCGTCGCGAGGAAGCGTTGGAAGCCGAGGTGGTCGTCGAGTTCCTTGGCCGCGTCACGAAGGGATTCCGAGGTGCGCCGCAGGAAGGCGCGGGCTGAGGCATGGTCGATGATCACGCGATTCGCGAGGTAGTGCCGGTCGATCGGGTTGGCAGACCGGGGCAGGGCCAGGGCACACTCCGCAGACTCGGTGAAGTGCCGGGCTGCGTGGCTCGACATGGTCGCCGCCGTGCCGAGATGCTTCAGAACGGTGCTGCCGGCGCGGGTGGTGTGGTGTGGGCTCCGGGCGAAGTCAGCAGTGAGCCGGAGGACATCGCGGGAGAGGTCCTGTGCGTCGTCGGTGGCGTGCTGGAGCAGCGCGGCGTAGGAAGGCGTGACCTGTACGTGTCCGTTCTCGTCCAGCAGCTCCCACTGCTGGGCAGCGTTGAGCAGTTCGTCCTTCATCGCATTGAGCGCGCCGATAAGCTGGAGCACCTCGTCGCTCGGTATCAAGTCGCGTTGGAAGTCGGGCTTCACGGGCCTCTTGGTCCTCAGTGCATACGGGCGTCGGTGTCGAACAGCGCCAGTTCGTGGCTGTGCAGGAGGTGCTGAACAATGAAGCTCCGACCTGCGACTTTCCACAGGCCGCGCCCTCGGTTGAGGTGCGCGATGGCGTCCATCTCGACGGAGGTCAGGCCGAGCAGGGAGGCTGCGGCGTGGAGCTGGTCGGTCTCCTGGCGGTAGATGATCCGGGTGCTGCAGTCGGCGAGGAGTCCCTCGGCCAGGGCCCGGCCTTGTGATCCGGCGTCGCCGGCGGTGAGCAGGTCGGACAGCCGGTGGATCACCATGAGGTTGGCGATGCCGAGGCCGCGGCTGAGCTTCCACTGGGCCTGCATCCGCTGGAGTAGGCCGACGTGCTGCATCAGGCGCCATGCCTCGTCGTACACGATCCAGCGCCGGCCGCCGTTCGGGTCGGAGAGGGCGGATTCCATCCAGGCGCTCGCGCAGGTCATGGCGAGGACGAGGGCGGTGTCGTCCCCGGAACCGCCGAGGCGGGACAGGTCGATGGTGAGCATCGGCGCGCTCGGGTCGAAGGCGACGGTGGAGGGGGCGTCGAACATGCCAGCCAGATCACCGTGGACCAGGCGCCGCATGGCGTGGGCCAGGTCGCGGGCGGCGTCGCCGAGTTGGCCCGACATCATCCCGGCAGCCTCGTCGAGCGCGTGGGGGTTGTTGAGGGTGGCGGCGACGTCGCCGAGGAGCGGGGTGCGGTGCGTGTCGGCGGCGCGGGTGACGACGGCGTCGAGGGCGACGTCCAGCGCGGTGTGCTCCATGGGCATCAGGTCCCGGCCCAGGACGGTGCGGGCAAGGGAGCCGAGCAGGAGCAGGCGCCGCTTGCGGATCTCGCCGACCCAGTCGGCCTCGGACACGCTCTCCGGGCGCGGCGCCGCGTCAAGGGGGTTTAGGCGCCCGGGCAGTCCGGGACCGAGGGCGACCGACCGGCCGCCGAGGGCCTCGGCGACCGGCGTCCACTCGCCTTTCGGGTCGCACGGTACGTAGACGCGGTATCCGAAGGCGACTGACCGTAGCGCGAAGGACTTCGCGAGGGCGCTCTTGCCCTGGCCGATCACGCCGGCGAGCAGCAGGTTCGGGTTGGTGAATCCCTCGACCTTGCCGTACAGAGCGAACGGGTCGAAGACGAACGACGCTTCTGCGTGGACGTCGCGGCCGATGTAGATGCCCTCGGCGCCCAGGCCGCCTTCGGCGAGGAAGGGATAGGCGCCGGCCGCGACCGCGGTGGTCATGCGGTGGGCGGGCAGTCGCAGCTGGTTCCCGCGCGCGGAGGCGGGCCCGGGGCGTCCGCCCGCTGGGTAGAGCGCGGCGGGCATCTGGTGATCGGCGGGCGGGCTGTCGTTCTGGTGGGGGCCTGCTTCGGCGCGGGCTTTGGCGGTGGCCTCGGCGAGCTGGCGGCGGGCGGCCTTGCGGCTGGCGCGGTCGGTGCCGTGGGGGGTGAACAGCGGGCTGGCGGACGCGCGGCGGGCGCGACGGGCGGGCCGGTGGCTCATCGGGGGCCCTCGATTCTGCGGGTGGTGCTCATCGCACGCAGGCCGTGGTGTGCGGGCGGAGGTCGGTGGGGGTGGTTTTGCGGCGGACTACGTGTCCGGCGGCGAGGTGGCGTTGGCAGATCGTCAGCACGGGCGGGCCCTCGGGGAGCCGCTCTGGATGGCAGGCGCTTGTCTCGGCGTCCGCCTGGGGTGTGCCGGGCAGCAGGTGGAAGGCGGCGTGGACTTCGCTGGTGGCCTGCCAGAGCCTGGTGTGGGCGGTGGCCAGGTGACGTCCGGCGACTGGGTGCAGGGGCCGGGTGTGGTCGGCGAGCCGGTCCAGAAGCTGGAGCAGAGCGGTGAGGTGGGCGTGCAGCACGTCAAGGTGCAGACGATCTCCGGGCCTGGGCGGGTCCGCGTCCGACGGCGCCAAGGCCCGTGCGTGGTGGCGGATGGCGGCGCTCGCGGCGCGGAGGTAGGGGTGCGCGTCGTCGGGGCGCGTAGGAGACGTCAAAGGTGGTGGTCCTTCCTGCCGGTAGGCAGGGCAGTGAGGGGCGTCCCGTCACGGGTGATCCGGAGTGCGGTGGGTCAGGGGTGCGCACGGGCGCGGCTGGTTCACAGGGCGGTGCGGGCGAGCGGCAGCGCGGTGAGGGCGAAGGCGTCGGACTGCTGGTAGTTGAGCCGACGAAGGTCGACGCCGGAGGTGACGGCGTGGGTCTCGATCTGTGCGCAGGCGGCGTCCAGGAGGGCGTCGGTCTCGGCGGTGACGGTGACCAGGCCGGTCAGGGCCACGTCCGCGTGCCCGGCGATGAGTTGGCGTTCGCGGGTTTTGACGTCGGCGTACTCGACGGAATCCTCTTCGGAATCGACCTGTCCGCGGCGGGCGCGCTCGTTGGCGTCGGCGATGATCGCGGCCTTCTTGCGCTGGACGTCCCGCAGTGCGGACTCGAGCCCCTGCGGCACGTATATAAGGGAGAGGCTGCGGCGCACGCCGGCCGTGAACATCAGACCGTGCAGGAACCCGGCCCCCATCTCGGTCCTCGGCCAGTTCTCCACCCAGTACGTCGCGTGCCGCGCGCTGTCGGTGGCGAGGCGGTCGTACTCCTCGAACTGGACGACGGGCCCGGCGGCTGCGGGGTCGGCCTCGGCGCGGCCGGTCTCGGACCACTGCTGGAGGGCTGCGAGGGCCTTCGGGTCGTAGGCGGTGCGGATGACGGCGGCGATCTCCCGCGCGTTCAGCCAGCCGGTGACCTGGAGACCTGCGTTGCGGGCGGCCTGCGCGATGGAGGCGGTGGTCTGCCCCATGACGGTGAATGCCCCGGGCAGCCCTCCGCCGGCCTGGCTGATCAGGCGCCGGGCGGCCTTGAGGTCGAGGGAGATGGCGAGGTAGGTCTCGTGCGGGGCGGCGGCAGGGCCGGCAGAGGAGACCAGCTCCGAGTAGATCTGTCCGGCGACGGGGGTCTGGGGCTGCCCGTGGTGGGTCCAGTGGCGGGTGAGGGTGTCGCCCGAGTCGGGGACGGTGCGTTCCAGCACCTGGACGGTGGCGATGTGCCCGGTGCGGGCGATGCCCGCGAGCGCGCGTCCCCAGCTGCTCACGTTGTGGTTCTGGGTGGCGGGGTCGAGGAGGGCGAAGGCGCGGCTGGTGACGCGGGCGACGGCGGTCAGGGTCTGCTGGTGCGGGTCGTGGACGGCTGCGGCGCCGTTGGCGGAGTCGCCGGGGGTGACCACCTTGAGGGAAGCGGCGGTGCCGGGCAGATGGAGGACGCCGTCCTGCCGGGGCCGGGTGACGGGCCGAGCAAGCCAGAGGGTCTGGCCGGTGCGGCGACGGTGCGCATACCGGGTGACGATCGGCGCCCAGTCGATCAAGGAGCGGCCGTGCCGGCGGATCGCGACGAGTGCCCCGGATGCCGCCCACAGCGGTGCCAGGGCAACGGCGCCGAGCAGCCCGGTGGAGATCACCGTCATCAGCAGCAGGGCCAGCATGCAGGAGACGAGTACGAGTTGGGGCAGGGAGAGGCCGAGGAGGATGCCGCGGCGGCTTCGGTGCGGGAACTTCACCGTGACCGGGGCGACGGAAAGATCAGTCAAGGGGCAGGTCCTGGAGGCGCGGGTTGAACCCGGGGGCGGGAGGGCGCGTGCACATCCCGCCCCCGGGAGTCGGTCAGGGAATCAGAGGCCGGTCGGAGGCGGCGGGGGGCCGCTCGCCTTGCTGGACGGGGCGTTCTGCGTGCCGGAGGACGGCGGTGCCCCCTGCGGCGGCGGGGTTGTGGTCGGCGGAGTGGACTGCCATCCGCCGCTCTGCCCAGACGCGGCACTCGCGCCGGATCCGCCAGGCTCCGGGCTTCCGCCCACCTGGCCGCTGGTGTCGTCGGACACGCTCGTCGGCGCGGGCTGGACGGCCTTCTCCAAGCCGGACTTGACCGCGTCGCCGCCGGGCGAGGCACCCGTTCCGCCGCTCTGCGATCCCTCCTTGCCCTCGCCGCCTCCGCCGGTCGGGTTGGCAGCGACGTCGCCGGGGAACCCACCGCCGTCGGGGCCCTGCGGTGCGGCACCCGCGCCGGCGGCAGCGCCCCCGGTTCCGGCGGTGGCCGCAGCAGCGGCGGCCTTGCGGGCGGCCTTCTCGGCGTGCGCCTTCGCGATCTGCGCACCGGCGCCGCCGGCACGGTGGATGGCCTCCCCGTCGGTCCCGTCGGCCGCCCAGTGCACGAACTTGAAGACCGCATACGGACACAGCAGCACCAGGATCATGATCACGATGCCGGACATGACGTCGGCCAGAGCGGCGATGCCGTCCTTGGCCTCGGTTTTGCCCATGGCGGCGATGCCGATCACGAAGATCACGGTCATCAGCAGTTTGGAGACCACGAGGGTGGCGGTGGCTTCGATCCAGCCCTTGCGCCAGCGCCGGGCGACCTCCCAGCCGCCGCCGGCGGAGGCGAAGACGGCCAGCGTGACCATGACGAGGATGCCGACCTTGCGGACCATCATCACGCACCAGTAGAGGAAGGCGCCGATGGCTGCGCCGAGGCCGGCGACGACCGGGACGAGCCAGCCTAGCCCGGCCAGCGACGCAATCTGACTGACCTTCACGATGCGGCGCACGGCCGCCTCGATGTCCAGGTTCGCGGTCTTGAACAGGCCGTCGCTGACGGCGTCGACGACTTCGACGGCCACCGTGGTCAGGGCGATGGCGCAGAAGGCGAACAGGACGCCGCTCATGGTGCCGGTGAACGCTTGTGTCAGAGCTTGCCCGTCGCGCCGGATGGCGGCCCGGACTAGCTGTGCGCAGAACGTGGCGACCAGCAGGACCAGGCCCAGTGGCAGCAGCATCTCGTAGTTGTCACGGAACCATCCGGCGTTCAGATCCACCTTCGTGGTGGTGTCGACCGCCTCGGCGGCCAGGTTGGCCGCGGCGGCGGCCAGTTCACCGGCGGACTTCGCCATCCAGTCACCGATGGCCTTGCCGGGGTCCGAGGCGAAATCCACCGCGTCGCCGACCGTGCACAACTTGTCGGCCAGGGGGTAATCACAGAAGCCCACGGGTAGTTGCTCCTCCTTTCGTGTGTCAGGCGCGGGTCACTGCGTGACGCTCGGAGCGATGGCGGCCAGGGTGCAGTCGTGGTTCGGGCGGCACTGGACGGCGAGGGTCACGGCCCGTTCCTCGGCCCCTCCGCCGCCCTTCTTCCAACTGAGCGTCTGCTTGCCGTTGACGGTGACGACGTAGATGTACGCCTCGGTGATCGCGGACGGGTCCTCGGCCAGGGCCTGCTTGAACGCGCCGGGGTAGTGGCCCTCGGTGACGTGGGCGGTGGCGTGCTGGTCCTGGTCGGCCATCCGTGACCACAGCACCGGATCGGGCACCTGGCCTGAGACCGAGGCCCAGTCGGCGTACTTGGTCTCGGCGGTCATCCAGGCGCGCATGCCGGCGAGCTGTTGGTCGCGGCTGGTGTCACGGGTGTCGTAGGACCACAGCATCTGGGCTGCTGCCTTGGCGTAGGCGACCGGCTCGGAGATCTGCGGCGGCTTGGGCACCGACCCGGATCCGGAGGAAGGCTTCGGGGCGGCCTCGGAGGAGGACGGGCTGCCAGTTGGGGCAGGCGCCGCGGTGCCCGGAGCCTGGTGGCTATTCCCGCCTCCGGTCAGCAGGGCGACGACCCCGGCGATGGCGAGCAGGACGGCGACGGCGGCGACGATCGCGATACGCCGGTTGGCCGACCACCCCGAGCCGTACGAGGACAGTGAGAGGGACGGGGATCGTTTCCGCATCAGTGGACCTGCGAGCCCAGGCTGGAGAAGAAGGCCACGATGCCGTTCGCGGCGCCCAGACCGAGGGCGGCGCCGGCGGCGACCACGGCGCCCTTCTTCCCATTGGCCTCAGCCTGGTGGCCACCGGTGTGGTGGCCCCAGGCCCAGACGCCGAGCGAGACGGCGAGGGCGCCAACGACGGCGATGATGCCGAACATGTTGATCGAGTTGACGACGTTCTTCAGCACGCTCAGGCCGGGCAGGCCACCGCCCTTGGGCGAAATTCCTGGGTCATAGGCGAGCTGGATGACGCGGTCTGCGAGGGGGACGGACATAGGGGGGTGGGGCTCCTTGCATACGCGGGCCCAGCGAGGGCCGGCGGGAAAGGCGAAAGCGGAGGGGGCGCGCGAAGGGCGCGGAAGTGGCCGTGGGGCCAGGGCGCCCGGGGCGATGCCGGGCGGGGGCGGCGTCAGAGGACGCGGCGGGCGGCGAGAATCGTCCAGTCCTTGATCGGGGTGATCCGGACCGGCTTGGTGGTGCGCGGCGCCTCGATCACGAGGCTTTCGCCCATGTACATGCCGACGTGCTCGGGCCGGGCGGCGGTGCCGCGGCTGAAGATCAGGTCACCGGGCTTGAGATGAGCGGGCGAGATCGCCTTGCCTTCGTTGACCTGCGTGTACGTCGTGCGGGTGAGCGTGATTCCGGCGTGGGCGTACGCCTGCTGCATCAGCGAGCTGCAGTCGCAGCGGCCCATGGGGTCAGGACCATGCGAGTTCGTGCAGGAGCCGCCCCACTGGTAGAGCGTCCCGAGCTGCTGCATCGCCCAGGTGATGGCCTTGCGCGCCTTCGGATCGGCGTCCTTGGGGATCGAGTAACCCTTCGGGACGCTCCCCTCGGGGATGTGGCCGAACCCGGAACCGTCTTGGCCCGGCGCGCAGCCGGTCGTGGTCGACTGCTTGTCCCGGTCCGTGTCCTTGCCGTCCGCGTCACCGCCGCCGGGGAAGCTCTTGGCGATGGCGCCCTGCAGCGCGGTGGCGAGCTTCTCCCACTGCGCGTAGGCGTCTGGCAGGCCGGACTTCTGCACGGCTTGGGCGGCCTGTGTGACGGTCATCTGCTGCCACCCGCTCACTTTGAGCAAGTGCTTGTAGAACTGCTCGCTCGCGTAGGTGGGGTCGCGGATCTGCTCGGCGCTGCCCCAGCCCTGGGAAGGGCGCTGCTGGAAGAGGCCGAGGGAGTCGCGGTCGCCGTAGGCGAGGTTGCGCAGTCGGCTCTCCTGCATCGCCGTGGCGAGCGCGATGATCTGTCCCTTCTTGGGGACGTCGAGGGAGAGGCCGGCGGCCACGATCGTCTGGGCGTTGGGGACCTGCTCGGCGGGCCGGTCCAGGCCCTCGATGTGCACGTCCTTGCCGGAGGCGCCGTCGAGGATCTTGGTGACCTGTTCGGCGACCTTGTCGCTGTCGATGTCGCTCAGGCAGCTGCTGAAGGAGCCGCTGCTCTGCACGGCGTCGGCCGAGGAGGCCAGCATCATTCCGGTGCCGGCGATCAGGATCGGGGAGAGGAAGACGACGCCGATGCCGGCGGCGAGCCCCTTCAATCCGAGCGGACCGCTCGCCGGTCAGCGGTTTCGGGCATGGGTGGGTAGCGAGACGTCATGAGCGTGTCCTTGGGGGTGCGGTGTCCGGCGTACCGCGTGCGCGAGGCGTCTCGGAAGGGCGCGGCAGCCGGGGTGGGCGATCGGGACAGGCCGGTGCGGGGCGAGTTGCCGCTCGCTGCGCGTGGCCGGGCCGTGAGCTAGGTGTGCCGGGGCAAAGGGGTACCTCCGAGAGGTGTGGCAGGGGAGTGGCCAGCGGCGGTGTGCGCCGGGCGGTTCAAAAACAGTAGGCGCGGATCGGCGGTTGACCAAAAAGTCGGCGTGAGGTGCCGGAAACCGATACCTCGACAGGGCACTTCTTGGTCGTCGGCGGTTTCGCCTCTACAGTTTTTGGACTCCCCCCTCGCCCTCCTCGGTCTGCGGCCCTGGGCTTCTGCATGCCCACTTCCGGCCCGCGAGGACTCCTGCGCGAGGCGACTATTTCTCTCCGCGTTTCCGCACCCGAATCGGGGTTTTTCTTTGCCTTTTTCCCTTCACCAGGGCGACGCTCTGGCCGTTCTCTCCGGCCTTCCGGACGGCTGCGTCGACTCCGTCATCACCGACCCGCCGTACAACAGCGGAGGGCGGACCGCGAAGGAGCGCACCACGCGCTCCGCGAAGCAGAAGTACACCTCCGTCGACGCCAAGAACGACCTCGCCGACTTCACCGGCGAGAATATGGACCAGAGGTCCTACTCGTTCTGGCTGACGCAGATCATGACCGAGGCTGAACCGCCCCGGGTTCGGTAGAGATCTCAGATTGTGGTGATGAACTGGGGTTTCGTGAGTTCGGTGTAGTAGTTGACTTCGTATTCGACGGGC
>NZ_JBIBFR010000051.1:0-17054 GCF_042956125.1 Streptomyces sp. NPDC008313
CGCGACGGCGCAGCTCAAGCGGGTAACGGGACGGTCGTGCCATGACTCGATCCTTTCATGAAATCGAGTCTCCATTCGACACGGGGCGGTTCAGGGCCGGGCGCCTGAGTCACCCGGTGTCCGAGACCCTCGACAGGGCCGGACGCCGGGAGTCGCCCGGTGTCCGGGCCCCGCTGGCCCCTGCTACAGGGCCGTTCCCGGCTTGGGCAGGGGCTTGCCGTACCAGAGTTCGATCAGGCGGGCCGCGATCGAGATTCCGTAGGGAGGCAGCACCTCCCCGGACTCGAAAGCGGCCCGCAGCTCGTCGCGGGAGAACCAGCGCGCCTCTTCGATCTCCTCGCCGTCGACGGCGATCTCCGACGAGGTGGCCCGGGCCATGAAGCCGAGCATCAGGCTGGACGGGAACGGCCAGGGCTGGCTGGCCACGTACTCGACGTCGCCGACCGTGATCCCCGCCTCCTCGAAGACCTCACGGCGCACCGACTGCTCGATGGACTCCCCCGGCTCGACGAATCCGGCGAGCGTGGAGAACCGGCCCTCGGGCCAGTGCACCTGGCGGCCGAGCAGGAGGCGGTCGTCGTCGTCCGTCACCGCCATGATCACGGCGGGGTCGGTGCGCGGGTAGTGCTCGGCGCCGCACGCGGGGCACCGCCGGATGTGGCCGGCCGCCGCGATGACGGTCCGCTCGCCGCAGCGGGAGCAGAAGCGGTGCAGCCGCTGCCAGTTCTCCAGGGCGACGGCGTGCACCATCAGTCCCGCGTCCCGCGGGGACAGCAGCAGGCCGGCCTCGCGCAGGCCGGCAGGGCGGGCCGACTGGTCCATGCGGCCCGGCAGCGCGTCCTTCTGGAGGGCGAAGTAGCTGACGCCGTCGTCGTCGGTGCCGAGGAAGTAGCGATGTGCCTCGGTGAGCGGCGCCTCGAAGGACGGCGTCATGACGAGTTCGGTGGTGTGGTCGTCCGTCTCGTCGATGAGGACCTGACCGCCTGAGACCACGAAGACCCGGGTGGTGGGGTGGCTCCACGCCGCGGCGAGCCAGGCCTCGTCGAGCCGCTGGTGGGCGGCGCGGTCGATGCCGCTCGGGGCGGTGAGCGAGATGGGACGGTCGGCGGTGTGGTCGGTCCAGGTGGTCACGGGTGCTTTCCAACTCCCCCGGTGGAACGGCGGTTGCGGCGGACGGTTCGGCAGGACGGACGGCGAGCGTGCTCCGCGGGCTTCTTCAGTGTGCCTCGCCGGCGCCCCCGGCCAGGTCTCCCCACAGGTACGCGCTGGTCTCCACGCCCTTCATGAGGAGGTCGAGCTCGACCTTCTCGTTCGGGGCGTGCCAGCCGTCGGAGGGGACGGAGATGCCCAGGAAAAGGACGGGTGCGCCGAGCACCTCCTGGAGGTCGGCGGCGGGCCCCGAGCCGCCTTCGCGGGTGAAGCGGACGGGCTGTTCGAAGGCCCGGCCCATGGCGCGCACCACGGACCGGAGCGCCGGGTGGTCCAGCGGCGTCAGGCACGGCCGGGTGGCCGACCCGAAGGTGATCTCGCACCGGATGCCGGCGGGGACCTGTTCGGCCGCCCAGGCGCGGACGGCCTTCTCGACGTGGTCGGGGTCCTGCCCGGCGACCAGCCGGAAGGACAGCTTGACCATCGCGGAGGACGGGATGATCGTCTTGCTGCCGGGGCCCTGGTAGCCGCCGCCGATGCCGTTGACCTCGGCGGTCGGGCGGGCCCAGACGCGTTCCAGGGTGGTGTACCCGGCCTCGCCGTGGGCGGCCGTCGACCTGGCGGTACGCAGCCACCGCTCCTCGTCGAAGGGCAGCTCCGCGAAGAGTTCGCGCTCGCGTTCGGTGAGTTCGGTGACGCCGTCGTAGAAGCCCGGGACGGCCACGCGCGCGTGCTCGTCGTGCAGGGCCGCGACCAGGCGGGCGGCGGCCGTGGCCGGATTGGGTACGGCGCCGCCGAAGGAACCGGAGTGAATGTCCTGGCCGGGGCCCCGCAGCTCGATCTCGCACTCGGCGAGGCCGCGCATGCCGGTGCAGACCGTGGGGGTGTCCTCGGACCACATGCCGGTGTCGGACACGATCACCGCGTCGGCCTTCAGGCGTCCGGCCCGCTCCTCGACGAGGGCCCGGAAGTGCGGGGAGCCCGATTCCTCCTCGCCCTCGACGAGGAGCTTCAGGTGCACGGCGGGGGCGGTGCAGCCGGTAGCCGCGAGGTGGGCGCGGACGCCGAGTGTGTGGAAGAACACCTGGCCCTTGTCGTCGGCGGCGCCGCGCGCGTGGAGGCGGTTGCCCCGGACGACCGGCTCGAAGGGCTCGGTGTCCCAGCCGTCCTCGCGGGCCGCGGGCTGCACGTCGTGGTGTCCGTAGACGAGGACCGTGGGCGCCTGGGGGTCCTCGGAGGGCCATTCGGCGAAGACGGCGGGAGCGCCCGGCGTCGTCCACACCTCGGCGGTGGGGAAGCCGGTCTCCCGCAGCTTGGCGGCCAGCCAGTCGGCGCTGCGCCGTACGTCCGCGGCGTGCTGCGGCTGGGCCGACACCGAGGGGATGCGCAGCCATTCCGCGAGGTCGTCGAGGAAGGCGTCGCGGTGGTCTTCGATGTACGTGCGGACGGTGCTGACGTCGCTGTCAACGGGCTTGCTCATGCTCACGAGCCTATCGGCCCGCGGGGGCGTACTCGTCCGGCGGTTCCTCCGGGGACCCTTCCGCCAGGAGCAGCCGCTCCAGGCCGGCCCGGTCGGGAAGATCGCGGGGCCGGACGATCTCGCCGGTGCGCACGTACAGGAACGCGGCGTCCACGGACTCCAGGGGCACGCCTCGCTGCTCGGCCCAGGCGAGCCGGTAGAGGGCGAGCTGGAGGGGGTCGGCGGTGCGGTCGCGGTGGGTCTTCCAGTCGACGATCTCGTACCGGGTGCCGGTGCCGTCGCCCTCCTTGTAGACGGCGTCCATCCGTCCGCGCACGACCCGCCCCGCGATCTCCAGCTGGAACGGCGCCTCGACGCGGTAGGGCGTGCGCCGGGCGTACGGGGTGCGCTCGAAGGCCTCCTTGAGGGCTTCGAGATCCCGCTCGTCGGCGATCTCGGCGTTGGTGCCCGGCAGCTCCTCCGGTTCCAGCATCGGCAGCCGCAGCGCTTCGAAGCGGGACTCGACCCAGGCGTGGAAGCGGGTGCCGCGGCGGGCGGCGGGCTGCGGCGGGCGCGGCATGGGGCGGGCCAGTTCCTGGGCGAAGGCGTCCGGGTCGGCGGCCAGGCTGAGCAGCTGGGTGGCGGTGAGCGAGGCGGGCAGGGTGACGTCGGTGACACGTTCGCGGGCTCGCAGCAGCTCGCCGGAGAGGGCGTCGAGGTCACGGTCCCAGGAGTCGACGGTCCGGGCCTCCTCGGGGGTGAGCCCGTCGGCGGGCTCGGCGGGGTGCCTGCGGGCGTGCGGGACCCGGGGGCCGACGTCGTCGGGGAGCGGCTCGGGCGCGGGCTGGGCGTACGGCACGCGTGCGGTCGCGGCGGGCGGCCCCGGGCGGTGTGCGGTCCAGGTGTCCCAGTCGGAGACGTCTTCCTCCCGGATGTCCTCGGGGGACTCCTCCCGCATGTCCTCCGGGGAGTGGTTCCCGATGTCCTCCGGGAAGTCCTCCGCGGCGTCGTCGGGGTCCTTCGGGGGCGGCGGCCGGTCCGGGGTGTCGTAGGAGCCGGGATCGTGGGCGGCCGGGGGGTGGGCGTCCGCCTCCGGCGCCTGGCCGGGGCGGGTGCCCGCGTGGGTGGTGACCCGTTCCAGGTGGGTGAGGACGGTCTGCGCGGCCTCACGGCGGCGGGCCAGCGCCCGGTCGTCCAGCGGGAGGGGCCAGGCCTGCTCGGCGTCCGCCGCGCGCAGGGCCGGGTTCTCCTCGTCCTCGGCCGGCTCGTCCGCCCATGCCTCGATCTCGCCGTGTCCGGCGGCGCAGTGCTCGTAGAGGGCGTGCAGGAAGTCCGAGGGTCCGCGGGGGCGCTTCTGGGAGGGGCCCCACCAGTGGCCGGAGCCCAGCAGCAGGGAGCGGGGGCGGGTGAAGGTGACGTAGCCGAGGCGCAGTTCCTCGGTCAGCTGGTGGTCCTTCATCGCCTCGTGGAAGGCCTTCAGCCCCTTGGCGTCCCAGGTCTCGATGTCGGGCAGCGTGTCGGCGTCGCCGCGCAGTCCGTGCGGCAGCACCTTGCCCTGCGCCGTCCACTTCTCCCGCCCCTGGGTGCTGGGGAAGGTGCCGGTGACCAGGCCGGGCACGGCGACGACGTCCCATTCCAGGCCCTTGGACTTGTGCGCGGTGAGCACCTTGACGGTGTTCTCGCCGCCCGGGAGGGCGTTGTCGAGACCCTTCTCGTACTGGGCGGCCGTGCGCAGGAAGCCGAGGAAGGCGAGGAGGGTCGCCTCGCCGTCCTGGGAGGCGAAGGACGCGGCGACGTCCAGGAAGTTCGACAGGGTCTCGCGGCGGCGGGCCGCCAGGGCGTGCGGGGACGCGGACAGCTCCACCTCCAGGCCGGTGACGGCGAGGACCCTGTGCAGGACGTCCATCAGAGGGTCGGCGAGCGAGCGGCGCAGATCCCGCAGCTCGGCCGCGAGCCGGGCGAACCGCACCCGCGCGTCCGCGGAGAAGGGCAGTCCGTCGTCGTACTCCTCGGCCGCGAAGGGGCTTTCGAGGAACGCGTCGAGTGCGTCGGCGAGTGAGATCACCTCGGCCGGGTCGACCCCTTCGACGGCCGCGGCGAGCCTGCGGTCGGGGTCGTCGTCCTCCACGCGCGCGTGGGAGACGAGAAGCCGGGCGCGGCGTCCCAGGAGGGCGAGGTCGCGGGGGCCGATCCGCCAGCGGGGCCCGGTGAGCAGGCGCACGAGGGAGGCGTTGGCCCCGGGGTCCTGGAGGACCTCGCAGACGGCGACGAGGTCGGCGACCTCGGGAAGGTGGAGCAGTCCGGAGAGTCCGACGACCTCGACGGGGACGTCGCGGGCCACGAGGGCGCCCTGGATCGCGGCGAAGTCGGTGGCGGTGCGGCACAGCACGGCGATCTCGCCGGGCGCCTTCCCGGTGCGTACGAGGTGGGCGATGGAGTCGGCGAGCCAGTCAAGCTCCTCGGCGTGCGTGGGCAGCAGCGCGCAGCGGACCAGGCCGTCGCGCTCGGCGCCCGGTGCGGGGCGCAGGGCCTCCACGCCCGCGTGCAGGGCGCGCAGCGGTTCGGCGAGGCCGTTGGCGAGGTCGAGGAGGCGGCCGCCGCTGCGGCGGTTCTCGCTGAGCGCCTGGCGGGTGGCGGGGCGGCCGTCGGCGTGCGCGAAGTGCTCGGGGAAGTCGTCGAGGTTGGCGACGGAGGCGCCGCGCCAGCCGTAGATCGCCTGGCAGGGGTCGCCCACGGCGGTGACCGGATGGCCCGTGCCGCCGCCGAACAGTCCCGCGAGCAGGACGCGCTGGGCGACCGACGTGTCCTGGTACTCGTCGAGCAGGACGACGCGGAACTCGTCGCGGAGGATGCCGCCGACCTCGGGCCGGGTGCGGGCGAGCGTCGCGGACAGGGCGATCTGGTCGCCGAAGTCGAGGAGGTCGCGCTCGCGCTTCGCGGCCCTGTAGCGGCCGACCAGCTCGGCGAGCTCCCTGCGGGCCGCGGCGGCCTCGGGGGCCTTGCGCAGGTCCGCGTTGGTGAGCTTGACGCCCTCCAGCGAGCGCAGCAGTCCGGCGTCGTGGGCCCGCAGGTCCTCGGGCCGTACGAGGTGCTCGGCGAGCTCGGAGTCGAGTGTGAGCAGGTCCCCGACCAGGTCGGGGAAGGAACGGGTCAGCGCGGGGTAGGGTCCCGGAGCCTCACGGAGCACCCGCGCGGCGAGCTGGTAGCGGGTGGCGTCGGCGAGCAGCCGGGTCGTGGGTTCGAGCCCGATGCGCAGGCCGTGGTCGGTCAGCAGCCGGCCGGCGAAGGCGTGGTACGTGGAGATGACCGGCTCGCCCGGCGGGTTGTCCGGGTCGATCACGTCGGGGTCGGTGACGCCCGCCCTGACGAGGGCCTTGCGGACCCGCTCGGCGAGTTCGCCCGCGGCCTTGTTGGTGAAGGTGAGGCCGAGTACCTGCTCGGGGGCGACCTGCCCGGTGCCGACCAGCCACACCACGCGTGCCGCCATCACCGTGGTCTTGCCCGACCCGGCGCCGGCCACGATCACCTGCGGGGCGGGCGGCGCGGTGATGCAGGCCGTCTGCTCCGGGGTGAACGGGATACCCAGGAGCTCCTTGAGCTGCTCGGGGTCGGTGATACGGGCTGGCACGTGAGAGAGGCTAGCCGCGGCCACCGACAGCCGGTGCCTGGCCGGTGCCGCCGCGGCGGCCGGCGCGCGGGAAGCGCAGGTCAGCGGGGGTGGTGCGATACGTCACTCGGGTCGCGCCGACGGGCCGCACGCCCCCGGCGCGCGGCGTCCGGCGCACCGCGCGCCCCGGCGGCGGTCCGCCCGGCTCACTCGACGGCGCCCCGCCTCTCCGCCCGGTTCACTCGACGACGTGCCGTCCCTCGGGCCGGGCGCTGCAGGAGGCCCGGAAGGCGCAGTGGGTGCAGTGCTGGCCGGTGGTCGGCGAGAACCGCTCGTCCAGGACCTTGCCGGCGGCGGTGGCCAGGAGGTCGCCGACCCACTCGCCGGTGAGCGGTTCCTGGGCCTGCACCTTGGGAAAGGTCTCGCCGCCGTTCTTCTTTGCGGCGCCCTGGCGGAGCTGGACGAGCTCGGCGCCGCCCGGTTCGGGACGGGTGCCGTCGAAGGCGTCGTCGACGGCGCCCTCGCGGACGGCGAGCTGGTAGACGGCGAGCTGCGGGTGGCGGGCCACGTCGGCGGCGCTCGGCGCCTGTTTGCCGGTCTTGAAGTCGACGACGTAGGCGCGGCCCTCGGTGTCCGTCTCGACGCGGTCCATGGAGCCGCGGATGCGCACCTCGTAGGAGCCCGCTTCGAGGGTGACGTCGAAGTCGTGCTCGCTCGCCACCGGTGTGCGGCCCGCGCGGGCGCCGTTGGAGTCGACGTGCCACCGCAGGAAGCGTTCGAGCGCCACGCGCGCGTGCTCCTTCTCCTGTGCGGACTTCCAGGGCGCGTCGAAGGCGAGCGCGTTCCACACGGAGTCCAGCCGCTCCATGAGGACGTCGAGGTCGGCGGGGGTGCGCCCGGAGGCCACCTCGTCGGCGAGGACGTGCACCACGTTGCCGAAGCCCTGGGCCGCCGTCGACGGCGCGTCCGCCTTCACCTCCCGGCCGAGGAACCACTGCAGGGCGCACGTGTGGGCGAGCTGGTCGAGGGCGCTGCCGGAGAGCACGACGGGGTGGTCGCGGTCGCGCAGCGGAACCTTGCTCCGCGTCGGCTCGTACATGCCCCACCAGCGGTGCGGGTGGGCGGACGGCACGAGGGGGCGGCCGTCGTCGTCGGCGAGCGCGGCGAGCCGGGCCAGCCGCTGGGCCGCGGCCTGCCTGAGGGTGTCCGAGACGCGGGGGTCGACGGTGGCGGCGCGCAGCTCGGCGACGAGCGCCGGCACCGACAGCGGCCGGCGGGGGCGGCCGGTGACGTCCTTGGGTTCGACGCCGAGCTCGGTGAGGAAGCGGGAGGGCTGGTCGCCGTCGTCGGCGGGTGCCTTCACGGCGGTGACGACGAGGCGTGCGCGTGCGCGCGTGGCGGCCACGTAGAACAGCCGGCGTTCCTCCGAGAGCAGCGCCCCGGGAGTGAGCGGTTCGGCGAGGCCGTCGCGGCCGATCCGGTCGGCCTCGAGAAGGGAGCCCCGGCGGCGCAGGTCGGGCCACAGTCCCTCCTGGACCCCGGCGACCACGACGAGGCGCCATTCCAGGCCCTTGGAACGGTGCGCGGTCATCAGGCGTACGGCGTCGGGGCGCACCGCTCTGCGGGTGAGGGTGTCGGCGGCGATGTCCTGGGCCTCGATCTCCTCCAGGAAGTTGAGCGTGCCGCGGCCGCCCGTGCGTTCCTCCGCGCGGGCCGCGGTGGCGAACAGGGCGCAGACGGCGTCCAAATCCCGGTCGGCGTTGCGTCCGGCCGCGCCGCCTCGCCGGGCGGCCCGCTCCAGGCGATGCGGCCACGGGGTGCCGTCCCAGAGGTCCCAGAGCGCCTCCTCGGCCGTGCCGCCGGCCGCGAGGCGCTCGCGTGCCCTGCCGAGCAGCGCGCCCAGCCGCTGTGCGCCGCGGGCGTACGCCGGGTCGTGCGCGGCGAGCCGCTCGGGCTCGGCCAGTGCCTGTGCGAGCAGGTCGTCGGAGGGCGGCGGTACGGCGTTCCCGGCCGCCCGTTCCTCCTCGCGCAGCGCGCGGCCCAGTCGCCGCAGGTCGGCGGCGTCCATGCCCGCGAGGGGCGAGGCGAGGAGGGTCAGCGCGGTCTCGGTGTCGAGCCAGGGCCTGACCGGCCGGGGCTCCTGCCGTCCGGAGCCGGGGGCGCCGTCCCGTTGTGTCACGGGGTCCTCGCCCAGCTCCGCCCGGGCGACGGCCCGCAGCGCCGTCAGCAGCGGCGTCACCGCCGGCTCGTGGCGCAGGGGGAGGTCGTCGCCGTCGATGTCCAGGGGGACTCCGGCGGACGTGAGGACGCGCCGGATCGTCGGGATGGTGCGGGAGCCCGCGCGCACCAGGACCGCCATCTCGCTCCAGGGGACCCCGTCCTCCAGGTGGGCGCGGCGCAGGATGTCCGCGATGTTGTCCAGCTCGGCGCCGGGCGTCGGATACGTGTAGACCTCGACGCTCCCTCCCTCCCGTACCGGCGACAGTTCCCGGTGCGCGCGGACCTTCCGTGCCGGGAGGCGGGTCAGCGGCATGCGCCGGGTGAGCCGTCGGGTGGCTTCGAGCAGGACGGCGCCCGAGCGGCGTGACGTCCCGAGGACCTCGACCGGCGCCGGCCGTCCGTCCGCGCGCGGGAAGGCCTCGGGGAAGTCGAGGATGCCGTTCACGTCGGCGCCGCGGAACGCGTAGATCGACTGGTCGGGGTCCCCGAAGGCGACCAGGGTGCGCCCCCCGCCGGCGAGGGCGTTCAGCAGTCGTACCTGCGCGGGGTCGGTGTCCTGGTACTCGTCGACGAAGACGGCGTCGTAGTGGGCCGCCAGGTGCTCGGCGACGGCGGGGCGCCGGGCGAGGAGCACCGCCCGGTGGACGAGTTCGGCGTAGTCGAGGACCCCCTGCATGTCGAGGACGTCGAGGTACTCGGCGAGGAACGCGGCCGCGGCGCCCCAGTCGGGGCGGCCGATCCGCCCGGCGAAGGCGCCCAGGGCGTCGGGGCCGAGGCCCAGCTCACGGCTGCGGGCGAGGACCGCGCGGACCTCGTCGGCGAACCCGCGCGTGGTCAGGCAGGCGCGCAGCTCGTCCGGCCAGCGGACATGTGCGAGACCGAGCCGTTCGAGGCCGGGCTGCCCGGCGAGCAGCTCGCGCACCGCCACGTCCTGTTCGGGGCCGGACAGCAGGCGCAGCGGCTCGACGAACAGGTCGGTGTCCTGGTGGGCGCGGACCAGGGCGTAGCAGAACGAGTGGAACGTGGTGGCCCGGGGAGCGCGCGCCGCCCCCATGCGCAGCGCCATCCGGTCGCGCAGCTCGACGGCGGCCCTGCGGCTGAACGTCAGGACGAGGACCCGCTCCGGGTCGGCGCCCCGGGCGATCCGGGCGGCCACGGACTCGACGAGGGTGGTCGTCTTGCCCGTGCCGGGACCCGCGAGGACGAGCAGCGGTCCGGCCCCGTGATCAACCACGGCGCGCTGCGCCGCGTCAAGGTGAGGGGGGTCCACCCGCTCCGGCGGGGTAAGCACCAGTCGGTACGCGCCGCGGGTCCCCTGCCGTACCGGGGGGTACGGCAGGCGCCTGGTGGAGGAAGAGGAGCTCACGTGGTTCGCCGGTCCTGGTGGGTGTGCTGTGCATGGTCACTGCCGGCGCCGGGCGCCGCCGCGAGGAAGGCGGCCGGGCGGTCCCGGCCCCCACGGCGCGCGCGTCCCTCGCGCATCGAACGTACGGCATGTCCCGGATGTGCCGGGCCTCCCGCGTACGGGTCACCGCCTCGCCACCGGCCCCCGCGCGGGCGGAAGCTGTCAGGTGTGACCCACCGCACGTTCGTCGCCGTCCCACCGCGCCCGTCTCATGTCGACGCGTGGCACGTGTCCCTCCGCGGCCCTGTTCGCCTGCCGCAGGGGGGTGCCCTCCGCCCGGTAGTGGCCCAGCGCGTCGAGTTCGCGGCCGGGCAGGAGTACGCCGTCCGCGCGGACGACCCGCCACCAGGGGACCGCTCCTCCGTAGAGGGACATCACTCGGCCCACCTGGCGGGGGCCGCCCTCCTCCAGCCACTCGGCGACGTCCCCGTACGTCATGACGCGGCCCGCAGGGATCAGCTCGGCGACCTCGAGGACCCGCTCCGCGTACTCCGGCAGGGCGTCCGCCGGAAGGCTCTCCTCACTCATCCGCCCCATCCTGCCGCACCGCACCGACAGTGCGACCCGGTGGTCACCGTGCGTGCGCCTCGCCCCGGAGGCGCGCTTCGGGCAGACTGTGCGCCCCCGTATTGCACCCTGATGCCCCTGTGTGTCGGTGGGGCATGCCACCATCGTCCGGACGGTGACAGGTGATACGAGATCAAGAAGAGACGATGAAGCAGCAGAGCGCGCACCCCGACGACGCGGCGGGCAGCTCTGGGGCCTCGTCGCGCCCGGACACCGACGGCCCCGACGGCCCCGACGAGAAGGATCCGATGCGGGCGGGCCCGGACGGGGACGACGCCCGGGGCACGGACGCCGAGGGCGAGGACACGGACGACGCCGCCCCGGCGTCGCCCGGTGAGCCGTCGGAAGCCACCGCCACGAGCGACGACACCCCCGTCTCCCAGACCCACGAGGACGACCAGCCGCCCCCCAGGACGCACGGGACGGCCGGACCGCGCCCTCAGCAGAGCTCCGACGACGCCCACGCCGAGGAGGTCGAGGGCGACGAGCCGCTGCTCCCCGCGCGCGTGCACCGTCCCTCGGACCTGATGCGCCTGCTCGTGGGCGTCCTCGCGATCGTCGTCCTGCTCGCCGTCGCCGCGTTCGCCCACGGCACCACCTCCGGACTCGAACAGGACATCAACAAGGGCACCGGACAGGCACCCGATCTGCTCATCAAGATCGCGGGGCTGGCCTCCAGCATCGCGATCCTCCTGGTGCCGGTCGCCTTCGCGATCGAGCGGCTCATCAAGCGGGACGGACTGCGCATCGCCGACGGCGTCCTCGCCGCGGTCCTCGCGCACGGGGTGACCCTCGCCACCGACCTGTGGGTCGCGAAGGCGGCCCCGGGTTCCATCCAGGACGCGCTGACCCAGCCCTCCCCCGGTGACGTCCACGCGCTCACCGACCCGGTGCACGGCTATCTGGCCCCCGTCATCGCGTACATGACGGCTGTCGGGATGTCCCGCCGGCCGCGCTGGCGTGCGGTGCTGTGGGTCGTGCTGATGCTGGACGCCTTCTCGATGCTGGTCACCGGCTACACGACGCCGTTCTCGATCATCCTGACGGTGCTCATCGGCTGGACCGTCGCCTACGGGACGCTGTACGCGGTCGGCTCACCGAACGTACGGCCGACCGGACGGACGCTGATGGCGGGCCTGCGGCATGTCGGCTTCCACCCGGTGAGCGCGGCCCGCGAGGACGTGGCGGACGCCGCGGAGACCGGCGACCGCGGCCGGCGCTACTTCGTCACCCTGGAGGACGGCCCGCCGCTGGACGTCACCGTGGTGGACCGGGAGCAGCAGGCGCAGGGCTTCTTCTACCGCGTCTGGCGCCGGCTGACACTGCGCGGCATCACCACCCGCCGCAGCCTGCAGTCCCTGCGCCAGGCACTCGAACAGGAGGCGCTCCTCGCGTACGCGGCCATCGCCGCCGGGGCCAACGCGCCCAAGCTGATCGCCACCTCCGAGCTCGGCCCCGACGCCGTGATGCTCGTCTACGAGCACACCGGCGGGCACACCCTCGACTCGCTGCCGGACGAGGGAATCACCGACGACCTGCTGCGCGACACCTGGCACCAGGTGCGGGCGCTGCAGTCGCGGCGCATCGCCCACCGCAGGCTGGCGGGGGACGCCATCCTGGTGGATCGTTCCGGCACCGTGATCCTCACCGACATGCGCGGCGGCGAGATCGCCTCCGGCGACCTGGTGCTGCGCATGGACATCGCCCAGCTGCTGACCACGCTCGGGCTGCGGGTGGGCGCCGAGCGCTCGGTCGCGTCGGCGGTCGGGGTCCTCGGTCCTGACGCGGTCGCCGACTGTCTGCCGCTGCTGCAGCCCATCGCGCTGACACGCTCCACGCGCGCGACGCTGCGCAGACTGGCCAGGGAGCGCGCGGAACGCGAGCGCGAGGCCGTCCTCAAGGCGTCCAGGCAGGACAAGCTGGCCCGGCTGGAGGAGAGCCAGGGGGCGAGCCGCGAGGACAGCGGCGTCGTCCTGGAGAAGCCCGACAAGAAGGCGGCGCGGGCCGAGCAGCGGGCCGAGAAGCGGGCGCTGGACGAGGCCCTGGACGGGGCGCGCGAGGAGGACCTGCTCACCCAGATCCGCCACCAGGTCCTGCGGATCCGGCCCCAGGCGCCCGTCGAGCCGGCCCGTCTGGAGCGGGTCCGGCCGCGCACGCTGATCAGCTTCATCGCGGGTGCGATCGGCGCGTACTTCCTGCTGACCCAGCTCACGCACATCGAGTTCGGCACCCTCTTCGACAACGCGGAGTGGGGCTGGGTCGCCGCGGCCGCGCTGTTCTCGGCGCTGAGCTACTTCGCGGCGGCGATGAGCCTGCTCGGCTTCGTCCCCGAGCGGGTGCCGTTCCTGCGGGCCGTGGCGGCGCAGGTCGCCGGCTCGTTCGTGAAGATCGTGGCACCGGCGGCGGTGGGCGGCGTCGCCCTCAACACGCGGTTCCTGCAGCGCTCGGGGGTGCGGCCGGGTCTGGCCGTGGCGAGCGTCGGCGCCTCGCAGCTCTTCGGGCTCGGCTGCCACATCCTCATGCTGCTGTCCTTCGGCTATCTGACCGGCACCGAGAAGACGCCCTCCCTGTCGCCGTCCCGCACGGTCATCGCGGGTCTGCTGACGGTCGCCGTCCTGGTGCTCGTGGTGACCTCGGTGCCGTTCCTGCGCAAGTTCGTCGTCACACGCGTGAGGTCGCTGTTCGCCGGTGTCGTCCCGCGCATGCTCGACGTGCTCCAGCGGCCGCAGAAGCTGGTCACCGGCATCGGCGGGATGCTGCTGCTCACCGCCTGCTTCGTGATGTGCCTGGACGCGTCGATCCGTGCCTTCGGCAACGAGGAGACCGCCTCACTCAGCCTGGCCAGCGTCGCCGTCGTCTTCCTCGCCGGAAACGCGCTCGGCTCGGCGGCGCCGACCCCGGGCGGTGTCGGCGCGGTCGAGGCGACCCTCACCGTGGGCCTGATCGCCGTCGGCCTCCCCAAGGAGGTCGCGGCACCCGCCGTGCTGCTGTACCGGCTGCTGACCCTGTGGCTGCCGGTGCTGCCCGGCTGGCTGTACTTCAACCACCTCACCCGCAAGGGCGCCCTGTAGGGCACGAGCAGCCCGGTGGCGCGCCCGGCGTGCTCACCCGCACGGCCCGCGCCCCGAGCGCGTCACCGCGGGCGCGACCAGGATGGGTTCATGCCGAACCCGCCCCGGCTGCGCGCCGCCGCCCTGCTGCTCTCGTCCCTGCTGCTCTCCTCCCTGCTGGCGGCCTGCGACGGCGACTCCAAGGACGAGGACCTCACGGCGCAGGAGCTCAGCTGGGACGACTGTCCCGCGCCCTCCGAGTCCCAGGGCGGCGGCAGTGCTCCGTCCCCGCTGCCGGGCGGTACGCGGTGGCAGTGCGCCACCATGAAGGCGCCTCTCGACTGGGCCGAACCCAAGGGCGAGACGATCGGCATCGCCCTCGTCCGGGCGCGGACGAGCGGCCGGGGCAACAGCCGCATCGGGTCTCTCGTGTTCAACTTCGGCGGCCCCGGAGGTTCGGGCGTCACCACCCTGCCGGCCTTCGGCAAGGACTACGCGAAGCTGCGCACCCGCTATGACCTGGTCAGCTTCGATCCGCGCGGGGTGGGCCGCAGCGCGGGCGTGCGATGCGAGGACGACCAGCAGCTGGACGCCTTCTTCCAGCAGGACGCGACGCCCGACGACCCGGCCGAGCGCCGCGAGCTCCTGACGAGCACCAAGCACTTCAACGCGGCCTGCGAGGAACACTCCGGCAGCACGCTGCCCCATGTCCGCACGACCGACGCGGCCCGGGACATGGACCTGATGCGCCAGGTCCTCGGCGACGACCGACTGCACTACTTCGGCATCTCGTACGGCACGGAACTCGGCGGCGTCTACGCGCACCTGTATCCGGGGAAGGTCGGGCGTGCCGTGTTCGACGCGGTCGTCGACCCGACGCAGACACCGGAGGAGGCCTCACTGGGGCAGGCCAGGGGCTTTCAGCTCGCGCTCGACAACTTCGCCGAGGACTGCACCTCCAAGGCCGAGGACTGTCCGCTCGGTGACACACCGCGGGACGTCAAGGACCGGATCGCGAAGCTGCTGAAGGACCTGGACAGCCGGCCGATCCCCGGTGTCTTCCCGCGCGAGCTGACCCAGACGGCGGCGATCAGCGGCATCGCGCAGGCGCTGTACTCCAAGGACTTCTGGGAGTACCTCACGGAGGGGCTCGAGCAGGCGTACGACGGCGACGGCAAGGTGCTGATGCTGCTGTCCGACTCCATGAACGGGCGCAACCAGGACGGCCAGTACAGCAACATCACGGCGGCCAACATCTCCATCAACTGCGCGGATGCGAAGCCCCGTTACTCGGCCGCCGACGTGGAGAGGAGGCTGTCCGAGTTCCGGGACGCCTCACCGCTGTTCGGCGAGTATCTGGCCTGGGGCATGGTCAGCTGCACCGACTGGGCCGTGCCGGGCGCCGCCGACCACCCGGACGTCAGCGCCCCCGGGTCGGCCCCGGTCCTCGTCGTGGGCAACACCGGCGACCCGGCCACCCCGTACGAGGGCACACGGCGGATGGTCTCCGCGCTGGGCGAGGGCGTGGGGGTTGAGCTGACGTACAAGGGTCAGGGGCACGGCGCGTACGACAGCGGGAACTCCTGCGTGCACGGCGCCGTCGACGGCTATCTGCTGGAGGGCAAACTGCCTGCGGCCGGCACCGTGTGCGGCTGAAAAGCGCAGGTCAGACGGTTATCCACAGGCTCCATCGGCCGTCGACGGTGATCCGCATACTATGGCCTGCATGCCGTCCGCGGCTTCCGGCGGACGACTGGCGAGGGGGGGAAGGCTCATGTCGCGTTTCGTACGGTGGACGGCCGCTGCCGCGGCCGCGCTGCTGCTGGCCGGCTGCAGCGGAGGTTCGTCCGACGACGGTTCCGGCGAGGGGAAGGGCGGCGGTACGTCGGCGGCACCCTCCTCCGGCGGCGGCTCGGCGCTGCCCGGCTCGCTCACCTCGCAGAAGCTCGACTGGAGCCGCTGCGAGGCCGGTTCGGACTCGCCCGCTCCGGGAAGCGGCTGGCAGTGTGCGACGCTCAAGGTCCCCCTCGACTACGCCGAGCCCGACGGCGAGACGATCGGCCTCGCTCTGATCCGCTCGAAGGCGACCGGCGACCAGAGCAAGCGCATCGGCTCCCTCCTGTTCAATTTCGGCGGTCCCGGCGGCTCGGGCGTCTCCATGATGCCGTCGTACGGGGACATCGTCGGCGAACTGCACGAGCGGTACGACCTGGTGAGCTGGGACCCGCGCGGTATCGCCGCCAGCGAGGGCGTGCGCTGCCGCCAGGACAAGGCGATCCAGGCGGCCGAGTCGGTGGACGCCACACCGGACGACGCCGCCGAGGAGGCCGCGTACTTCAAGGACGCCACCGACTTCGGCAAGGGCTGCGAGAAGGCCGCGGGCAAGCTGATGTCACACGTCTCGACGACGGACACGGCCCGCGACATGGACCTGATGAGGCAGGTGCTGGGCGACCGGAAGACGCACTACTTCGGCATCTCCTACGGCACCGAACTGGGCGGCGTCTACGCGCACTTGTTCCCCGAGAACGTGGGCCGGGTGGTGCTGGACGCCGTCGTCGACCCGGGCGCCGACACGGTGGGCCACGCGAAGAACCAGGCCAGGGGCTTCCAGCGGGCCCTGAACGACTACCTGAAGTCCACGGGCCAGGATCCGAAGCAGGGCTCGCGGAAGATCGTGGCCCTGCTGAAGCGGATCGACGCCAAGCCGCTGCCCGCCTCGGGCGGCCGCCGGCTCACCCAGACGCTCGCCCTCACCGGGATCGTCCTGCCGCTGTACAGCAAGCAGGGCTGGCCGACCCTGACGAGCGCGCTGAAGGCCGCGGAGAAGGGGGACGGTTCGGAGCTGCTGGCCCTCGCCGACGGCTACAACGAGCGTGACACCTCGGGGCACTACGGCACGACGACCCATTCACAGCGGGTCATATCGTGCCTGGACGACAAGCAGCGGCCGACGGTCGAGGAGACGAGGAAGCGGCTGCCCGAGTTCGAGAAGATCTCTCCCGTGTTCGGCGACTTCATGGGGTGGGACACAGCGGGCTGGTGCCACGACTGGCCGGTGGCCGGTCAGTACGACACACCGGAGGTCAGCGCGCCGGGAGCCGAGCCCGTACTGGTGGTCGGCAACACCGGGGACCCGGCGACTCCCTACGAGGGTGCCCGCAGGATGGCCGACGAGCTGGGCAAGAGCGTCGGTGTGCAGCTCACCTGGAAGGGCGAGGGACACGGGGCGTACGGCAGCGGGAGCGACTGCGTCGACTCCACGGTGAACGAGTACCTGCTGGACGGGAAGGTGCCCGAGGACGGCAAGGTCTGCGCGTCGTAGACCGGCGGCGTACGGCCCTGGCGCGCGCCACGGCGCCGGGGCCGGGGCCGCATCCTCCGGCTCCGGCCCGGGCTCCGGTCCCGGCTTCCGGCTCGGGGCGCGGTGCCGGCACGGGAAAGGGCCCGGCACGCGGGTGCGTGCCGAGCCCGTGTTCCGGGGAAGTCGCGGGTCTAGTAGCAATACCGGTTACTTAAGGCTTTTGTTTTCGTTTGACCCGTTTGGGTTTGGTGGCGTCGACGATGGTGATGGCCGGTACGCGTGGAGGGTTTATA
>NZ_JBIBFR010000052.1:0-10299 GCF_042956125.1 Streptomyces sp. NPDC008313
ACGTCGACTGCTTGACCGCGCCGGCAAGGTTGTATGCCGCGGAGAAGGACAAGGTCTTCGCAACACCCGCCGCGACCAGCGGGTCCGATTCCGGGAGGATCAGCTGACTGCCCGTGACCCGGTAGAGCGTGTCGTAGGCGGTGACCTTCTTGGTGTACGCCTTTCCGCTCACGCCGCCGTCGTAGCGCACCGCGGTGTCCTGCTGCCCCTTGGCCAGAGTGTCGAACGTCCAGGCCGCGAGCTTGTTGGCGTCCGTCTTGTCGTTCTGCCACATACCGGTCCGGCGGCCGAGTTCGTCGTACTCGTACAGCAGCGTGCTGTTCTTGGTGTTGGCGCTGGTGACCTTGACGACCTGGTTCAGCTCGTCGTACGCGGTCGCGGCCTTGCCCTTGTCCGGGTCGGTGGCGGTGACCTGGCGTCCGAACAGGTCGTACGTGTAGGACCACTTCGCCTTGTCCGGCCCGGTGACGGCCTCCTGCTGACCGGCGGGCGTGTACGTGTAGTCCGTCGTCGTGTAGTCGGAACCGGTCGGGCTCGGACCACCGTACTCACGGCGCTCCGTCGTCTGCCCCAGCGCGTTGGTCACCACCGCGGTGGCCTGACCGCCGTCGGGCGCGGTGGACGCGACCGTGTCGCCGGTGTAGGTCGTGCCGGTGGTCCACCGCGTCACACCATGGATCTTGGTGACCGACTTGACCGCACGACCGGCTCCGTCATACGTGGCGTCCGTCTCTACCGGCGCCTGGCCACCGTCGGTCTCCACCGGAGTGCCGGACGGAGACGACGTCTCGTCCCAGATGTCCGACTGCTGACTGACGGCCAGGCCGCGGTCGTCATAGAGCGTCAGGGAGATGAGCCGGCCGCCGGCCGGGCTGGGCGTCTGGACCTGGCGGGCACGCAGCAGCGAGTCGTAGAACGCGAACGTGGTGTTGTAGCCGGAACCGTCGCCCTTGAGCGTGCCGGTCGACACCCACGACATGGCCGCATTGGTGACCTTGTAGTCGTAGACGTAGTTCGGCGTCTTGCCCAGCGACTTCAGGCGGTTGGGCAGCCACACCTTGGTGACACGCCCGAGGCTGTCGTACTCGCTCTCCGTGATCTTGCTGTTGGGATCCGTGGTCTTGAGTACACCGCCGGTGGCGAAGTCAGCGGTCGAGGTGCTCTTGTGACCCTTGACGTTACTGACACTGGTAGAGGTGAGCGGTCCGGTCTTGGCCGGGGTGTACGAGGTGTCGGTGACGACGTGACCGTTGGTGTCCTTGACCACCAGCACGCGCCCCAGCGTGTCGTAGGTGCTGGTGGCGGTCTTCTGCCAGACAGGGGCGTCGTCGGCACCGTAGCCCTTGGCACGGCCCGTCCAGACCGCATCGCCGACAGTCGGCTTCTGGCCGGCCGACCACGTGGTGGCCGCAGCGTCGTCATAGACCACGGCGGTGTCGGAGACGACGTCGCCGGGACGGCCGGAATCGGCGGGAAGGTCGAGGGCCGAGTCGGTGGTGGCGCAGGTCTTGGTGACGGTGCGGGTGCGTGAGACCAGGGAGTTGATGCCCTTGTCGCCGTTGCGTGCGTACCAGGTGCGGGTGCACTTCTCGTCACCGGAGACGGCGTCGTCACCCTCGTCCTCGACGGTCTCGGTCATGCCGTAGTCGTCGTAGGTGGTCTTCACCGTGCGCACCCGGTCGTACGGGGTGAGCTTGCTGGTGATGTTGGTCCGGGTGTGGGTGGCTCCGGTGCGCACGTAGTACGCCTCGGTGTCCGCGTACGACTTGTGCTGGGTCGCCGTCCGCTTCGACCAGGGGTCGTTGACCGTGGCCGATACCTCGGTGTCGCCGTCGTAGGTGGCCGACTCCCGAGTGAAGCCCGCGTACTGGTCAGAGTCGGTGATGTCGGCGGCCTTGATCCCGGAGACCTTCACGGTCTTGCGGGCGGCCGCGTCGGGGGTCTTCCCGTCCGAGCCGAGCACCCGGTCGCCGTTCATGCCGCGGAGGTAGACGGTGACGGACTTGCTCTGGGTGTGGCCGGCGACGCCGGTGAGATGGGTGACCTTCTCGTAACCGCGCCAGATGGACCAGGTGCGCTCCTTGGCGGGCGTCATCGGGTCGTCGTTGTAGTGCCAGGCGCCGCCGCCGGAGTACTGGTAGGTGTGCTGCACCGCCTCCGAACCGCCGTACGGGTCAGTGGTGGAGACGGAGGTGACCGGATACTTCTGGAACCAGTCGAGCTTCGGGTCCTTCTCCCCGTTGGGCGACCAGTAGACGGGGTAGCACCGCTTGGTGTTCTCGTCGACCTTCGGCTTGGTGCCACCGGCAGAGCACTCGGACGCCGCGAAGTTGACGATCGTCTGCGCGCCGGTCTCGGAGGTGACGGTCTTCAGCCGGGGCTTGTTGAGCGGCAGGATGTCGTCGGCTGCTCCGTCCACCCGGTTCGGACGCATGACGTGGTCGAACTTGACCGGGTCCATCGCCAGGTCGGTCCCGTGCTTACCGGTGTGCTTGAGCTCGTCCAGCCACAGCGACTGGTCGGTCGAGTCACCGGTGTCGCCCGGGTCGAGATAGGTCTGCTTCAACGCCCAGGAGTCCACCGCCGCGAAGGCCGGGGTGGCGGCCGCCGCGTCCCACGCGTACGTCGTGATGCCGGTGAGGCGCTTACGGGTGAAGAAGGTCGGGCCGACGTTGCCCGTGCACTTGTCACCGTCCTTGCACACCGCGTCGAAGGGCACGTCGGGCCAGTTGTCGCGGGAGTCCTCGGTGAGCGAGTCGCATCCGGTGCCCGAGGCGAGGCAGCGCTCGGAGTAGGAGAAGACGACCTTGTCGGAGGCGGCGGGAGAGCCTGAGAAGAGGGCGTCGGCGCGCTGCCCGTAGCGGATCTCCTTCAGGTATCCGCCACGGGTGTAGTCGGTGCCGGTGTTGTCGTCGCCGAGCTTGTCGTAGTTGTTGTGCTCGGCGGCGTACCAGTACGACATGGCGTTGCCGTGCGGGTCCTCGACATAGTCGAGGTTCCAGCGCCAGGCCTGCTTCTTGCTCCGGCCGGAGAAGGAGGAGCCGTCGGAGTAGCCGGGCTCGCCGTCGTCGTCACCGAAGACCGGCACGGTCCAGACGGAGTCGGTGCGGTCATCCGGACCCGCCCCGTCGAGCTTGTTCAGGCCGAAGACGTACTTCGTGCCGTCGCCGGTACGGACCGTCCAGTACTCACCGTTGTCGTCGTCGTTCTCCCCACCCGTGGAACGGGTGACCGTCGAGGCGTCGTCGTCTTTCAGACGCCACTTGCCCGTGGTGTCGTCCTTGACCAGCTCGGTGGCCTTGCCGTTCAGCACCAGGGACGCGTTGTCGTACTTCCAGCACAGGTCGTACTTCTCGTCCTGGCCGTCGTCGTCGCACGAACCGTACTTGCGCTCGATGTAGGACGAGGTGAGGTCAAAGCCCTCGCCGACCTGGCTGCCCTGGTTGTTCGTCGACGCGGTGCGCCCGTCCACGCTCCCGGAGTCGTAGGAGATCGACAGCGAGGGCTGCGAGCCGGCCGCGGCGGGCGGCATCCGCAGGGGGTAGGACCAGGTGAACGATCCGGACGAACCGCCGGCCTCCCACGTGGAGGACGCCGCCAACGGAGTGGCCTTGTAGTCACCGCCACCGGACTGGGTGCCCGCGGCGACGGCCAGCATCATCGGTGCTCCGTCGGCCGAGAGGCTGAGCGGAACCGAGAGGCTGTTCTTGGCACGGTCGTTGACGGAGCCGACTTTCTCGCGCGAGCGGCACTCGGCCTTGGACGGATCGTCCAGGGCGCAGTCAGGGAGCCGCTTCACCTGGAGCCGGCCCGCCCAGTCGCCGCCGTAAGCGGAGGCGAAGGCGGAGTAATCGATCCCGAGGCGGGTCTTGCCACTGCCCTTGGCCGCGGCGACCTTCAGGACGACGCCCTTGACGCCGAGCGCCGTGGCCGCCTTCTGGTCCAGGACCTGGATCTCGACGGACGTGGGCGTGCGGCCCTTCCCCGACGCGGTGACGGTCACGGGCAGTGCTCCGGGTGCGGCCTTGACGGCGCCCTTGGCGGGGACGGCAAGCGCGGCTGTTCCGGCCTTCGGCCAGGTCACCTCGGTCCGCTGGTCGTGGCGTGCCCGCGCGGACGCCGTCCTGTCCGTCTCCGCCGCCTTCTTCACGACAGCGGCGGTCTTCTTGTTCACCTCCGCGGTGAACGGGCTGACCTTGGTGGCGTGCGGGGCCTTGAGGTCCGGCCGGCCGAGGGGGTCGGTGTCCGAGGCGAAGGCTACGGGGGTCAGCAGACCCGGCAGCAGCGCGAAACCTATCGCCGCGGCCAGACGTCTGCCCCGGCCGGCGGCCCGGGACGTACCTGCTCGAAACCGTTTCATCATGTCCGTTTCCCTGTACGGCCGCCCGCCCCTGGGCAGCGCCGAGCACGACGGATCGTGCCGTGGTCAGAAGTCATGAGCCGGGCGGCGGCGTTGGTCCGCCGCCCGGTTCCAGCGAGTCACTCGTCGTCCGAGGCACCGAGCACCAGGGATCGCACTTGATCCCCGTTCATCGCACCGGCCCACACCCGGGCCTCGTCCAGCGAGCCGGGCAGGTAGTACCCGGTGGTCCCGCCTGCCCTGCCGCGGCCTGCGGCGATCTCGCCACCGCCCTGCTGGATGGCGGCGAAGGCGCCGCCGTCCTCTTGGTCCTGCTCGGTCTCACCGATGTACAGATGGGTGCTGCCGTAGCCTGTGCCGACGTCCTCGGTAGCGTCGTACACCCCGGTCACTTGCACCCAGGTGTCCATCTCAGCGGATTCCACAGACGACACCTGGACGGAGGCGAGCACCTTGCCGGCCGAGTCGGTCGCGGTGCGGCCGAAACGCCACAGATAGCCGTCGTCGGACACCTTCTCCACCCACAGCGCCCACGACGACTCCTTGCCGTCCGGCGTGGACTGCCCGAACACCTGCGCACGCCCGCCCACCGGCATTGCCGCGAACTTCGCGCCGTCCAGCTTGACGTCGGCTGTCACAGTGAACGATCCGGTCTCGTCGACCGTCGGTCCGGTGGCCGACATGTAGCCCGAGGCGCCATCCAGCCTCAGTTCGTTGTCGTCGGGATCCGCCACGGCGCCCGTGGACGAGATGTCCATCGAGTCGACGGGGTAGGGCGTGTACTCCGCCACCTTGCCGTCGGTGGCGGAAGCCGTGTCCCAGTAGGCGACCAACTCGGCCGCCTGGGTCAGGTCCGACTCCAGGCGCGCGGCCTGGCGCACCTCGTCGGCGGTCAGCGCTCGCTGCCACAGGTTGAGCTCATCGACGCGTCCCATGAAGTTCTCGCCGTAGGCGCCCGCCACCTTCGAACGGCCGATCTGCAGGCCCTCCGTCGACACCCACGGGATGTAGGCAGTGGAAGCTGCGTACGCCTTGACCGGTTGGCCCTGCGCCCGGCCGTTGACGAAGAGCTGGATGGTGTCGTTCGTCCGGTCCGTGTCGCCCTTGCTGTCGAAGACACCGGCCAGGTGGGTCCACACGTTCCTGACGGGGTCGGCCGTATCCGCCATGGACCGGATGTAGACCGGGCTGAACGGCACATCTCCGGCGGTGCGGTTGAAAACCCACTTCTCATACGTTGACGAGTAGTACAGGGTGAACGCCGAACCATTGGTGCCCGGAGCCGCGGCGACGACCCTGTTCGTGGAGCCGTCTGTCAGCAGCACCCAGGCGGAGATCGTGAACGAGTCCCCCGTGTTGACTGCCGGGTCGGCCGTGGATGCGTAGGCCGTCCGCCTGGCCGCGTCGGTCACATCGCCGTTCAGGCGCAGCGAGTAGTCGCCCGTGCCGCGCCGGCCGAGCCCTGACCAAGTTGCTCCTGTGCCGTCCGCCAGAGGGTGCAGCGTGACGTCATGCCGGGTTCCCTCGGTCGCGCTGTCCTTGGCCGTGGTCGCCGTGGAACTAGGGGTGCCGTCGGCGAAGTGCCAGGTTCCGACCGCACCGGACGCGTTGGCCACCTTGAAGACGAACTCCGCCGGGTCTCCCCACCGGTTTCGTACATCCTTGGCCTGCACGGTGAGCACCTGCGTGCCGGACAGTGACGGTACGGGCTTGACGGCGACCGTCGAGCCGGTCGTCGTGGTGGTGCTCTTCTGGGTCAGCAGCCTCCACCGGTAGGCCGTGATGTCGGTGTCCGCCGCGTTCGGCTTCAGCTGGAAGGAACCCGCGACACCGGGGCCGCCCTTCCCCTCGCACAGGTCGGCCGTGCACTCGGTGTACACACCGGTCGTGGCGATCTGCGGTGCCTTCGGCGCCGTGGAGTCAATCTTGAAGTAGCACCATGACGAGTAACTGGACCACAGATCACCGGATTTCGATCCGTACGACCAGTGAGACTGGGTTCTTGCGTGCATCCGGTAGAGCCCGCCGTCAGCCCTGTTGGTCATCCGGACCTTCTCCAGCGTGTCGTCCGGGTTCCAGCCCGGCTTGGGCCGGTAGTCCGACCACACCTGGTGCCAGGCCGCGTCGTCACCGCGCTGCACCACGAACTCGGCTTGAAGTTCGCCCTTCTCCTCGCCCGACTTCGGCTTCACCTGGGTCTGCACCCGGGCCTGCGCCATCGGGTCGAACCGGGTGACGATCAGCGGGTCGGAGGAGGACTTGTTGCAGTACGCCGTCGTCCCGTCGCCCGGAATCAGCCCGACGGAGGAGGGCACGCCCGGCTTCGGCACGTAGACGACCTGGAGCTCGGCGTTGTCGTCGAACCGCTTCCACGCCGCGGGGTCACCCTCGTCCTTGGCCCGGAGCATCAGCGTCAGCCGCGAGAACTTGCCCGAGGCGAGGTTGCGTACGGAGGAGGTGAGGTTCTCGTCCGGCTCGTCCGGGTTGTCGTTGAACTCGATCCACGAGTCGGGCTGGTCCGGACTGCACAGGTCCCCGCGTCCCGCTGACACATAGCGGTCGCCCATCTGGTCGAGCTGGGACGGACCGGGCCAGCGCGTGCCCTCGGAGATGTTGTTCGTCCGCTCCAGGTCGACCCACTTCGCGTCGCAGGTGAACGACCACGTCTCCTTCGCACGGAACGTCGCGTCGATGACCTGCTTGCCCGACAGCTTCGAAGCACCGAACTCGAAGTACATCCGGTTCGTGTGGTCCTTGTCGCAGTAGTACGGGCCGAGACGGCTGCAGTTGCCCACGCCGTAGTCGCCGTCGAACTGCCACCACCGGTCGCCGTCGTTGGAGAGCACCGACCGCTCCGAGACGTCGAGCCCCACCGAGGGGTCGATCCGCACGGGGTAGACGGTGCCCTTGCCCCGCAGCAGTTTGGCGTTCGGCTTCACGGTGATCGTGCCGCGTCCGACCTTCACCGGCATCTCTGCGGTGGCGTCGCCGACGCCGGGGGCCGTCTCGGCTGTCTTGCCCGAGGTGGCGGAACCTGAGATGGCAGAAGCCGAAGGGGCCGACTGGGCCGGCTTCTCGTCACCGGACGAGTCCCACATCAGACCGGCCGGACCGTTGAAGACAGTGTTGCCGTCCTCGTCGACGGCTCGGAGTCCACCGCCCCGGCCAGGGAGGACCTGCAACCCCTTGCCGGTCACGGTCAGCTCGACCTGTTCCAGCTCCGGATTGGCTGCCGCCTGCGCGGACTTGACGACCAGCACTTCCCGGTAGCCCTCAGCCGTCGCTGTCAGCTCCAGGTCGACGCCGTCGAGGACTTCGGCGTACGTAGCGGTCGCGCCCCTGAGGGTCGGCTTCGGTAACGTGCCCGGCCATCCCAGTGCCAGTGCGCCACGTTCGTTGCCGATGCTGATGAACCCGTCACCGCGTCCACCGTCGGAGAACGCCAGATCGACCACCGCGGCCTTCGGCCCGACCGTGCCGTCCGGGCGGCTCTCCAGCGTCGCGTCGACGTTTCGCCAGGAACCGTCGTCGGCCTTCGCCCGCTGCGGGGTGGTCGACTGGGTCAGCGTGTACGTGCCGTCCGGGTTCGCCACTGTCTGCGTGTAGGCGGTGCGTTCCGACGTCACTTCGACCGGCTCGCCCGTCGCCGCGGCGCGCACCGAGGCCGACTGCGCCGAGTCGGCGTTCGCTTCGTTCGCATACGCGGATTCGGCCGATACTCCGAGAGCAGAAACGAGCGAGGCGACAACAGCGACTGCCGTCACCACGCCCGCTACACGTAAGGCTCTGCCTCTCGCGCGGACGTCGCGAGATCGCCGGCCCCGTTCGCCAGTCAATTTCCCCACCCCGGAGTCACATCATCTTCACAACAAGTGACGGAAGCCAAGCAGCGGAAAGGTGAACCCGTCAATCAAGAAATGGCAAAGTGCAGAGCGATCGAGCTCATCACCTGCGGAAACACCAAAGGGTCTAGACCGGAGCAACCCGGACAACCGCTCCTGACCTTCTGGCTCTGATCACTTCTCGGCACCTTGGTCAAGTAGGCGGTTCCAGCCATAGCCATCAGCGTTCGCAGGCACCGGCCTCGGCCGCTCGCCGAGTGGCTCCTCAGAGGTCGGCCGCGGTGACTATTTTCTCATGCAAACAAATCGACAATGTGAAGGGCTGCGGAATTCACCGCCAAGACCGAGGCGAGCAAATGCCGCGTTCGCATGGAGACCGTTGAGCCGTTGGGTGTTCGTCGGTCCGGCACCCTTGGCCCCGGCGAGGGCACCGGGACCGGTCGACCGGAGGGATCCGGACGAAGGCGCTCCAGGCAGGCTGGTCAGCTCGTGCCGTACAGGTCCCGCATCCCGATGAGCAGTGCGCGGCCCGGTCCGGTACTTGGCCGGTTCGCCGCGGCCACCAGGTCGTCGGCGGGGTCGCTTCGCGAGTAGACCGCCAGGGCGCAGTCCCGCGCGTCCCAGCCCTGCGCGCACAGCACGTCGCGGATGTGTTCGAGCCGACGCAGGTCGGTGGCGGTCCTGGGCTTGTTCGTCGCCTTCGCCTCGCCGAGGAGCGCGATGCGGCCGCCCTTGTCGCGGGGGCGTGACGCGCGGCTCAGGGCGACGACGTCGACCTCGTGTCCGCGGTGTTCGCGGCAGGCGACGGTCGTGGTGCCGACCTGCCCGATGTCGTCCAGGCCGTGCTCACGCGCGTATCGGCGTGTCCACTGGCGGGCCAGATCCTCGAAATGGGGTCCGAGCACCTTGGAGGAGAAGGTCTCCTTCGACCGCTCCCACGCGGCGCGTCCCTCCCGCAGTTCGAAGTCGATGAGGTTCGGACGCACGATCAGGTCGTGGAAGCGGACGATGGGGTCGGCGACGGTGATGACGGGCTTGCGCTGGAGCAGCATGTCCTGCTCGTACCGCACGAAGGCCGCCGCCTTCATGATGTTGAGGTGGTACGTCAGCGACTTGGCGTCCATCCCCACGAGTCCACCAATCTGCGTGGGCGTGGCGGCCCCGGACGACACCGCCTCCCAGATCGCCTGATACGTGGCCCGGTCGCTTATACGAGGGTCCTCGGCCAGCAGGTATTCGGGCTCGCTGAAGAGGATGTGGGACGGGTTGAACACGGTGCGCGCGAGCCACGCGTAGAAGCCCTCCTCTCCGGGCTCGGGCGGGTCCCCGACGACGTCCCGGTAGCCGGCCGCTCCGCCGAGTACGGCGTCGATGAGGAAAGCCGTCTCCGGATCGCCGGCGCGCCAGTACTCCGCCGCCTCCCGAAAGCCGAAGGGGCCGATCCGCATGTCGATCACGGCACGCCCGCGCAGGGCCTGGTCCCCCGCGAGCAGGGTCGACATGGTGGAGATCGCGGAGCCGCAGAGGATGATCCGCAGCGGCGGCCTGCCCGAGGAGGGTCCTCGCCGGTCGTAGAGGGCCTGAAGGACGGACGGCAGCTCCGGCGAGTGCGTGACGAGGTAGGGGAACTCGTCGAGGACGAGCAGTGCGGGAGCCGTCCCGTCACCGCGCCCGGTGAGGACGTCCGCCGCCGTGTCCAGGGCCTCCACCCACGAGCCGAAGCGGCCGACCCGGAAGCCGAGGCCCTGGGCGAGGTTGTCCGCGAAACGGTCGAGTGCCATGGTGCGGCTCTGCTGCAGCGCCAGGGTGTAGACCCCGCCCACGGCCCGGCACAGATGCTCCAGCAGGAATGACTTACCGTGCCGCCGCCGCCCGCGTACGACCCCGATACGGAGGCCTGCCGACGGGTCGGTGCAGAAGCGCGCGAGCTCGTCCCACTCATGATCCCGCCCGAAGACCGCTGCCGGTTTGGTGAAGGACATGACTTACCCCCGGATCAGATCCGACCACTAGCCTGACTGAACTTAGCCTAAATGAATTAGGGCTAGCTTGGACGTGGGTGACAGTGGCCCCTCTTCGGTCTCGCACGTCGTCGAA
>NZ_JBIBFR010000053.1:0-1850 GCF_042956125.1 Streptomyces sp. NPDC008313
ACACAGTGGACGCGAGCAACTGAGGACAAGCCCTCGGCCTATTAGTACCAGTCACCTCCACACCTTGCGGTGCTTCCAGATCTGGCCTATCAACCCAGTCGTCTACTGGGAGCCTTAACCCCTCAAGGGGGTGGGAGTCCTCATCTCGAAGCAGGCTTCCCGCTTAGATGCTTTCAGCGGTTATCCCTCCCGAACGTAGCCAACCAGCCATGCCCTTGGCAGGACAACTGGCACACCAGAGGTTCGTCCGTCCCGGTCCTCTCGTACTAGGGACAGCCCTTCTCAAGACTCCTACGCGCACAGCGGATAGGGACCGAACTGTCTCACGACGTTCTAAACCCAGCTCGCGTACCGCTTTAATGGGCGAACAGCCCAACCCTTGGGACCGACTCCAGCCCCAGGATGCGACGAGCCGACATCGAGGTGCCAAACCATCCCGTCGATATGGACTCTTGGGGAAGATCAGCCTGTTATCCCCGGGGTACCTTTTATCCGTTGAGCGACGGCGCTTCCACAAGCCACCGCCGGATCACTAGTCCCGACTTTCGTCCCTGCTCGACCCGTCGGTCTCACAGTCAAGCTCCCTTGTGCACTTACACTCAACACCTGATTACCAACCAGGCTGAGGGAACCTTTGGGCGCCTCCGTTACTCTTTGGGAGGCAACCGCCCCAGTTAAACTACCCATCAGACACTGTCCCTGATCCGGATCACGGACCCAGGTTAGACATCCAGCACGACCAGACTGGTATTTCAACGACGACTCCACACGGGCTGGCGCCCGCACTTCACAGTCTCCCAGCTATCCTACACAAGCCGAACCGAACACCAATATCAAACTGTAGTAAAGGTCCCGGGGTCTTTCCGTCCTGCTGCGCGAAACGAGCATCTTTACTCGTAGTGCAATTTCACCGGGCCTATGGTTGAGACAGTCGAGAAGTCGTTACGCCATTCGTGCAGGTCGGAACTTACCCGACAAGGAATTTCGCTACCTTAGGATGGTTATAGTTACCACCGCCGTTTACTGGCGCTTAAGTTCTCAGCTTCGCACACCCGAAAGTGCACTAACCGGTCCCCTTAACGTTCCAGCACCGGGCAGGCGTCAGTCCGTATACATCGCCTTACGGCTTCGCACGGACCTGTGTTTTTAGTAAACAGTCGCTTCTCGCTGGTCTCTGCGGCCACCCCCAGCTCGGAGTGCAAGACTCGTCACCGGTGATGGCCCCCCTTCTCCCGAAGTTACGGGGGCATTTTGCCGAGTTCCTTAACCATAGTTCACCCGAACGCCTCGGTATTCTCTACCTGACCACCTGAGTCGGTTTAGGGTACGGGCCGCCATGAAACTCGCTAGAGGCTTTTCTCGACAGCATAGGATCATCCACTTCACCACAATCGGCTCGGCATCAGGTCTCAGCCACAAGTGCGACGGATTTACCTATCGCACGGCCTACACCCTTACCCCGGGACAACCACCGCCCGGGATGGACTACCTTCCTGCGTCACCCCATCACTCACCTACTACCAGCTCGGGTCACCGGCTCCACCACTTTCCTTTCCCCGAAGGGTCCGGAACGGCTTCACGGGCTTAGCATCACTGGATTCGATGTTTGACGCTTCACAGCGGGTACCGGAATATCAACCGGTTATCCATCGACTACGCCTGTCGGCCTCGCCTTAGGTCCCGACTTACCCTGGGCAGATCAGCTTGACCCAGGAACCCTTAGTCAATCGGCGCACACGTTTCTCACGTGTGTATCGCTACTCATGCCTGCATTCTCACTCGTGAACCGTCCACCACTGCCTTCCGGCGCGGCTTCACCCGGCACACGACGCTCCCCTACCCATCCCTAC
>NZ_JBIBFR010000053.1:1944-3359 GCF_042956125.1 Streptomyces sp. NPDC008313
CAATGACACGACTTCGGCGGTACGCTTGAGCCCCGCTACATTGTCGGCGCGGAATCACTAGACCAGTGAGCTATTACGCACTCTTTCAAGGGTGGCTGCTTCTAAGCCAACCTCCTGGTTGTCTGTGCGACTCCACATCCTTTCCCACTTAGCGTACGCTTAGGGGCCTTAGTCGATGCTCTGGGCTGTTTCCCTCTCGACCATGGAGCTTATCCCCCACAGTCTCACTGCCGCGCTCTCACTTACCGGCATTCGGAGTTTGGCTAAGGTCAGTAACCCGGTAGGGCCCATCGCCTATCCAGTGCTCTACCTCCGGCAAGAAACACACGACGCTGCACCTAAATGCATTTCGGGGAGAACCAGCTATCACGGAGTTTGATTGGCCTTTCACCCCTAACCACAGGTCATCCCCCAGGTTTTCAACCCTGGTGGGTTCGGTCCTCCACGACCTCTTACAGCCGCTTCAACCTGCCCATGGCTAGATCACTCCGCTTCGGGTCTTGAGCGCGCTACTGAATCGCCCTGTTCGGACTCGCTTTCGCTACGGCTTCCCCACACGGGTTAACCTCGCAACACACCGCAAACTCGCAGGCTCATTCTTCAAAAGGCACGCAGTCACGAGACACCAAGCAAGCTTGATGCCCGACGCTCCCACGGCTTGTAGGCACACGGTTTCAGGTACTATTTCACTCCGCTCCCGCGGTACTTTTCACCATTCCCTCACGGTACTATCCGCTATCGGTCACCAGGGAATATTTAGGCTTAACGGGTGGTCCCGCCAGATTCACACGGGATTTCTCGGGCCCCGTGCTACTTGGGTGTTTCTCAAACGAGCCGTTGATGTTTCGACTACGGGGGTCTTACCCTCTACGCCGGACCTTTCGCATGTCCTTCGCCTACATCAACGGTTTCTGACTCGTCTCACGGCCGGCAGACCGTGAAAGAGAAATCCCACAACCCCGCACACGCAACCCCTGCCGGGTCTCACACGTATACGGTTTGGCCTCATCCAGTTTCGCTCGCCACTACTCCCGGAATCACGGTTGTTTTCTCTTCCTGCGGGTACTGAGATGTTTCACTTCCCCGCGTTCCCTCCACACTGCCTATGTGTTCAGCAGCGGGTGACAGCCCATGACGACTGCCGGGTTTCCCCATTCGGAAACCCCCGGATCAAAGCCTGGTTGACGACTCCCCGGGGACTATCGTGGCCTCCCACGTCCTTCATCGGTTCCTGGTGCCAAGGCATCCACCGTGCGCCCTTAAAAACTTGGCCACAGATGCTCGCGTCCACTGTGCAGTTCTCAAACAACGACCAACCACCCATCACCCCCGGAAACAACCGGAGTGCACTGGGGCCGGCAACTGAAGGCAGCCATACCGGCCGTACCCTCAGACACCCAACAACGTGCCCGACA
>NZ_JBIBFR010000054.1:0-4890 GCF_042956125.1 Streptomyces sp. NPDC008313
TAGGTCCAGCGGCCCACGGCGTCCGGTGTGACGTGGGCGCCCCAGCGGTCCGTGCCCGGCGCGAGCTCACGCATCGGCGTCCACGGACCGGGACGGCCGGAGGGATCGCGCAGCACCACGTTGGCGGCCACCGCCTCATGACCCTCGCGGAAGACCGTGGCCGACACCTCGAACTCCTCGCCCACCACCGCCTTGGCGGGCGCGCGTCCGCCGAGGACCAGGGGGCTGACGTCGAGCACCGGGATCCGGCCGACGAGGGCGGGAGGCGCTGCGGGTGCGGGTGCGGGGCCGGGCCGGGGGCGGGGCGGCGGAGTACGGGGCCGGGAGCGGGACGACGCCGGGCCCGGCGTCGTCCCGGCGGGCTGTGTCCCGGCGGGCTGCGCCGGGGCGGGCGGGGTCTGGCCGGATGGCGACGGATGGGATCGGGCCGGGCCGGGGGGACCGGACGCCGGGGGTGCCGACGAGTGATGTGCTGCGGGCATGACCGCTCCTGTCCGCGTCAACATGGGTGGGCGGATGACGGTGTGGGGAGGTGGGGCCTGCGAGGGATACCGCAGGAGCCTTCCCACTCTCCTCGGGTGGGCAATCCGGCACTTTGTTAACTACTCACGCGCGAGTCCGGGCACAAGACCGGCCGCGTCCCCCGCCGCCGTCACCGGTGCCCCTGGTGCTCCCGGGGAACCCGGACCCGGCCGGAGGACCCCGCTGACCTGCGCCGTTCAGGGGCCGCCCGCTGGGGGAGCCGGTCGGACGTGCCAGGACCGGTGCCCGCGACTCTGCCCGAAACCGCACGGTGCGTCAGGACCCGTGCCGGCCGGGCGGAGGTGGCCGTCCCCTGCCGGGCCGGGTGGAGCGCGGTGGCGCCCCTGAGCGGGGTGCGCCCCCCGTCGCGCGGCGGCGCCTGCTGGTCCGTCCGGCCGAACCCCCGTCCGGGCGAAATCCGCCCGGGGCGGCCGCGCCCCGCCCCGGCGCACCGGCCGAGGCGTACGCCGGTATGCCGAGCGGGGCGCACTCCGGAGTCCGGGCCCGTCCGCACGGTCACTCCCGACCCGCGTGGACACCGAACACGCATCCGGGCCATCACCTGACTTCCCCTCCTCGACGCGGCGCACGACAGCGGGCGCGGACCGGCGCGCACCGCGCGCCACCCGTGCGTCACCGGGAAGCCTCTCGTGCGGTGTGAAGCCCCACAAGGCCGCACAGGCGGGGGGAATCGGCCAAATCGACCCGTGGGGGGCGAAGGGCGCTCGGGGCACGGACACGCCGACGGCGCGGGACGCGGCGGCAGGGGGTGGCCTGCGAGGCGTTCGGACGCGCCTCGGTGCGCCGTGGTTGTCAGGGCGTCCGCGCCGCTACCGTCGTGGGTGACGAAGGGCGCACACGCAAGTGCGTCCCTCGGGTGCTGCCGTCGCGCCGACGTCCGCCCCGCGACGCCTGGCACGCACGCGGGGGCCGCCCTTCGGGCGGACGGAGCCGGTCCGGTGGCCGTACTTGACCGCGTACGTCACCCGTGAAGGTGGGATTCGTGAAGGCGATCCGCAGGTTCACCGTACGACCCGTACTCCCCGAAGCCCTTCACCCGCTCAGCGATCTCGCGCGCAATCTGCGCTGGTCCTGGCACTCCGAGACCCGTGACCTGTTCCGGTCGGTCGACCCCGGGCGGTGGGCCGCCTCGGGCTGCGATCCGGTGCGGCTCCTCGGCAGCGTGCCGCCCGCGCGGCTCGCCGAACTCGCCGGGGACCCGGACTTCCTGCGCCGGCTGACCGAGGCCGCCGACGGTCTGCGCGAGTACGTCGCGGGCGACCGCTGGTACCAGACGCAGGCGCACGACCTGCCCGCCGCCGTCGCCTACTTCTCCCCGGAGTTCGGCATCACGGCGGCGCTGCCCCAGTACTCCGGAGGTCTCGGCATCCTCGCGGGCGACCACCTCAAGGCGGCCAGCGACCTGGGCGTCCCCCTGATCGGCGTCGGACTGCTCTACCGGCACGGCTACTTCCGGCAGTCCCTCTCGCGGGACGGCTGGCAGCAGGAGCACTACCCGGTCCTGGACCCGAACGAGCTGCCCCTGGTCGCGCTGAGCGAACCCGACGACACCCCGGCCCAGGTCTCCCTCGCGCTGCCCGGCGGGAGGTCGCTGCACGCCCGGATCTGGCTGGCCCAGGTCGGCCGCGTCCCCCTGCTGATGCTCGACTCGGACGTCGAGGAGAACGACCTCGGCGAGCGGGGCGTCACCGACCGGCTCTACGGCGGGGGCTCCGAGCACCGGCTGCTGCAGGAGATGCTGCTCGGCATAGGGGGTGTCCGCGCGGTGCGTACGTACTGCCGCCTGACCGGACACCCACGGCCCGAGGTGTTCCACACGAACGAGGGCCACGCCGGATTCCTGGGACTCGAACGCATCGCCGAACTGCAGGAGGACGGACTCGACTTCGACGCGGCGCTGGAGTCCGTGCGGGCCGGCACGGTCTTCACCACCCACACCCCGGTCCCCGCCGGCATCGACCGCTTCGACCGCGAACTGGTCGCCCGCCACTTCGGACCCGACGCGGAACTGCCCCGCATGGCCGTCGACCGGATCCTGCGCCTGGGCATGGAGAGCTACCCGGGCGGCGAGCCGAACCTCTTCAACATGGCCGTGATGGGCCTGCGCCTGGGCCAGCGGGCCAACGGCGTCTCCCTGCTGCACGGCCAGGTCAGCCGGGAGATGTTCGCCGGGCTCTGGCCCGGCTTCGACCCCGAGGAGGTGCCGATCACCTCGGTGACCAACGGCGTGCACGCCCCCACCTGGGTGGCCCCCGAGGTGTTCCGGCTGGGCGCGGGCCAGGTCGGTGACAGCCGGCTCGAGGACGCTCTCACCGTCGGCGACTCGGACCCGTGGGAGTCGGTCGCCGACATCCCGGACCGGGACATCTGGGAGCTGCGCCGCGCCCTGCGCGAGCAGCTGGTGAGCGAGGTCCGTACGCGGCTGTACGCGTCCTGGCGGCAGCGCGGCGCCGGTTCCGCCGAGCTGGGCTGGATCGACGGGGTCCTCGACCCGGACGCCCTGACCATCGGCTTCGCGCGCCGTGTCCCCTCGTACAAGCGTCTGACGCTGATGCTGCGGGACCGCGACCGGCTCATGGACCTGCTGCTGCACCCCGAGCGCCCCGTGCAGATCGTCGTGGCCGGAAAGGCGCATCCGGCGGACGACGGCGGAAAGCGTCTGGTGCAGGAGCTGGTCCGGTTCGCCGACGACCCGCGGGTGCGCCACCGGATCGTCTTCCTGCCCGACTACGGCATGGCCATGGCGCAGAAGCTCTACCCGGGCTGCGACGTCTGGCTGAACAACCCGCTGCGCCCGCTGGAGGCCTGCGGGACCAGCGGCATGAAGGCGGCGCTGAACGGCTGCCTCAACCTGTCCGTCAAGGACGGCTGGTGGGACGAGTGGTTCCAGCCCGACTTCGGCTGGTCGATCCCCACGGCCGACGGCACGGCCACCGACGACGACCGCCGCGACGACCTGGAGGCGGCCGCGCTCTACGACCTGCTGGAGCGCCGGGTCGCCCCCCGCTTCTACGAGCGGGGCGACGGCGGACTGCCCGGCCGGTGGATCGAGATGGTCCGCCAGACCCTCACCCATCTGGGCCCGAAGGTGCTGGCGGGCCGCATGGTGCGCGAGTACGTGGAGCGCCTGTACACGCCGGCCGCGCGCGCCCACCGCGCGCTGACCCCGGAGGCGGCCCGCGAGCTGGCGTCGTGGAAGGCCCGGGTGCGCGCGGGCTGGCCGCGGGTCGCCGTCGGCCATGTGGAGGCGTCGGCGGCCACGCCCACCGCGCAGCTGGGCACGGCCCTGTCCCTGCGGGTCCGGGTCCGCCTGGGCGATCTGGCCCCGGACGACGTGGAGGTCCAGGCGGTGGCCGGCCGGGTGGACACCGACGACCGGATCGCCGACGCGGTGTGCGTCCCGCTGAAGCCCGGGTCGGGCCCCGACCTCGACGGCCAGTGGCTGTACGAGGGGCCGTTGTCGCTGGACCGCACCGGCCCCTTCGGCTACACCGTGCGCATCCTGCCTTCGCACCGCCTGCTCGCCTCGGGCGCGGAGCTGGGGCTCGTGACGGTGCCCTCGGAGGGGGCGGCGGAGGCGGCGGGTGTGCTGCTGCGGTGAACCCGGGCGGTGACCGGGGGCCTTCGTTCGGATCAGGCCGGGCTCACGGGGCCTGGTCCGATCCGAACGGAAGCCCTCAGTCCTCCAGTTCCGCGCAGATGCGGCGCAGTACCGTCCCGCAGCGGTGGGCGTAGGCGTTCTGGAGGCCGCGGGTGGCGGGGCCGCCCGCCCGGGCGTACCACTTGGCCGGGCGGCTGAAGGCCGTCACGGTCAGCCAGACGGTGCCGTCGCCGGTCCGGTCGACGACGAAGGACTCCTCGCCGCATTCGGGGTGGCCCGGCAGGGTGCCGTAGGCCCAGCCGGTGCGGCGGGGCTCCTCGGCCGTCCAGACGACCCGGCACGGTGCCCTGACGGGGCCGATGCGGACGGTGACCTCGACGTCCGGGGCCACCCGGTCCGCCGCGGTGGCGATGCCGACGCCCACGGCGCGGTGCATCTCCCAGGTGAGCACCGCCTCGGAGGCTCTGCGGAAGACGGCCTCGCCCTCTCCGATCCGGGTGCGGACGTGCAGGCGGTGGAAGCCGGGCGGGCAGAGGTCCTCCCGGGTCGCGCCGACGTCCTCGTACGTGAAGGGGGGACCCGTGGGGGGCGTGGAGGCCATGGGGACAGCGTAGGGCGGGCCCCGGAGTCACTGCCTCTCCGGGGCCCGCCCACTGAGGTCTTTCAGCGTTGCCTCTCCAGGGTGAGGACGGCTTTGGCGATGACGGTCATGCGGTTGGGGCTGATGCGGGATCTGCGGAAGATCT
>NZ_JBIBFR010000055.1:0-4224 GCF_042956125.1 Streptomyces sp. NPDC008313
GACACTCGGGCACTCGCCCTGCCCGCTCCCAGCCCAGAACACGAAAACGGTCCACCGACTCCGTCGGCGGACCGTCACGCAAGATCGAGGCTAGCACCAAAGGTGGCCGAGGATCGTTGGCAGGCCCTACAGGCCGTTGTCAGCGAAATGGAGCGGCTAACCGAGCTGTTCTATGAGCGCACCGAGGCGGCCGAGGACGCGCGCCTAGAGGCCGTCAAGGCTCATGCTCGCGCGGCGGATTCCGGTAAGGCCGTGCCCGCTGGAATGGGCGCAAAGGTCCAGGACGCCAAGCTAGCCGTAGACGGCACGCTTTCCGCATTCCGTGCCAACCTGCCCCGGCTCGCTGCGGCCCGGCGAAGCTATGACGCGCTGTTCGATGACCGGAAGTTCATCACGGAATACCGCGCGGCTGTATCGGTCGAATTCCTCAAGCGGCGTGCTGCGGCGGTGAAGGCATTCAAGGCACTTGACGCCGAGATTCCCGCGCTGGCCGAGCTGTATACGCTGCTTGGCGATTTCACGCTAAACGGTCTGCTAGGTGATGTGGTCGCGGATATCGAGTTCAACGGCGAGCCAGCGAACGGGAACCTATTCACTGAGAACACCGACAGTTGGGCCGCGCCAAAGCTGAGTGAGGCACTGAGCGCCGTTCGCCGGTATGTCCTCAGCGATGACCCAATCAAGGGCGGCACGCTGCTAACCGAGGATCTAGGCACCATTGCTGACGCCCTCCCGGCGCTGGCCGATCAGCGGTACGAGGAATGGCAGGACAAGCTAGCTGCCTCGCGCATGGAAATGCGACACGCAAGTGCGCTCGGAAGTTACAGCCACTAGGGCGTTTGATTTGCGGGGTCGGTCCTCGGACTACCGGCCCCGCTCGCTGTCCTGGTGCTGTGTTCTTCGCTGCGATTCACTCTGAATTCGCCTCGGATATCACGCTGGGTGACAGCGCGCTGTGTCACGCTGAGTGGTCAATGGGGTGGGGGGTGACCCCCTTTAGGCCCCTTTCCGGACCGCAAGCGTATAGCAGGCCCCTGTCTGTACGGGTTACCAGGTCGCCGAACGCCTCGGCCGTCACAGCGGGTAATGCCGCCCGCCCTGCCATTGGTCACGCAATGCACACACCACCCCTTGACGTTACGGGGTGGCCCATAAGCCCCGGCGAGTAGCTACCGCCGGTTGAGTACGCCGCTCCCTGGTTCTTTCCTCCTTTCACCCAGGTTGAGCGGCGTACTCGTTTTCCCAGAAAGGAAACCCACAATGAGACTTCCCCTGTACGCACGAATTGCAGCGACGGGCGGCCGACCGGTTGTCCTGCTCGCTGCGCTGGCAATGTCCGCACCGGGCGAATACCGACTAGCCACGCTGGCCGGTTGGTCCCCGACTGTGGCCGTGCTTATGCCGCTGGTGCTGTCCGCCTATGCGGCCGTCGCTTCGGTCATGGCCGCTACGTGTCCGGACAGCCGGTCGGCAAAGGCCGGTGCCGGAATGGCGCTCGCGCTCGCACTGACAGCGCAGGTAATCGCGCATCTGATCATGGCCGGTTACGTGAGCGTCGGGCCGGTCCTGGTGGCCGCTGTGTCCGCCGTTCCACCGCTTGTGGCCGGTCACTTGATGCACCTTGCGACAGTCGGTCGTAAGCGCGCTGAGAGGCTGCCTGAGACGCGTTCGGCTGTTGCCCCGCAGCGAGAGACGGCCGAGGACGAGAGCGGCCCGCAGACGGCCACGGAGACGGTTTGGCCGGACAGCGAGGACACCCGCTCGGTCACGGCCGGACGTACGCCGGTCACTCCGCCGAGTCCCGAGGTGATCCGGACGGCCATTGCCGCGCTGTCCACTCATGGCCGCAAGGTGACCGGCCCCATGCTGGCCGACCATTTCGGCGTGTCCGAGCGAACCGGCCGCCGTTACCTCGCAATGGCTGGTGACCGAATGGAGAACACGCGTGCTTGAAGGTTGGCAGTGTATTCGCCTCGGCTGCACGAACCCGCGTAGTAGGCGGGGAAGTAAGGGTCGGTTGCAGGCATGGTGCGGTTCCCGCTGTAGGAAGTGGCATCGGGCGTACGAGGCATTCAGCGTGGGTGGTGCCGCACTCGGGAGAGACGCGGAATCAGACGCAGCTCTGTTCTCTCGAATACTTGCTGTCGGTATTGATGATCCTCGGAGTGCGGAAGCGCTAGAGGAACTGTTCGACGCATACGGGCGGGCCTGATGAGCCCTACTCGTGTTGTCCTCGGCCCGGATGGTTGGGAACCCTCGGACGAACCGGCCCGCCCTGGTTTCGTCGCCTACCGATTCCGGCGCAGCCTCCCAATCGTTCGGCCCGCTGATAAGTCCGAGGAACCCCGACTACCGGGCCGCGTGCGTATCAGCGGTCACCCGCGCAACTGCGGCACCCGCTAACCACCCCTTGACGTTGAGGGGTGATGGACCCCCGATGGACCGTCCCCGCTGTGGGTCCGGACCGTCGGGGGTCCTTTGCGTTTCCGGGGTGCCTTCGATTGAAAGGTGAGGTTTTCGCCGGCTGCGGGCGTGCGGGTTACTGCTTCCCAGCATTCCCAGGGGTTTTCGCCGCCTGCGATTCCTAGGCCGCAGCGTCGAGAACGGCCCTCACCTCGGGTACGTCGGCGTACTCAGCGAGCCGGGCCAGCACCACCCGCACCCGTTCCGCTGTCCGCTCGCTGGCCACGTCCGCCGACAGCGAGAGCACGCGTTCGGCAACGGCCGCCGCTTCCTCGGGTTCGTTCGCGTCGGCGTACGCAACGGCCAACCACGAGAGATACAGGGCTAGTTCGCGCGTGTGCGTCGCGTCGTACTTCCCGAGGACTTCCCGCAGCAACGGGACAGCGCGGAGGGGGCGGCGCAATTCCGTATAGACGCGGGATTCCATTACTTGGAGTTCCCCGGCGTCCACCCAATACAGGTATGCCGGTTCCTCGGTTTCCTCGCTGTCGTCGGCAAGCGCTTCGCTCGCTTCCCCGAGGGCGCGCATTGCGTGCTGGGCATTCTCGGTTCCCCCCGCTTTCGTGGCCGCCCAAGCCACCCGATCGGAGTACAGCGCGCGAGCCTTTGCCGGTGAGTCCGGCCCGGCCCCGTCGAGAGCAGCGCGAGCAAGGTCTAGCCCTTCCAACTCCCGTCCGGTGTTGGACAGTTGGTAGGCGAGAGACCCGGCAAGGTTCCCGGCTAGCGTCCGGTCCTCGGCCTGCGTCGCTGCGCTGAGACCTAGCCGGTAGATGCGCTCTGCTTCGGCGTGCTGTCCGGCGTCGCTGGCAATCCACCCCGCGATCTGCGCCAACTCCCCAATCTGCACGAGGAGTTGCCTACCGGTCGTTTCGGTGTACGAGTGTTTACGGAACATTCGAACAGCCTTGCGAAGCTCCCGCAGAGCGGGCCGCATGAGATCCCCACCGGCCAGCACGTCATCAGCGAGCCGTAGGCCGTGCACCCGCTGTTGCAAGTCGGCCACCTGGACCATGCCGACCCGGCCGCCTGTACGGGCCGTCAGCGGCGCTAGGGGGTCCTCGGCGGGCAGGAAGTCGGCCAGCGTGGGGAGCGGCGGTTCTGCGGGCACCTGGGGCGCTGTGAGGGCATCCACGGGAACGGCCAGCGCAGCAGCGAGGAACGGCAGCCATTCGCGCGGCGTGCGCTTGCCTGTCTCCCACCGGCTGACTTCCTGTCGGCCGACCGGATCACCGACCACACCGGCCGCCCGGCAAACCTCCCGCGCTAGCCGTGCCTGCGACCACCCGCGCCGTTCCCGCTGTTCCCGGATGTTGGCCCCGATCGAACTCCCCATGCGTCCAGTCTGGCCGACAGTTGGCCTACACGTGGCCGCTAGTCGGAGATCCATTACGGCCGGACGCTGGACGCCGAATTGCCGACAGACGGAACGGCGGACCGATGGCCACTCAGGAGAGCACCGCGACAGTCACCACCCCCGCGCCGGTTTCGGGGTGCGCGCACTGCGACAAGGTGGCGCAGGACCGAGACCGAGCAAAGGCGAACGGCGACGGAAGTGCGGTGAGTGACTGCAATGTGCGGTTGCGCCGACACCTCGGGGACACGCACTCATGACGCACCCGCCCGCAAAGCCACAGCAGCGCCGTACGCGCGTTCTCCCGGACCCCGAGTTACTGAGGTTGAACTCGTGGTGTCGCAGGGGCTGACGGCTCGTCGCTCGTGCGGTATCACCGGGGCATGCGGTATCCACAAGGGGGCGGGCTG
>NZ_JBIBFR010000056.1:0-1678 GCF_042956125.1 Streptomyces sp. NPDC008313
GGGAACATCCCGCTTCGCGGGACGTTCCCGAAACCAGGATCAACCCCTACAAGCCGACCCCACCGGGGTTGACGAAACAGATAGGGGCACCCCCCCCCCCCCGCGGTCGCCATGCACACACGAGGGGCGGAACCGGCGCAGGTGGTGTCGGCATGCCCGGCCGACACCGGACCGTTGGCGACTCCCCATCCGGAAGCTTCGTGGGCACAGAGAACCATGATCACGAGGGCTGCCGCAGCGGTCCCCAGGCGGAAGCCACGCTGCTTGCGCATATTGGTCCACCACGCGGCGACGGCTGCAGCCGCTGCCGCGGCAAACAGGAGCGGGGCGATGAGAGTCGGCAGGCCATAGACCTCTCCAAAGGCCAGGGACGTGTCGACCTGCCCGAGCACGTGGCGCGGCCAGTACGGCGGGCTGTATGTGGACGATCCGCTGATGAAGTAGAAGGCGGCAACGGCGGAAAGCGGTGCGGCGATGAGCCTGGGTGTCACGTGCCCGAGACCACACCCGAGCACGGCGTAGGCGACGACGATCCCCGCCCCCATGAGGACGGGCATGAGCGCGGCGGGCGTGGGCACGAGCCCGGTCTCCACCAGCCGCATGGTCGCAGGAAGGAGCAGAATCGACCAGCCGGCCACCACCACCGGCATCAGCGTGTGCGCCGCGACGCGGAAGCGCGAGCGCCCGGGTGCCAAGGTCCAGACACCATCGTGCTTCAGACGTCCTCCTTCCCATGTCGCAAGACCGATCGTGATGGCGTAGGCGAAGGGGTAGAAGTAGGACAACGATGTAGCTACCTGCTCCGGCGCCCACAGGGGACCCGCCATGACCTCATCGTGGGAGTCTTCGAAATGCAGGGCATGGAAGTAGTAGAAGCCGACAATGCCCAGCCAGATCGGGGCAGTCCATGTTGCCAGCGTAGTGCGGAGTCGAGTACGAAGGTTCAAGTCTGCAGACCGTTCTCATTGCAGGGCGCAGCCGGGAAGCACGGCGCCATGCTTCCCGGCGTTGATTCACCTCGTGAGGGCTGGCGCAGCCGAGCTAGTCGGCCTTGGTCGTGTCCACGTAGATCTTCCTCACCGATACCTGAGCGCGCGTGTACTCAGACCCGTTGAGCTGCGGCAAGGTGAAATAGCGATTGTCACCGCCTTCGTAGTGGACGTTCCATTCGCCTTGCGAGGTTCCACCGCCGAAGCATGCGGTGAACGTCTTCGTGCCCACGTCCTTGTCCCGGCCGAACGGGATGGCCTGCCAGAGCTTCACGCTGACCGACCTGCCTGTCGTGCCAGCCATCGTGCAGCCGGTGAAACGGACTTCGGTGTAGTCGTTGTCGGCCCAGTGATGAGACTCCTTGTTACCCGGGCCCCAGGCGCTCAGGTCTCCCGACCAGTTGTACGGATGGATCTGGCCCCCAGCGGACGAGTCCCCGTACAGCTCGAACAGACCCGTCTCGTTGGGGTTGAAGGAGGTGTAGGCGTCATCGTCGGTCGGCGCCCCGTCCGCGCTCGCGGAGGCGACGCCCCCTCCAAGTGTCGCGACGGTCATCACTGCAATCAGGCCTGCGCGCATGCGGCCTCCGGTGCCTACTGAGGTTGAACTCGTGATGTCGTGCGGTTGGTCAGGCGGGTCGGATGGTCAGTCCGGTCTCGGCGAGGCAGCCGTCTATGAGGTGGCTGCG
>NZ_JBIBFR010000057.1:0-1568 GCF_042956125.1 Streptomyces sp. NPDC008313
GGCGGCGGCGCTGGCGTTCACCACGAACCTGCCCGCCGCGGGCGTCGCGAGCGCCGCCGAACTGGACGCCTCGAAGATCACCGACGACCCGTTCACGCTGGGGGTGGCGTCGGGTGACCCGCAGCCCGGCTCCGTCCTGCTGTGGACGCGGCTCGCGCCCGTCCCGTACCAGGCCGACGGCGGTCTGCCGCCCCAGCGCGTGAGCGTGCGCTGGGAACTGGCCCACGACGAGCGCTTCCGGCACGGCGTCAGACGCGGCACCGTGACCGCGCACCCCGAGTTCCACCACACGGTGCACGTCGAGGCCGGCCCCCTCGCCCCCGGCCGGGTCTACTACTACCGGTTCAGGGCGGGCGGCTGGGTCAGCGGGACGGGCCGTACCCGTACCGCACCCGCGGCGCACGGCCGGACCGACGGGCTCACCCTCGCCGCGGTCTCCTGCCAGGCCTACCACGACGGCTACTTCACCGCCTACCGCCACCTCGCCGGCCAGGACGTCGACGCCGTCCTCCACCTCGGCGACTACCTCTACGAATACGCCGTCGACAGTGCCGGCGGCGCCCGCGACTACACCGACCGCGTCCTGCCCGGCCACTTCAACCACGAAACCGTCACCCTCGAGGACTACCGGCTGCGCTACGCCCTCTACAAGAGCGACCCCGACCTGCAGGCCGCCCACGCCGCCCACCCCTTCGTCGTCACCTGGGACGACCACGAGACCGAGAACAACTACGCCGACGACACCGACGAACACCACAGCCCGCCCGAGGAATTCCTCCTGCGCCGCGCCGCCGCCTACCGCGCCTACTGGGAGAACCAGCCCCTGCGCCGCGCCCAGCTCCCCCACGGACCCGACGCCCAGCTCTACCGCCGCCTCACCTGGGGCCGCCTCGCCCAGCTCGACATCCTCGACACCCGCCAGTACCGCTCCGACCAGGCCTACGGCGACGGCGCCCACACCCCCGGACCCGAAACCGACGACCCCGCCCGCACCATCACCGGCACCACCCAGGAACGCTGGCTCCTCGACGGCTGGCACACCTCACACGCCCTGTGGAACCTCCTGCCCCAGCAGGTCACCTTCTCCCAGCGCAAATTCGACCTCACCGAACCCGCCCGCGTCTCCATGGACGCCTGGGACGGCTACCGCGCCTCCCGCGACCGCGTCCTGACCGGAGCCAAAACCGCCGGCATCGACAACCTCATGGTCCTCACCGGCGACGTCCACGTCGGCTACGCCTTCGACATCAAGGACGACTTCGACGACCCCGCCTCCCGCACCCTCGGCACCGAGATCGTCGCCACCTCCATCACCAGCGGCAAGAACGGCACCGACAAACCCTCCAACTGGGCCACCTACCTCAAAGCCAACCCCCACCTCAAGTTCTACAACGGCCGCCGCGGCTACGTCACCGTCCACCTCGACCACCAGCACGCACGCGCCGACTTCCACACCCTCACCGCCGTCACCACCCCCGACGCACCCCTCACCACCGCCGCCTCCTTCATCACCGAAATCGGCGACCAGGGACTCAAGGAAGCCTGACCCCCACCGGCCGACCCGGCCC
>NZ_JBIBFR010000058.1:0-1549 GCF_042956125.1 Streptomyces sp. NPDC008313
GGGGGGTGCCTCTATGTCCTTCGTCAAGGCACCCCTGTCGGGTTTGGGGTGGTTCAGGGTTGCTGGGGTTATGCGGCGAGCTCGACATCCTTCGGTGTCCGTGATTCGTAGAAGGTGCCGTCGCGGAGCATGGCGAACAGGACGCTGATGCGTTGGCGGGCGAGGCGGAGGAGGGCTTGGGTGTGGGTTTTGCCGCGGGCGCGTTGCTTGTCGTAGTAGGCGCGGGAGGCCGGATCGGCGTTCATGCAGGCGAAGGCGGACAGGAACATCGCCCGTTTGAGCTGCCGGTTGCCGCCTCGGGGTGCGTGTTCGCCGTGGATCGAGGTGCCCGACGACTTTGTCGTCGGCGCGAGGCCGGCGTAGGAGGCCAGGTGGGCGGCGGTGGGGAAGCTGGTGCCGTCGCCGACGGTGGTCAGCAGGACAGCGGCGGTCCTGACGCCGACGCCGGGCATCGAGGTCAGGACCTGGGAAAGAGGGTGGGCCTCCAGCAGGGCGTTGATCTGGGCTTCCATCGCCCGGCGCTGGGTGTGCACGGCGGTCAGAGAAGCGGCCAGGGAGGGGACGACGATGTCCAGGGTGCCGGTGCCAGGGACGACGACGGTCTGCTCGTCGAGCGCGTCGAAGACCTCGTCGATCAGCCGGGCGGCCATGCGTGGGGCCTTCGGGCGGATCAGTTCCACGAGTCTGCGGCGGCCGGCCTTGCGCAGGGCGGCCGGGGAGCCGTAACGCTCCAGGAGCCAGGTGACGGCCTGGTGGTCCAGGCGCGGTCCCAGGACGCGTTCCAGAGAGGGGTGGAACTGGGTGAGAAGGCCGCGTATCCGGTTACTGGTGCGGGTGGCCTCTGCGGCCAGGTCCTGGTCGAAGCCGGTCAGCACGGTCAGCTCGGCGGTGATCTCGTCGGTCAGTTCCAGCGAGCGCAGGGTGTGCGGCATGGTCCGCGCGGCATCGGCGATGACGGCCGCGTCCTTGGCGTCGGTCTTGGCCTCTCCGGGGTAGAGGTCGGCGATCCGGCGCATGGACAGGCCGGGCAGGTAGGCGACGCGGCAGCCGGCGTCGCGTGCGACGGTCAGCGGCAGGGCGCCGATGGAGGCGGGCTGGTCCACGATGACCAGGACGGTGCCGAACTTCGCAGTCAGCTTGTCGAAGACGGCCCGCAGTTTCGGTTCGCTGTTGGGCAGCGGCTTGTCGAGGACCTTCTTGCCCGCTGGCGTCAGCCCATGGCCGTGGTGAGTGGACTTGCCGACGTCCAAACCGACGAACACGCCCACGTCTTCGATCTCGAACATCGTTACCTTTCGCGAGTGTTGACGGTGCCGGCCTCGGCTCGGGTGTCGTGCTCGCGCATCCACGTTATGCAGACCTGCCGCCCGCGAACTGTCCGGCGTTGCGCCGGACCGGACGGTGGCCGGACCTCTGATCAGCGTCTCCGACGAACACCCCCGAGCCCGGTGACACCACCCCCCAGGTCATTCCTTCGACAGGGGGACACAGTCATGCCGAGCCCGGAGGCCAGCGGCCCCGTTGCAGGACCGCGAAAAAGATAACGGGG
>NZ_JBIBFR010000059.1:0-1473 GCF_042956125.1 Streptomyces sp. NPDC008313
CAATACCGGTTACTTAAGGCTTTTGTTTTCGTTTGACCCGTTTGGGTTTGGTGGCGTCGACGATGGTGATGGCCGGTACGCGTGGAGGGTTTATAACGCGGTGGGCGGCGCGTTTGAGGGGCCAGCTGGCGATTTTGCGTTTGATGACTCGGGGGTTGGACCGGCGGCGTCGCGGCGGCAGGAGGCGTTCGAGGAGTTCAGCGTGGGTGGCTTTGATGGCGCGGGCGAGTCTGCCGGGGGGAAAATGCCGCCTGGTCGGTGACCTGGCGGCGCACGACGCGCAGTGAGCGGGTGAAGGAGATCCGGTCGGGGTCCTGGTCGGCTTGTTGTGCGGCCTGGTGCATCAGGTGCCGGATGGCATGGTGGACGAGGAGGAAGCCGTAGAGTTCCTGCTCGGCTCCGTCGGGGTGCTGCGACCGCAGTACCAGGTGTGAGCCGCCCAGGTGGGTCTTGATCTCGTCGAGGGTGGACTCGAACTCCCATCGCTGGGCGTAGAGGGCGGCGAGTTCCGCGGCGGGGGCCTTGTCCGGCTCGAGGATCGTGGTGATGAGCCGGTAGACGTCCTCGTGGCCGGCGATGGTGTACTCCACCGCGCGCACCGGCACCCCGCGACGGGTGTGGTGGATGTCGCTCCGGTCGAAGATCTCGGTGAGGTAGGAGCCGTCCGACAGCTGCTCGACCACCGGCAGCACGAGGTCTTTGCGGACTCGCCACAGCAGGTCCGCCCCCGTCGCCGCGGCTTTGCACCACAAGTCCACACTGCAGAAGCCACGGTCGGCCAGCAGCAGCATCCCCGGCCGCAGGGACACCAGGACCGCCCGTGCCAGAGCCTGCTCTCCGGTGCGCAGAGCTCCGGTCGCGGCGTCGAAGACTGCGTGGGTGCCGCATTCCACCAGGCCGACCATGCGGATCTGCGGGCGGCCGACGTTCTGTTCGCCCCGCCCGGAGCGGGGCGGACGACCGAATGCCTCCGCGTTCGCCTTCGTGTCGGGCAGGTCGAACGTGGTGCCGTCGATCGCGGTCAGCCGCCAGTCCCGGTAGAAGGCGCCCTGAGTGTCCGGTGTGGCGACCGGACGGCACACCCGCGAAAACAGTTGCCGCAGCGGCGCCACACCTAACCTGGACCTGGCCTTCCAGATCGCCGCTGTACTCGGCACCGCCCACGACGCACGCCAACGGCTCGCACCCTTCAATCCTGCGGTCAGCAGCCGCGCGACCTCTTCATAGCTCTGCCCCGAGAACAGGCACATCGCCAGGACGAAGTAGACCACCAGCCGGGCCGGCAGCAGCCGGTTCCGCTGCTGCACCCGCCCCGTCTCCGCCAACACCTCATCCACAATCGACTGAGGAAACGCCTGCGTGAGCACCCCGACCGCGACTCGGTCCGACAGCCGCTCAACAGATGACTTCAACTGACCCGCTCTCGGCACACCAACAACAACGAGCGAATCGCCCCCTAAGTCACCGGTATTG
>NZ_JBIBFR010000060.1:0-1170 GCF_042956125.1 Streptomyces sp. NPDC008313
CTACTGAGGTTGAACTCGTGATGTCGTGCGGTTGGTCAGGCGGGTCGGATGGTCAGTCCGGTCTCGGCGAGGCAGCCGTCTATGAGGTGGCTGCGGTACTGGATGTGCCGTAGGCCGCGTCGGATGCGCTGGACGAGGTGTTCGGGGGTGCTGAAGGCGACGTTGGAGAGCCAGCCGCGTCGCAGGAGAGACCAGATCCCTTCGACGGGGTTGAGGTCGGGTGCGTAGGGCGGCAGGTAGTAGATGGTCAGCCAGTCCCGGGCTTCCGCCCATTCCCGCAGGTCGGCGGCTTTGTGGACGTTGAGGTTGTCCCAGACGAGCACGATCGGGCCACCGAGCTGCTGGTGGGCTGTGATCAGCAGGTCGCGGTAGTCGCGCCACGAGAAGCTCTTGCGGCCGTCGCGGTTGCCGTCGTCCCGGCGGGGCCGGTAGATCAACCGGGACCGGTGGCCCGGCTTGTAGCAGGTCAGCGCGGCAATCGACACCCGTCTGCGGGAACGGCCCCGGACCCGCACCACGGGAGTCCGGCCGCGCTGCGACCAGGTCTTCGCTTGCGGCGGCGTCATGGAGAATCCGGCCTCGTCCTCGAAGACGAGCCATGCTCCACGGGCCGCCGCGAGTCTTCCGCGCAGGGCCATACCTCCTTGACCCACCCGGTCACCGCGTCGTCGTCCCGCTCGATCGCGCGTCGGGCCGGGACCTGGCAGGACCAGCCATTGCGGACCAGGAGCTTGCGCACGCCCTGGATCGTGTAGGTCAGGTGGAAGCGTCGACCGATCACTGTCTTGACTCGAGCCAGCGTCCACCGCTGGTCCTCCCAGCCATGTGCGGCCGGTCCTTTGGCCAGCTCCGCCTCCAGTTGGGCGAATTGCTTCTCGCTCAGTCTCGGCAGAGACGCCGGCCCCTGCGACCGCAGAGCACGCGGGCCGCCCTCGTCCCACATCTGCCGCCACCGCTGTACCGAGCGGACGCTGACGCGCAGGTCCTTGGCGATCACCGAGCTCGCCTCGCCCCGGGCGAACCTCTCGGCCGCCTTGAGTCGTAACTCTTCGCGGAAGTGCTGTCGTTCGGCGGTCAGCCCGCCCCCTTGTGGATACCGCATGCCCCGGTGATACCGCACGAGCGACGAGCCGTCAGCCCCTGCGACACCACGAGTTCAACCTCAGTAAC
>NZ_JBIBFR010000061.1:0-1135 GCF_042956125.1 Streptomyces sp. NPDC008313
CGCCGTCGCGCGGTGCGCATGGTCGCCGAAGTGCGCGACGACTACCCGAACGAGACGGCCGCCTTGCAGGCGGTCGCGGACAAGCTCGGCATCGGCTCCCGCGAGACGCTGCGGAACTGGATGAAGCAGCAAGAGATCGACGCGGGGCAGCGTCCGGGGATGACGACGGAGGAGTCGGTCCAGCTCAAGGCGCTGAAGAAGGAGAACGCCGAGCTGAAGCGGGCGAACGAGATCCTCAAGGCGGCGGCGAGTTTCTTCGCGGCCGAGCTCGACCGGCCACACACGCGCTCGTAGCGTTCATCGACGAGCACCGGGACCGCTTCGGCGGGGTCGAGCCGATCTGCAGAACGCTCACCGAGCACGACTGCAAGATCGCCCCTTCCACGTACTACGCCCACAAGAAACGCCTCCAAACGCCCTCTGCCCGTTCCGTGCGCGACGCAGCCCTCAAGGAGAGGATCCAGGACGTCTACACGTCCAACTACCGTGTCTACGGAGCCCGGAAGATCTGGCGCGAGATGAACCGGCAGGGTCATGCGGTGGCCCGCTGTACTGTCGAGCGCCTGATGCGCGAGCTCGGTATCCAGGGCGCGGTGCGCGGCAAGCGCGTCATCACCACGATCCCTGGCGGGCAGGCCGAGCGGGCCCCCGATCTGGTCGACCGCGACTTCGTCGCCGCCGCTCCGAACCGGTGCTGGGTGGCGGACTTCACCCACGTGAAGACCTGGTCCGCAACCGTCTACGTCGCGTTCGTCGTGGACACCTTCTCCCGCCGGATCGTCGGCTGGTCCGCCGCCACCGTGAAGGAGACCGACTTCGTGCTGGACGCCCTGGAGATGGCCGTCTGGCAACGCGACCGCGACCAACAGCCTATCCAGCCGGGCGAGTTGATCCATCACTCCGACGCCGGGTCGCAATACACATCGTTCAAGCTCGCCGAGCATCTGGACGCCGCCGGCATCGCGGCAAGCATCGGATCCGTCGGTGACGCGTACGACAATGCCCTGATGGAGTCAACGATCGGCCTGTTCAAGACCGAGTTGATCAAGCCCCAGCGGCCATGGAAGACGCTCTCTCAGGTCGAGTTGGCCACCGCCGAGTGGATCGACTGGTACAACCACCGAAGACTCCACGG
>NZ_JBIBFR010000062.1:0-1111 GCF_042956125.1 Streptomyces sp. NPDC008313
TATTGATCAGAAACTCATTGGGTTCTCGTCCAGGACGTAGCGGACGTGCGGGCCGCCGAAGTAGCCGCGGACGATGTGCGGCTGGCGTTGGCGTCGACGGAAGAAGCGGCGGGTCTCCGCGGTGAGTTCGGCCTGGTCGCGGGCTCGGTGCTGCTTGGGCAGGCTGTGTTTGAGGTCGGCGTTGACCAACTCGTCGGGGTTCAGCTCGGGCGAGTACGGGGGCAGGAAGTGCAGCTCGACAGCCTCGGGATGGGCGGCAAGCCAGTCCCGGACCTTCTTCGAGCGGTGCGCGGAGTGCCCGTCGACCACGAGATGGACCTTGTGGTCGAAGTGGCCGGCCAGCCGGTCCAGGAAGCGGCACATCACTTCGGCGGTGAAGGACTCGGTGAAGACCATGAAGTGCATCCGGCCCTTGGTGCTGATCGCCGACATCGCGTTCACCGAGAACCGGTTCCCGCTCCGCCGCACGACGGGCGTCTTCCCTCTCTCGCCCCAGGTGCGGCCGGTGACCTGGTCGGAGCGGATGCCGACCTGGTCGGCGAAGAGGATCTCACCGCCTTCGGCCTTCGCCTTCGCGCGGATCTTCGGCCAGGTCTCCTGGTGCCAGCGGCGCACGGCCTCGGGGTCCTGTTCGACGGCCCGTTTGTCCGGGCGCTGGAAGGACAGCCCCCACCGCTTCAGGTACTTGCCCACCCCCGGTTCGGTCAGCCGCACCCGGTACAGCTTCGCGATCAGGTCACCGATCAGCCGCCGCGTCCACAGCTGACCGCTCAGGCCCACGTCACAGGGCCGGTGATCGAGAACCGCCTGCCGCACGGCGCCCTGCTCGGCCTCCCCGAGCACCTGGTGCACCCCCACCGGCTTACCGCGCGGGCGCATGACCAGCGCCTCCCGGCCACCGGCCTGCCACTTCGCCCACCACTTGTCGACGGCCTTCAGCGACACGCCGAAGACTGCCGCCACGTCTTCACGGTCCCGGCCCGCCACCAACGCGGCCACCGCCCGCAGCCGCAGGGCCTCCTGCGCCGACGGCGACAGATGCCGCGCGTCCCCCACCAGATCGCTCACACCCGATCCAACGACCCAGAACCCAAACCGTTTCTGATCAATA
>NZ_JBIBFR010000063.1:0-1090 GCF_042956125.1 Streptomyces sp. NPDC008313
CGATCAGGGGGGCGATGGTCGTGCCGTCGCGTTCGGCCGCTTTCCAGTCGCGTGGCCTGAGCTGGTATTTCTCGGAGTGGAGGTATTCCTCGCTGCCGGGGCGCTGGGGGGTGTTCTCGCAGAGTTCGTATCCGGCGTACAGGCCCCAGGAGGGGGAGAGGGTGGCGGCGAGGACGGCGCGGAGTTCGAAGGCGGGCCGGCCGCCGTGCTGGAGGAACTCGTGGAGGATGTCGGGGGTGTTGACGAACAGGTTGGGCCGCATGAACGCGGCGGTCTCACCGGCGAGTTCGGTCAGGTAGTCGGTGAGTTCCTGTTTGGTGTTGCGCCAGGTGAAGTAGGTGTAGGACTGCTGGAAGCCGACCGCGCCGAGGGTGCGCATCATCGCGGGCCGGGTGAACGCCTCGGCGAGGAAGACGACGTCCGGGTCGGTGCGGTTGATCTCGGCGATCACCTGCTCCCAGAACACCACCGGTTTGGTGTGCGGGTTGTCGACGCGGAAGATGCGCACGCCGTGGTCCATCCAGTGCCGCAGCACGCGTACCGTCTCGGCGACGAGGCCGGGCATGTCCCGGTCGAAGGCGATGGGGTAGATGTCCTGGTACCTCTTCGGCGGGTTCTCCGCGTAGGCGATGCTGCCGTCGGCCCGGTGGGCGAACCAGTCGGGGTGCTTGGCCACCCACGGGTGGTCGGGGGAGCACTGCAGTGCGAAGTCCAGTGCCACCTCCAGCCCCAGTCCCGCGGCCCGGCGCACGAACGCGTCGAAGTCCTCGAGGGTGCCCAGGTCCGGGTGGACGGCGTCGTGCCCGCCGGCCGGGGAGCCGATCGCCCACGGCACCCCCACGTCGTAGGGGCCGGGGGAGAGACTGTTGCCGGGGCCCTTGCGGAACGTCGTGCCGATGGGGTGGATCGGCGGCAGGTAGACGACGTCGAAGCCCATCTCCGCCACCGCCGGCAACCGCTCCGCCGCCGTACGGAACGTCCCGCTCACCGGCGGCCCGTCCGCACGCACCACCGCGCCCTCCGACCGCGGGAACAACTCGTACCACGCCCCGTACAACGCCCGCTCCCGCTCCACCAGCAACGGCAACGG